>NZ_JAGQBA010000002.1:0-300000 GCF_024345395.1 Cyanobium sp. Tous-M-B4 | reverse complement strand
CCTGCAGCGCCACCAAAAAATCCCGGCCGTTGGGGGCCTCCCGCACGGCGCTGGTGGCAGCCGTGACGATCTGATCCACCCCATGACTAAGGGCCAGATCACGATCGTGGCGCAGGGTGCGGAAAGCCCGCTCGATCGCCTCGGCACTGAGGTCACCGCTATGGGGATCCCTTTCACCGAGCCGGGTGGTGGCCTTCTCAGCCAGCACCACACTGAAACTGCTCAGCTCCGGATCCACCTCTGCCACCAGCAGGTGAATCGAGTTGGTGCCGATGTCGATCGCAGCCACCCGGCGGCGACCGGCCTGCTGAAGGTTGGGGGCCTGAACCATCGAGCTCGGCAACTGCCGCAGGGGCGTTACTTTGCCACCCACAGCCCATCCCACCGGCACACCTAGGGTGCGGCACGACGAAAAGGGGGCATGGCCAACTCGACGCGCGGCACCCGTCTGGGGGTCTGGCTGGAGCTGGTGCGCTGGCACAAGCCCAGTGGCCGCCTGATCCTGCTGATTCCAGCTGGCTGGAGCCTCTGGCTCACCCCAAACGCCCCACCGGCGGCGCTGTTAGTGGGATTAATCGTGCTGGGAGGACTGGCGGTGAGCGCGGCCGGCTGCATCGCCAACGATCTCTGGGACCGCCGCATTGACCCCTTAGTGGAGCGCACCCGCAGCCGTCCCCTAGCCGATGGCCGCGTTGGCGTTGGCGAGGCGATAGGCCTGCTGCTGCTCAGCCTGGTTGTCGCCTTGGCAGTGCTGCTGGTGCTGATGTGGGGGTTGCCCGCCGCCAGTCGCAACCTCTGCCTGCTGCTAGCAATCGCGGCCCTGCCACCGGTGCTGCTCTACCCCTCGGCTAAACGCTGGTTTGGTTACCCCCAACTGGTGCTGGCCCTCTGCTGGGGCTTTGCGGTGCTGATCCCCTGGGCCGCTACCACCGGCTCCCTGGCCGGCGGCTGGCCCCTGGCCCTGGTGTGGCTGGCCACCTTGCTTTGGACCTTCGGCTTCGACACGGTGTACGCCATGGCCGACCGGGATGACGACCGGGCCATCGGCGTGCGCAGCAGTGCCCTCAGCCTGGGCAGCCGGGCCCCCCTGGCGGTGGCGATCAGCTACGGCCTGGCCGCCCTGGCCCTGGGGCTAGCCGCCGGTCTGCAGGGCTGCGGCTGGATCAGCTGGCCGTTGGGTCTGCTGGCAGCAGCTGGCATGCAGCGCGAAGCCGCCCTGCTGCGCCACCCCAATCTGCCCCGCTCCGCCTACGGCCGCCACTTCAGCCGCCAGGTGCAGCTGGGAGGGCTGCTGCTGCTTGCCCTAGTGCTGGGGCAACTGCCATGAGCCAGGTCACACCTCAGCCCTCACCGCTGCGGCCAGGGGATCGGGTTCAGCTGGTGGCGGCAAGCTCAGCCCTGCTGGGCGACGACGCCTTGGCGCGCCTGGAGACGGGCATTGCCGTGCTCGAGAGCTGGGGGCTGGAGGTGGAGCGCACGCCGCTGCACGGGCGCCAGTGGGGCTATCTGGCCGGTCAAGACCAACAGCGCCGCGGCGACCTGGAAGCGGCCGCCAGGCGGGGCGCCGAACTGCTGGCCTGTGTGCGGGGTGGCTGGGGTGCGGCCCGGTTGCTAGAAGCCCCCCTGGCCCTGCCAGCTCGCTGGCTGCTTGGTTTCTCCGACGTCACCTCCCTGCTCTGGGCCCAAGTAGCCCAGGGGCAGGGAGGAGCCATCCACGGGCCGCTGCTCACCACCCTGGCCGCCGAACCCGCCTGGAGCAAGGAGCGGCTGCGGTCCCTGTTGTTTGGCGAACCCCTGGGCGACCTTCAGGGCGAGAGCTGGTGTGGTGGCAGCGCCGCAGGCCCCCTGCTGGCAGCCAACCTCACCGTGGCCACCCACCTGCTGGGTACGCCGTATATGCCGGATCTGCGCGGCACCATCTTGGTGCTCGAAGACGTGGGCGAAGCGCCTTACCGAATCGAGCGCATGCTCACCCACTGGCGGCTAGGCGGTGGGCTGCAGCAGCTGGCCGGTATCGGCCTGGGTCAGTTCACTGACTGCGATGACAGCACGGCCGAGGCAGATCGGTTCAGCCTCGAGCAGGTGCTACGCGAGCGCACGAGCGATCTCGGCATCCCGGTGGTGAGCAACTTGCCCGTGGGTCATGTGGCCGGCAATGCGGCCCTACCCCTAGGTGCCTGGGCCGAGCTCGATGGCAGCAGCGGCCAGCTGCGGATCAGCAGCGCGAAGCAAGGACCGCCGCTGCCACGGTGAGATCGAAGGGGGTGGTGAGCTTGATGTTGGAGGCAGGCGCCTCCAACACCTGCACCGCCAAACCCAGCCGCTCAAACAGGGCCGCATCGTCGGTGACGCTCCAGCCCTGCTCGGTGGCGGTTGCATGGGCAGCCCGCAGCTGCTGCACCGGAAAACCCTGAGGAGTTTGGGCTGCCCACAACCAGCTGCGATCTGGGGTGGCCGTGATGGTGCCAGCTCCATCCACCTGCTTGATCGTGTCTGTTACGGGGGTGGCGGCGATCACAGCTGCGCCTTGCTGCACCGCAGCGGCACAGCGGGCCAGCAGCTCCGGCTCAACAAGACAGCGAGCCCCGTCGTGGATCAGGACCCCAACAGCAGCTGCCGGCAGGGCCGCCAGCCCCCGGCTCACCGACTCCTGACGGGTGTCACCACCCTCAATCCACTGCACCGGCAGGTCAGGGTGAGCTTCGGCCACGATCGCCGCGATCGCGGCTGCATCAACGGGCTGGCCCACGATGCCGATCCAGCTAATGGCGGGGCAGGCGAGGGCCGCATCGAGGGTCCAGGCCAGCACCGACCGCCCCGCCACTGGCAACAGCAGCTTGTTGCCAGTGGCCCCCATGCGGCGGCCGCTGCCGGCTGCGGCGATCAGCAAATGCACAAGCGACTCCCGCGAGACGGGTCAATCCGAATCTGATCCATACAATCAGGCCGCCGAACCTGTGTCGTCTGCGATGCGCGCCCTGTTTCTGATTCCGGGCGGCAGCAGCCAGCAGCTGCAGAGTTTTGCCGCCGTTGCCGCCGTTGCCGACCAACTCCATGCCGACGTCCAGGTGGTGTGTCCGTTAGCGGCTGTGCCCCTTTGGTCCCTGCATCCCGCCGTGGAACGGGCCATGCCCTTCACCTACGAGCAGGCAACCCTGGCCGATTGGGCCAACTTGATGGGTTCGGTGCGGGAGCCTGATTTTCAGGTGAGCCTCAACCTGGCCCCCAGCCGCCAGATGGATCTGATGCTGTCGATGAGCCACATCCCCACCAGGGTTGCCAGCGGTGGCTTCTCCGCCACCGAGCGGATCACCCCCATCGAGGGCGGCTGGGCCAACCAAGCCTTTGAAGCCTTCCTACGGCCCATAGGGGTGCGGCTCGAGGCTGATTCTTTCCGGTTGCCAATCGCCCCTGCCGACCTGGAGGCCGCCAGCGCGGCCCTACCTAGTGGCGATGGACCGGCCCTGCTGCTGGCCCCCTCCGGTGCTGGTGGCGACTGGCCAGCCCAGCAATGGCAAGACCTACCCGCCAAGATCCGCTGCAAGCTGCCCAACCTGCGGACCGTGCCAGCACTAGCTGGCACTGGGGCTGGAGATATGCGTAAGCGCGCCGCCCAGATCGCCAGTGCCGATGTGGTGCTAGCCAGCGACCCCGTAGCCAGCGAATTAGCCCTGCTGCTTGGCCTGCCGCTGGTGGCCCTGGGCCGGGATCCCGCCAGTCTGCCCAGCCGTGCTGGGGTGCAGGGCCTCGGCAGCGCCGCCAACCTCAGCCAACTTGGCGACGCCGAGGTGCTCGCCGCCCTGGGACTGGGATAATTGGGTTTCGGGGGATAGTCAGGCCATACGATCAGCGCCACAAACCCCAGTGCCGCGATGTCGAGTGCCGTGATGTCCAGCCCAGCCCCCCTGGCCGGCCAAGTGGCCCTGGTTACAGGAGCCAGCCGGGGTATCGGTCGCGCCATCGCCCTTGATCTGGCAGCCGCCGGCGCCCAAGTAGTGGTGAATTACGCCAGCTCCCCCGACGCCGCCGAAGCGGTCGTGGCTGAGATCACTGCTGCCGGGGGCGAAGCCTGGAGCCATCGGGCCGATGTAGCCGATGAAGAGCAGGTCGACGCCATGGTCAAAGCGGTGCTTGATAAGGGCGGCCGGCTCGACGTGTTGGTTAACAACGCCGGCATCACCCGCGACGGTCTGCTGATGCGGATGAAAACCGCCGACTGGCAGAGCGTGATCAACCTCAATCTCACCGGCGTTTTTCTGTGCACCCGCGCTGTGAGCCGGGCCATGCTCAAGGCCCGCAGCGGCCGCATCATCAACATCACCTCAGTGGTGGCCCTGATGGGCAATCCAGGCCAGGCCAACTACAGCGCCGCCAAGGCCGGGGTGATCGGCCTCACCCGCAGCAATGCGGCTGAATTTGCAGCCCGGGGGGTCACGGTCAATGCTGTTGCCCCAGGATTCATCGAGAGCGACATGACCGCCGAACTCGACAAAGAACCGATCCTGGCTGCGATTCCCCTGGGGAGGATGGGCAGCGCCAGCGAAGTAGCCGGTGCAGTGCGCTTTCTGGCCGCCGACCCGGCTGCTGCCTACATCACCGGCCAGGTGCTGCAGGTGGATGGCGGCATGGTGATGCGTTAAGAGTTTGTGAGCGGCTGAGCCAACTCCTCGCGCAGCCGGCGAATCCGTTGCAACAGGCGCAGGCGGCGACTGCGGGCGGTGATTGTCAAAAACAGCCTCACCGGCACATAAACCAAGGCCATCAACACCCCAGCCGCCGCCACGAGCACAAACACCATGGCGTTAGCAGTGGAGCCCGGATCCAGCGAAATGGCTTCGTCCGCGCTCTCCAGTGCTGTTTGCAGCAAATCCTCCATTGCTGAACCCTATCGAGGCTGGAGCGAATAAGTAGCCCAAAGCAGCAGCTTGATTCGGCTTTCCCCACCCCGCTCCGTTGGCCTGGCGGTGGTCCGCTGTGGGACCCTGGCACAACTGAGTGTTCAACGTTTTCATGGCCAAGCTGATCAGCTTTTCGGATGCCTCCCGTGGCGCCCTTGAGCGGGGTGTAAACGCTCTGGCCAACGCGGTGAAGGTCACCATCGGCCCCCGCGGCCGCAACGTGGTGCTCGAAAAGAAATTCGGCGCGCCCGAGATCGTTAATGACGGCGTCACCATCGCCAGGGAGATCGAACTCGAAGATCCCTTCGAAAACGTTGGCGCCAAGCTGATGCAGCAGGTAGCCAGCAAGACCAAGGACACCGCCGGCGACGGCACCACCACTGCCACCCTGCTGGCCCAGGCGCTGGTCCGCGAAGGTCTCAGAAACGTGGCTGCCGGCGCCAGCCCGGTCGGGTTACGCCGCGGCATGGAAAAGGCCACAGCCCAGATCGTGGCGGGCATCGCCGAGAGGGCCCAGCCCGTCGCCGGTGAAGCGATTCGCCAGGTAGCCGAGGTGAGCTCCGGCAACGACGAAGAGATCGGCCGGATGATCGCCGAAGCCATGGGCAAGGTGAGCGCTGACGGCGTCATCACCGTTGAGGAATCCACCTCCTTAGCCACCGAACTGGAGATCACCGAGGGCATGGCCTTCGACCGTGGCTACAGCTCCCCCTACTTCGTCACCGACCAGGAGAGGCGCGAATGCGTCTTTGAAAATGCCCTGATCCTGATCACCGACCGCAAAATCAGCACCATCACTGACCTGGTGCCCGTGCTGGAGGCGGTTTCCAAGGGCGGCAGGCCCCTACTGATCCTGGCGGAAGAAGTGGAGGGCGAAGCTCTCGCCACGCTGGTGGTGAACAAAAACCGGGGCGTATTGCAGGTTGCAGCAGTGCGGGCCCCTGGCTTCGGGGATCGCCGCAAGGCCATGCTTGGCGACATCGCCGTACTCACCGGCGCCACGGTCGTGAGCGAAGACCAGGCCATGACCCTGGACAAGACCGGCCTAGCCGAGCTCGGTCAGGCCCGCCGCATCACCATCACCAAGGACAGCACCACGATCGTGGCCAGCGGTGAGCACCAGGCAGCGGTAGCTGATCGGGTGGCCTCAATCAAGCGCGAGCTCGACAACACCGAGTCCGATTACGACCGCGAAAAACTGCAAGAGCGGATCGCCAAACTGGCCGGAGGGGTTGCCGTGATCAAGGTGGGTGCTCCCACCGAAACCGAGCTCAAGAACCGCAAACTGCGCATCGAAGACGCCCTCAACGCCACCCGCGCTGCGGTGGAGGAGGGAATCATTGCTGGTGGCGGCTGCACCCTGTTGGAGCTGGCCGAAGGGCTGAGTAGCCTGGCGGCTAGCTGCCAGGGCGACGAGCGCACCGGCGTCGAGATCGTCAAACGGGCCCTAGCCGAGCCCGTGCGCCAGATCGCCCACAACTCCGGTGCCGATGGCGCCGTGGTGGCAGCTGAGATCCTGCGGCTGGGCAAGGGCTACAACGCCCTCACCGGCGTCTACGAAGACCTGCTGGCAGCTGGCATTCTCGATGCGGCCAAGGTGGTGCGCCTAGCCCTTCAAGATGCGGTCTCTATCGCCTCGATGCTGATCACCACCGAGGTTGTGATCGCCGATAAGCCCGAACCCGAAGCAGCCCCCGGCGGTGACATGGGAGGAATGGGCGGAATGGGTGGCATGGGCATGCCCGGGATGATGTGATCCCAGGCTGCTCAGCCGCCCAGTACATCCCGTACATAGGCAGCAACCTGCAAATCGACCCCGGTGATTGCCGTGCCCACAACCACGGCATCAGCGCCGAGGTCGAGAGCTTGGCGGGCCTGCTGGGGGCTTGATATGCCACCCTCGCAGATCAGGCTCACCTCGGCGGGTAATTGCTGCCGCAGCAGGGGCAATAGATCCCAGGCTGGTGGCCTCTGGCCTGAGGTTGATTCCGTGTAGCCATAAAGGGTGGTGCCGACCCAGGTGCAACCCAACTCGGCGGCACGCAGGCCATTGGCAACGCTGTCCACATCTGCCATCAGCGCAGCACCAAGCTCGCGCTGGGCGCGGGCGATCAGACCCTCCAAATTTTCACCCCCGGGGCGATGGCGCTCGGTGGCATCAATCGCCACCACATCGGCACCAGCAGCCCAAACCGCACGAATCTCCTCCCACCCCGGGGTGATGTACACCGAGCTGTCTGGATAGCTGCGCTTCCATAGGCCCACGATCAGGGCGGTTGGGCAGCGCTGACGAACAGCGCCGATGTGCTCTGGACTTTCCAGACGCACCCCAGAGGCGCCATTGCGCAAACTGGCATCTGCCATGGCGGCGATCACATCGGGATCGCGCATTGGTGAGCCCTCGGGGGCCTGCACCGACACAATCAGACCGTAGGGTTTCACTCAGCTGGCCAGGGGAAGGGCAAAGTCATTGAGCTCTTCAGCATCCGGCAACCAGGCCCGCAGGGAAGCGTGGGCAAAGGGCGCAGGGGCTGCATTGCGAGCTGCCGGAGCCAGGGCATCCTGCACAAGGGCCAGCACAGCCCGTTGCTCAACTGGTTGCTCAACTAGTTGCTCAACTAATTGCATAGTTGGTTGCACGCTGGGCTGAAGGTTGGTTTCCAGGCCAGCCTGGGAGCGCAGCCACTCAGCCGCCCCTACTCCTTGGCCCACACACAGAGGGCCGGCGATCAGGGCTTCGAGGGCAGCCAGCCCCCGGCGGTGCGCCCACTGCTGCACCAGACGCTGGGCCATGGCCTGATCCCGCTCTGCAACCGCCGCCAGCAAGCGGTCTCCTAAGTCGGGACGATCGGACGGGGGGAATCTGGAGGGCTGCGTCACGAAAGGACTTGCTAGGTGAGCTTGCGATCCAAAAGCGGCCGAATCAGCAGGAACAACCCGGCGGCCAGCAAGGCGAGCACCCCTAGGCAGGTGGCGCTGCTGAGCTGGCCGTAGGGGGCCTCCAGCACCACTGCGGTGAGAGAGACCTGTCCCGCATAGGCGGCACGAATCGGTTCTATCGCGAAGGTAAGGGGATTAAGGGCCGCTAGCCAGCCCAGCCAGGCCGGCATGAACGACAACGGAGCCAAAGCGGTGCTGGCAAACAGCAGTGGCAGGTTGGCCACAAAGATCACCGCAATCAGCTCAATGTGGCCTGGCAGCGCAAAAGCAAGCCCCAAACTCAAGGCTGTTACTGCAAATACCAACAGCAGCAAGGTGACTAATACCAGCAGCAGCCCAGCTGCACCAGGCCAGCCGTAACCCAGCAAAGCGGCAGTGCCCATGATCGCCAGGCTCTGCACCAAGCTCAGAGTGGTGATGTAGAGCACCGAGGCGAACACGATCGAGCTGCGCGAGCGCAGTGGCGCCACTAGCAACCGGTTGAGGAAGCCGAATTCGCGGTCAAACATCAACGGCAGGCCGGCGTTAAGGGCCGCACTGAAGGCCGTGAACACGATCACACCTGCGCCAAGGAAGCGGCCGTAGCTGATGCCGCCAGGCAGCAGGCCCGCCGGAGCCTTGGCAAACAGGGCGCCAAACAACACCAGCCAGATCAGGGGCTGCAGCACCCCCGCCACCAAGGTGGAAGGCCGGCGCTGCAGCTGTACGAACAAACGACGCGTGAGGGCCAGGGTTTCTTGACTGATCTCGGCCAAGGCGGATGCCTCGGGTTGGGGGCCTGGAAGGGTTGTGGTCATCACATGCTCGCTTTGCGTTCAGCCTTGGGATCACGGCTGCCGGCCACCGCCAGCTCCGCGTCCATCAGGGTGCGGCCGGTGGCCTGGAGATAGACATCATCGAGGCTGGGGCGGCTCTGGGCGAGGGCGAAAACCGGCAGGTCGGCTGCCGCCAATTGGCGGCGCAGCTGCTCGACAACGCCGTCGTGCTCAATCACCAGATTCAGGGAGTAGCCCTGGGCCCGGTTCACCACCACCTGGCGTACCCCGGCGCATTCGTTCAGCAAGCTGCGCACCCGCTCAGCCTCGTCGGCATCACTGAATTCGCGCACCCTCAAGGTCACTCGATCGCCACCCAAGGCGGCCTTGAGCACAGCAGGAGCGCCTTCGGCGATGACCTTGCCAGCCTCGATGATAGCCAGATGGTCAGCCAGGGCATCAACCTCCTCTAAGTAGTGGCTGCTAAGCAGGACAGTTGTGCCGCCATCGCGTAGCTGGCGCAACACAGACCAGATCGCCGCGCGACTCTCGATATCAAGGCCGACGGTGGGCTCATCGAGCACCAACACCTGGGGGCTGTGCAACAGGCCAGCGGCCAGATCGAGCCGGCGCCGCATCCCGCCCGAGTAGCTACCGCACCGCCGATCAATCCACTCGGCCATGCCGAGCAGCTCGATCAGCTCGTCCATGCGCCGGTTCCGGGCAGCTGGGGCCAGGTGATAGAGATCACCCTGCAGCTGCAGCAGTTCGCGGCCGGTGAGGATCTTGTCGATTGCCACCTCCTGGGCCACGTAGCCCAACAAGCGACGCACCGCCCGGGGCTCGGCCAGGGCATCAACGCTGCCTACCCGAACGCTGCCGCTGTCAGGGGCCAGCAGGGTGCAAAGGATGCGCAAGGCGGTCGTCTTACCGGCACCGTTAGGACCAAGCAGGCCATAGAGGCTGCCGGCCGGCACTTGCAGGGAAAGGTTGTCGAGGGCAACGACGGCAGTTGCCGCCTTTTTGCCCCCGTAGCGCTTGCAGAGCTGCTGCAGTTCGATCACCGACTCAAGCCGCTCCAATCAGCCGACCAATCTAGGCAAGGCAGCAAAGGGGACGTTGAACAGTTGGGGGCCGAGCAGAGCTGCCTGCGGTAGGCGGGCCAACAAAAGCAACGCACAGATGCCGAATAAATAGAAAATCGACCAGCGGAACATGGCCTTGGCCCGTTGGGGTTCGTCAGGCTGGCTGCGTAGCTGGGAGCTCAGCTGCAGCAGACGGGCGTTGAAGGGCAGCACCATCAAGCCATAAAGCAAGCCGCCTGTTGGCAGCGCCACTATCCCAAGCAGGCTGAAGCCAACGGTGGCCCAGGCGTAATGGCTGATAGCCCGGGTCGTCACCGCCACGCCCTTGACCACCGGCAGCATCGGAATGCCCACGGAGCGGTAATCGTCCTTGAGCAGCAGGGCCAGGGCCCAGAAGTGGGCTGGCGTCCACAACATCACCAGGGAAAACAACCACCAGGAAGCCCAGCCAAGGGAGCCGGTGGCAGCGGCAGCTCCCACCAAGGGCGGGATAGCTCCGGCGACCCCGCCGACCACGATGTTCTGACTGGTGCGCGGCTTGAGCAGGGCTGTGTAAAGCAGCACATAGCTGCAGAGCCCCAGCAGGGAGAGGCTGGCAGCCAGCGGATTAACGCCCATAACCAGCACCACCACCGACAGGATGGTGAGGCCAATGGCTAGGGCAAAGGCCTGGCGCTGGGCCAGACGACCAGAGGGCAGGGCCCGGCGGCTAGTGCGCTGCATGCGCCCATCGAGATCCTGTTCCCAGAGGCAATTGAGCACACCGGCCGCAGCCGAAGCCAGGCTGCCCCCCACCAGGGTGCAGATGATCGTGCTGGCGGTGGGTGCATCGCCAGAGCTGAGGGCCATGCCACCGAGGGTGGTAGCGAGCAGCAGCGGTATGAGGCGGGGCTTGGCAACTTCAAGCCAAGCCGGCAATTTCACCGAGGGGCGGATCGCCGGGGCAACGGCGATTGGAGCTGTGATCGTTGCACTAACCATGAGCCACCTCGGAAGACATTGGAGACATGGGCAAGGTCTGGCCTGATTTGCCAAGGGAGCGGGCAAGCACCGCTGCAAGCAGAGCGACCAGCAGGGCCGCCAGCAGTTGGTGGCCGATCGTCACCAGCGGCGCCTGCAGCTGGAGCTTCAAGGTCCAAATGCCCAAGCTCACCTGGGCCAGCACCAACACGGCTGCTCCCTGGGCGAGGCCGGGCAGTTGCCCCTGACCTGGAGGCAAAAACAGTGTTGCTGCTGCCAGGGCCAGCACTGCAACAGCTGCAGTCATGGCGAGCTGGCGGTGAGCCAGCAGCCAGTGGCAGCCATTGCCAGCACTAAAACACTGATCTGCCGCCCACTGGCTGGCCATGGTTCCACCCAGCAGGCACTGGGCTAAGACCAGCACCAGAGCCAAGCTCGCCAGCAGCTGCCACCAAAGCGGAGGGCTGATCGAGGCCCTATTCACCATTGCCAGACGCTGGTAGATGCCACTTGTAAGGGCAACCAGCAGCAAGGCCGTAGCGAGATGGGCAGTAACTAAGGGCGCAGCCAGAAGCTGAGTGACGGTAAGAGCCCCCAGGGCCCCTTGAACCAACACCAGAAAAAGTGCCCCAGCAGCCAGCCAGGGCAACCAAGCGGGCAGGCGGCGCCGCCAGAAAAAACTCGCTGCCGTAAGAACCAGCAGGGCTACTCCCACCACGAAAGCGTCAAGGCGGTGAAACCACTCCAAAAACACCTGCAGATTCATCTGACGACCTGGCAGGAGGCGGCCGTAGCAGAGGGGCCAGTCAGGACAGGCCAAACCCGCTTCCATCACCCTGGTGGCACCGCCGATGCCAACCAAGGCCACCAAGGCCACCACTAGGTGGGAGGCAAGCAGGGCGAGCTTCTGGGTCAGAACAGGGTCTGGCCTGCTGCGAAAGCTTGGGGCTAGAGGTGATTGGAGATTTGTCGTCACGGAAACGACCATCCCGGAGTCCAGAGAAGCTAACCAAGTTGTTCAAAACGAGGGACTCTTAATTGCCCAGATCACGAAGTGAAAACATCAGCCCTGCTTGCAAGCGCCTGAGGCGTTGATTTGCCAACTAAGGCAAGGATCGAGCCGCACATCGCAGCCAATGCCCATAGGCTGACCAGAAGCTCAAACAGCACCGTGCCAATTCGCACCGCCCTAGCTGTGCTCACGGCCACCACAGCCCTTGTGCTGACAGGTCTTTGGGTTGGCAACAACGTCAACGTGTTGCCGCTGGGCGCCAGCAGCAACGCATCCACCTACGACGATCTATTTAAGGTTTTGTTCAGCATTGGCACCGTGCTGTTTCTCGGCATCGTGATCCTGCTGGTTTACAGCTTGTTTCGATTTAGGCGCCGCAGCGGCGATGTCAGCGATGGTCTGGCAATAGAGGGAAATCTGCCGCTGGAGATCGTTTGGACGGCCATCCCAGCAGTAGTTGTTTTGTTTGTCGGTCTATACAGCTACGACATATATGAGCGGATGGGCGGTATGGCCACCCTCAACGATCACATGGCCATGGATCACATGGCCATGGATCAAGGGGCCATGCAGCAGGTCAGCGTTAAGAAAGGCGATACAGCTGGCCGGGTTTGGGGTGGCATTGGCGTAGCCGGCATGGATGCTGCACCTGCCGGACCGGTTTTACCTGTGGAGGTAACCGCTATGCAATTTGCCTTCATTTTTCACTATCCAGGCTCAGACATAACCAGCGGCGAGCTGCATGTGCCCACAGGTCAACAGGTGGAGTTGCGCATGGAAGCCCGGGATGTAATCCATGCCTTCTGGGTACCCCAGTTCCGGCTCAAGCAGGACGTAATTCCAGGCCAGCCAACCGTGCTCTCCTTTACAGCCACTCGGGCTGGCACCTATCCGATCATCTGCGCCGAGCTCTGCGGCCCTTACCACGGCGGCATGCGCTCCAACGTTGTAGTGCACGAGCCCGATGCCTACGACAACTGGTTGCAGCAGAACACTCCCAACCGCACCACCACCTGACGACCAGCCATGACTCTCGCCAACCCAAGCGATTTCGACGGCAACCTGCAACCCCAGGGCTGGCTGCGCTACTTCAGTTTCAGCCTCGATCACAAGGTGATTGGCCTGCAGTATTTGATTTGTGGCTTCATCTTTTATTTGATCGGCGGGGCCCTAGCTGGAGTTATCCGCACGGAACTGATAAGTCCAATCTCCGATTTTGTCAGCCGTGAGACCTACAACGAGGTGCTCACCCTTCATGGCACGGTGATGATCTTTCTTTGGATCGTGCCAGTCGTCAACGGTGCCTTCGGCAATTATCTGATTCCCTTTTATGTGGGCGCCAGAGACATGGCTTTCCCCCGTCTCAACGCTGTGGCCTTCTGGCTGATTCCCCCTGCGGGCATTCTGCTTATCAGTAGTTATTTTATCGCTGGAGCTGCTGCCCAGTCTGGCTGGACCGCCTATCCACCCCTAAGTCTCACGACCCCAGCCGCAGGCCAAGTGGTTTGGATATTGAGCGTGCTTCTGCTTGGTGGCAGCTCGATTTTTGGCGGCATCAACTTCATTGCCACCATCCTCAAATTACGGCGACCAGGACTAAAGCTGATGATGCTGCCTATGTATTGCTGGGCAATGCTAGGCACCAGCATTTTAGTTGTGCTTTCGACCCCGGTATTGGCAGGCACCCTAATTCTGCTCAGTTTCGACATCATTGCCCACACCGGATTTTTCAACCCAACCATGGGTGGAAACGTAGTGGTTTATCAACACCTTTTTTGGTTCTATTCCCACCCGGCTGTTTACATTATGGTGCTGCCAGCCTTCGGCCTGGTCAGCGAAATACTTCCCATCCACGCCCGCAAGCCTCTGTTTGGTTACACCACGATGGTGTATTCGATCATGGCGATCGTTTTCCTTGGCCTGATTGTCTGGGCACACCACATGTTCACCAGCGGCACCCCCCCCTGGATGCGCCTGTTTTTCACGATTGCCACCTCCTTTATCGCAGTTCCAACCGGCATTAAATTCTTCAACTGGTTGGCAACTTTGTGGGGTGGAAAGATTGCTCTTAATTCGGCGATGCTGTTCTCATGCGCCTTCATCGTTAATTTTGTATTTGGCGGCATCACCGGCGTTGCCTTGGCTCAAGTGCCCTTCGATATTCACGTCCACGACACCTACTTCGTGGTGGGTCACTTCCACTACATCGTTTACGGGGGCACGGTCTTTGTTATTTTCGGGTCCTTATATCACTGGTATCCGAAATTCACCGGTCGTCTGCTCAACGAGGACCTGGGCAGGCTCCACTTCCTGCTCACCTTTGTTGGTTTCAATCTCTGCTTCGCCCCCCAGCACTGGCTCGGCTTGAATGGCATGCCCCGACGAGTTGCCGAATACGACCCCGCCTTCACAACCCTTAACCAGGTGAGCAGTGTGGGCGCCCTGTTGATGGCAATCAGCACCCT
This sequence comes from Cyanobium sp. Tous-M-B4, assembly GCF_024345395.1. NCBI lineage: Bacteria > Bacillati > Cyanobacteriota > Cyanophyceae > Synechococcales > Prochlorococcaceae > Cyanobium > Cyanobium sp. Tous-M-B4. Next base: position 285,885 of record NZ_JAGQBA010000002.1, on the reverse strand, counting down.
GCCACTGCTTATCAATGTTGTGGTTACGGCGATAAACGGCAAAGAGGCTGGTGACAACCCTTGGAATGCCCTTACATCTGAATGGCTCACCAGTTCGCCGCCACCGGTTGAAAACTGGCATGGCGAGGCACCACTAGTGACCGAGCCCTACGGCTACGGCCAGCACCCGGAGGTAAAAGCGTGACGAGCACCACACCCCTACAGGATTCAGTAGTCGTTGAGGCTGGCCACGGCCCAGCTGGAGAGGGGCACGGAGATTTCCGCCTATTTGGCCTGGCCACCTTCTTGGTGGCAGATGGCATGACCTTCGCCGGTTTTTTTGCTGCCTATCTCACTTTCCGGGCCGTGAATCCGCTGCCAGAAGGCGGGATTTACGAGCTCGAATTGCTGCTACCCACCATCAACACGGTGGTTTTGATCATCAGCAGCTTCACCTTTCATCGCGCGGGCAAGGAATGCCGGGCCGGAAAGTTGGGGGCCAGCCGCCTCTGGCTGGCAATCACTGGCGGCCTGGGCGCGATTTTCCTGGCGGGTCAGATGGTTGAGTATTTCAACCTGCCCTTCAGCCTCACCGACAACCTTTTTGCCAGCACCTTCTATGCCCTCACAGGCTTCCACGGCCTGCACGTGACTCTTGGGGTGATCTGTATCGCCATCGTTGCTCTGCAGACCCGCCCGGGAGGACGCATCAGCGCCAGCGACCATTTCGGCTTAGAAGCAGCTGAGCTCTATTGGCATTTCGTCGATGGCATCTGGGTTGTGCTCTACGGAATCCTGTATCTGCTCTGAGGCTCCAAGTCGGCAACCGCTGGCACGGATGGCGATTTCCTCGCATACCGGGCACAATCAGTTGATATATCTGCCTAGTGCAGGCGTTTCCCATGGCGGCCAGGAGCGGCGACAGCCCCGCGGACATGCTGGAAGGCAAGGCCCTTCTTGATCGGGCCCGCGCCCTGAGCAACCGCCCAGAGGACGAAATCGCTCGGGGCTGCGGTTACGTGGGTCCGAGCGGACGGGTGCTGAAAAAAAGTTTTTATCGAGCTTTGGTGGCCGCTAAGGGCTACCCGGTACCCAACAGCGTTGGCCGAACCGCCAGCAGCGGCCAAGGCAAGGGACGGCAAGCTGATTTCCGCACCCGGGTGCATGGCAACGGAAACCTGCTGATCGGCCAGGCCTACACCCGCAGGCTGGGACTGGAGCCGGGCCAGGAATTTCGGATCGAGATCAACCCAGACAACGGTTCGATCAGCCTGCTACCGATCGAACCACAAGATCCCTAGGCCCCTCTCCCCTGGCACTCCAGCTCAGTCGTCGCCATGGAAGCTGGCGCTGAAGGCGAGCAGGTCGATACCACTGAACAGAAAGCTGATTCCAACCAGCACCCCAATCACCCAGAGCAGCCCCCAGGCCTGCATGGTCACTATCAGCAAGCCAAGAATCAGGGTGACGATTCCGTTGAGCAAGCCCCAACCCCAGCCACTCACCCGGGTGTGACCAAGGGCCACCAGCATCGAAACCAGGCCTTCAAGGATGAAAACGATGCCGATGGCAAAGGCCAGACTGGCCACGACCAGGCCGCCCTCGAGCGGACCGCCGCGGAACTGCTGAATCATCCAGGCCCCCACCACGATGAAGAGGGTGGAAATCACCAGCCGCGAAAAGCAATACCAGCGTCCCAACTGGCGGGAGCGGGTCAGGTTGCTTACCCAACCCACGATGCCGCCCACCAGAAAGCCCACCGCCACGATCACGGTGATCCAGGCGGAAGCCAGCACCGGGAAGATCAGGGCCAGCACCCCAAGTACCAGCATCAACACCCCCTCAAACAGGGTGAAGGCCTTCAATTCCTCGCCTTTGGACGAAAACAAACCTGAGCCCATCGCTATGGCAGCAACATCACCTGGACCGTAGTCACGCCAAGCGCAGACGTCAGATCCAGCCGTGATCAGCCAGCCAGGGGGCATTGATAGGCTCCGCCGCGCCGCTGGGGCCGCTGGCAGCCAACAAACGCTCGGTGTACTTGGCCAGTAGGTCGGCCTCCAGGTTGACCCCATCCCCCACGGCCAGCTGCGCCAGGGTGGTGCTTGCCCAGGTGTGGGGAATCACGGCAATCCAGAAGCCGGCGCCATCGGGGTCGCAGCCGGCCACTGTCAGGCTGATGCCATCCACCGCCACGCTGGCCTTTTCGCACACATAGCGGCCGTAGGCGGGGTTCTGCCAGGCCAGCTCCAGGCGCCAGGAGGCGGTCTGGCGGGCGATGGCTCGCACCACCCCCAGCCCATCCACATGGCCGCTCACCAGGTGGCCACCAAGCCGGTCGGCCAGGCGCAGGGCAGGCTCGAGATTCACCCTGCCGCCCCGGTCTGCCTTGGCGGCCAAGGTGGTGCGGCCCAGGGTTTCCTCACTGACATCGGCGCGAAAGCCATCGGCCAGCCGCCCAGCAACGGTGAGACAAACCCCATCCACCGCCACGCTGTCGCCTAGGGCCAGGTCAGCTGGGGTCCAGGTAGCCCCCGGGGCTGCATCCCACTGCAGCTGAACCCCGTGGGGCGAGCGGCGAATCACGCCTGTGGCCTGCACCAGCCCGGTAAACATCTGCTGTCCAGCCCAGGGGGATACATCCTCGCCATAATCGGGCAAAAGGCTGCGCCTAGCCATGGTTGAAATGCGCGTTGCCGGAATTGCCCTCGATGCGGCCAGTCGCAGCCCGATTGTGCTGCTACGCGATCCATCGGGCCGGCGCCAGGTGCCGATCTGGATCGATCAGGCCCAAGCTCAAAATATCCTGGCTGGCCTCAGCGAAGAACCGCCGACCCGCCCCCTCAGCCATGACCTGATGGCCGACCTGATCGACGCTGGGGGTTTGCAGCTCGACCGGGTTGTAATCCACACGATCGAAGACAGCACCTTCCGCGCCGTGCTGAAACTCAGCCCAGCTAGCGATGGGGAAATTGGCTCGGCTGGCGACCAATCATCAGCCTCAAGCATCGAAATAGACGCCAGGCCTAGCGATGCCATCGCCCTAGCCCTGCGCACCGGCAGCAGCATCTGGATGCTCGAAGAGGTCGTGGCTGATGCCTCCATCCCGGTGGATGCGGAGGCCGACGCCCAGGAGCAGGACAATTTCCGCCGCTTCCTGGACAGCACCAGCCCTGCCGACCTAGTGCGCCACCTCAAACAGGCCCCCCCAGAAGCGGACCAATCTGGGGATGAACCAACAGCCTGAAAACCAGCTGCAGCGCCCCTACGGCGCCGGGCCGGCGGTGTCGGCCTTCAGCTTGGGCACGATGCGGGCTCTGGGCAGCCCCGCCCAAATGGAAGCGGTCCTTAGGGCAGCCCTGGCCGCCGGCATCAACCACCTGGAAACAGCCCCTGCCTACGGGCCTGCCGAAACCTTCCTGGGCCAGGCCCTGGCGGCCCTGCAACGGGACAACCTGGGCCCCTCAGACGGCTGGCGCATCACCAGCAAACTGCTGCCCGGCCCCGACCTGGCCGCCGGCCAGGGGCAGTTGCGCTCAATCCTGGCCCGCCTTGGCGTGGCCCAGCTCACCAACCTGGCCGTACACGGCCTCAACCGCCCCGAGCACCTGGAGTGGGCGCTTAAGGGGCCCGGCGCCGACCTGCTGACCTGGGCCAAAGACGAAGGACTGGTGGGCCAGGTGGGCTTCAGCAGCCACGGCACTCCCGAGCTGATCGAAGCCGCCCTGAGCTCGGGGAGCTTCACGTTCTGCAGCCTGCATGTGCACCTGTTTGACCAGACCCTCCTGCCCATCGCCCGCTCCGCCCTGGCCCAGGGAATCGGCGTGCTTGCCATCTCCCCGGCCGACAAGGGCGGTCGCCTCTACGACCCACCAGCGGAGCTGCTGGCCGACTGCGCCCCGTTTCACCCCCTGGAGCTGGCCTATCGCTTCCTGCTCGATCAAGGGATCTCCACCTTGAGCCTGGGGGCTGAGCAGCCGGAAGACCTGGCCTGGGCCGCTGCCATCGGCGGGCCCTCGCCCTGGCTGAGTGCCGCGCAACGCTCAGCCCTGCAGCGCCTGGATGCAGCCGGCCGCGAGCGCCTGGGGGCGGAGCGCTGCGGCCAGTGCCGCGCCTGCTTGCCCTGCCCCAACGGCGTGCCGATCCCCGAACTCCTGCGCCTGCGCAACCTGGCCGTGGGCCACGGCATGGAGGCCTTTGCCCAGGAGCGCTACAACCTGATCGGCCGCGCCGGCCACTGGTGGGAGGAGCTCAACGCCGAGGCCTGCCGCACCTGCGGCGCCTGCCTGCCCCGCTGCCCCCACGTGCTGCCCATCCCCGAGCTGCTGGCCGACACCCACCGGCTCCTCAGCGCCGCGCCGCGCCGCCGCCTTTGGGGCTAGGGCCTGGGTGCGGCCGCATCCCAGAGGTTCTGCTGGGCCAGTTGCTGGGGCACGGAAAGGGGTGGCAGGCTCCAGCAGCGGCCCAGGAGGGCATCTCCCGGCAGCAGCAACGCCGCCATCGACGTGGGGAAACGCCGGGCCACTGGCGCCAGCAGCGCCTGGGGTAGAGGAGGCACCCAGCCCTTCGCCAGCAGGGCTTCCAGCAGCGGCGGCTCCAGCACCGCCCCCAGCCACTCCAGCGGCGGCGGCACTGAAGAGGCACCACCTTCAGGCCGCAGCAGCAGCTGCCAGCTGAGCGGCGCGCCGCTGTCGGGCCAGATCACCGCCAGGCGCTGGTCGCGGCGCAGCAGGGGAATCAGGCGCTGCAGCGGCAGCACCGCCGCCTCAGCATCACCGCTGAGCAGCAGATTGAGGCCGTCACGGTCGTCGTAGGCGAGGGCTTGGGCCCGCAACCGCTCCAGCCGCGCAAAATCGCCGCCCATGATCTCCAGGCTGATGCGGGGGCTGGAGGGCAACACCAACCGGCCGCTCAGGCTGGGATCAAGCAGCAACTGCCAGCCCTCCTGGCGACGGGCGGCCAGGTCGGGGCGGCTGCGCAGGGCGATCACCCAGGGGCTGTAGGCCCAGGGGAAGGCCAGCTGCGCGTCACCCAGCGGGGCAAACAGACGAGCCACCGGGGCACTGAAGGCGGCCAGACGAGCCCACAGCCGCGGCGCCTCAAAGGGCTGAAGTTGCTGCCGGCTCAGGCCACTGGCCCAGCCGTCACTGAGAGCCACCAAACCGGGGGCAACCAAGCCAGGGGCCGGTCGTTCGCCAAGCTGACGCACGGCTTTTTGCACAGCAGCTGCATCAGCTACTTGGCGTGTCCGCCAAGGGGCGGGCAGTTGCTTCAGCCAGGCGGCTGGCAGGTCTGCTTCTGCCAGCAGCAGCTCGGGGCCAGCGGCGGAGCGGCAAGCGGCCAGCAAGCCAGCGCCAGCGCCCACCCCTAGCTGCAGCAGGCGGCGACGGGAGAGCACAGCGGGCGTGAATGCCATGGCAGCGACCCTAGACACCGAGCTCCAACCGGCAGGCTGCATCGCAGGCCTCCGCCAGGGCCCCTGGCTGCCGGCCCGCCAACTGCCAGAGCAGGGCCAGGCCCCCGGCCCCGACCCCCTCCTTTACGTAGCCGCGCTCGTAGTCGCGTAGGGCGGCGCTGATGCAGCCATGGAAGCGCAGGGCCGCCACCTCCAGCCGCGGCCGCACCTGCCAGCGGCCACCTATGCGCTCCAGCAGCAGGGCCAGGTTGCTGCCAGCTTCCTCGGCCACCCAGGCGGTGGTGGCCACCACCAAGCGATCCGCCAGGGCTAGCCGCTGCTCTGGCTCAGCCAGGGCTAGGGCCAGGGCCAGCACCGCCGCCATCTGGCTACCACCGGCCAGCAGCACCGGCGTACCGCGGGCCGCCGCCGCCCCCACCAGCCCAGCAGCGAAGGCCTGCATTGGATCCCCCAACGCCGCCAAAACGTTTAGGGGGTCAGAGACTGCCGCCAGCTCTGCCGCCTCAAAACTCGCTGCAGCCAAACCCTGAGCCACGAGGGCCGCCTTCAGCCCGTGGGCCGGTTGGCGCAAGCTGCCGCTCACTAGACCCGCCGCCGCCACCCCCAGGCCCTCGAGCACCGCCAGGGCCGTGGTGGTGCCCCCTGGCACACATTCGGCCAGCAGCAACGGCTCGGCCGGATCCCAGCGCCTGCCCCAGGCGCGGCCGCGCTGCACCAGGGCCGCCACCCGGGCTGGGGCAAGGGCCTGGCCCGTGCTGAGGCAGCGGGCCGGGCCGGCACTCTCCAGCCCCGGCAGGCGCAGGTGCGGCACCGCCGCCGCGATCGCACAGCCCAGATCGAGCACCCGGGTGCGCTCCAGCAGCCCCAGCTGACTCAACACCACATGGCTTATCAGGGCCGGGCTGACCCCAGCCGGCAGGGGCGGCAGGGCATGGCAGCGGCGACCACCGGGGCCCAGCAGCAGCAATTCGGCATCGGCGGCCGCCGTGCCCAGCCGGGCCTGGGGAGAGGCCCCGGCAGCGGAAATCCCAGGCACCGCAGCCGTATCGGTGGCCGCGAGCAGCAGCAGAGTGCGGCTGCGGCGCCAGCCCTGCTCCAGGGCCTGGGTCCAGGAATCAGGGGCCATCAGGCCGCTCAGAGGGGGGCATCAGAGGGGGTCAAGGGCCACCAGGGCCCGAAGGGCATCCGGTGGCTCTGGGATGGGGGAATGCAGGCGCGGAAAAATCCAGTAGGCCACCGCATGCAGGGCCAGCACCACGATCACGTTCTGCACCCACACCAGCGCCAGGGCAGCCAGCTGCACCTGGGCCAGCTCGATCGATGCCGCCAGGCCCAGCCAGCCAGCCAGCTTCTCCAATAAACCAGCAGCAGCCGTGGTGATCAGCACCCAAAGGTTCTCGCCCACCAAAACCGAGAGCACCGCCACCCGCACCAGGAAGCCAGCTGCACCGATCAGGCTGCCAACGCCCCAGCTCAGCCACCAACTGGAGCTCCAACCGGCCCTGGCCCGCCAGCACCAGCCCAGCCACAGCGCCAGCAAGCCATAGGGGAAAACAACCAACGGCCCCCGGATCGGACCCATCAAGGCGACCAGCAATAGGGCGGTCACAACCAGGCCCTCCACGGCACAGCGCCAGCCATGACGCAACTGCAACAGGGCTAAGGGCAGGGGCAGGGCCAGCCGAAATAGGGGGCTGCCCACCGGCAGGTAATAGAGCGCCACCCACAGCAGGGCGGTGGCGGCGGCGAGATAGGCCGTATCCATCAACTGGCGGGCCTGGCCGCGGTTGAGTTGGCGCCGGGACGACATCAGCGCGGTGCCGGCGCCGGCGTGACCGTGGGGGCAGGCGCCGGCGTTGCAGCAGCTCCGACCCGCTCAATCATCTCCACCTCAAAACTGACCCCCGCCGCCCGCAAGGCTTCTGTGACCGCTTCAGCCGGGGCAGCGGGATCGGCGGAGGGCAGCTGGATCGTGATGCGATAAGGGGCTGGCTTACTGGGATTGACGACTGCTGGCTTGGCTTCTACGGGCTTGGGCTCAGCCTTTTTGGGGGAGGCAGTAGTGGGGGAGGCCGTAGTGGGGGAAGCAGCTTTGGAGGCGGGCGTGGCGGTCGCTGGATTAGGGGCAGGAGAGACCGGCTGAGCGGGCTGGGCCGGGGGCGCTGAGAAGCTGCGGGCCAGCTGGTCGCCGAAGCGGGTGCCACTGCAGCCAGCCAGCGCTAGGGCGCAAAGCAGCGACCCAAAGGTGCGGCCGGCGCCTGCCATCAGCTGTCCGCCGCCCTGATCACTCGCACCGCGCTGGCGCGCAGTCGGCCGGTCTTGGTGGTGCTGGGAGCTTTCTTTGCCGCAGGAGCCTTAGCTGCAGGTTTTTTAGCTGCTGGCTTTTTAGCTCCCGGCTTCCTGGCCGCAGCTTTGCCAGTAGCTGCCTTAGCGGCCAGCAGCTCAACCGCCTGCTCCAGGGTGATGGTGTCGGCGGTGGTGCCCTCCGGCAGCGAAGCATTCACCTTGCCCTGCTTGACGTAGAGGCCGTAGGGCCCGTCAAACAGTTGGATCGCCTCCTCGTCGCCCTCGGGGACACCGATGTCCTTGAGGGCCGTGCGGCCGCCACGGCCCTTCTTGGGCATGGCGAACAGCTCCAGGGCTCGGTCAAGGCCAACCACCAGGACGTCGTCCTCAGCCTTGAGCGAGCGGTAGTCCTTCTCGCCTTTGCCCTTGTGGTGCACCACGTAGGGGCCAAAGCGACCCAGACCCGCCTCCACCCGGCCGCCCTCCGGGTGGTCGCCAAGTTGACGGGGTAGCCGCAACAGGGCAATGGCATCCTCCAGGGTCAGCTCCTCGGGCTTGGCGCCTTTGGGCAGCGAAGCTCGCTTGGGCTTGGGGTTCTCGTCACTCACCTGGCCCCGCTGCACGTAGGGGCCGTACTGGCCAAACAGCAGATACACCTGCTCACCGCTTTCCGGGTCATCACCAAGGGACTCAGGCCCATCGGCCTTTTGCCTCAGGATCAACTCCGCCTTTTCGGCATCGAGATCGGCAGGGGTGATCTCCTGGGGCAGGGTGGCCTTGAGCAGCTCCTCGGTGCCGTCTTCAGCGACGCGCTTGGTTTCCAGGTAGGCGCCGAAGCGGCCGATGCGCACCACACAGGGCAGGCCCTCCAGCTCAACAGTGCGGGACACGCCGGGATCGATATCGCCCTCCCGCTGCTGCACCTGGGTTTCCAGGCCCTTTTCACCCTTAAAGAAGCTCTCCAGGTAAGGCAGCCACTGCACCTGACCGTGGGAAATCTCATCGAGGGTGTTCTCCATCCGGGCCGTGAAGCTGGTGTCCACCAGATCCGGGAAGTGCTCCTCCAGCAGGGCCGTCACAGCAAAAGCCGTGAAGCTGGGGGTGAGGGAGTTGTTGGCGAGGGTGGCGTAGCCGCGATCGACGATCGTGCCGATGATCGAGGCATAGGTGGAGGGGCGACCGATACCCTCCTTCTCAAGCATCTTCACCAGGGCAGCCTCGCTGTAGCGAGCGGGGGGCTGGGTTTGGTGGCCGAGGGCCTCCACCGCCTTGCAGGCGGGTCTGTCGCCCACCTTCAGGGCCGGCAGCAACAGCTCCTGACCTTCTAGGGCCGCATCGGGATCGTCGCTGCCCTCGACGTAGGCGCGAAAGAAACCGGCGAAGTCGATGCGCTTACCCGAGGCCCGGAACTGGGCTGGGCCCAGGGAGCCACCATCGGCCTGCAATTCCACAGCAAGCATGGTGAGGCGGGCATCAGCCATCTGGCTGGCCACGGTGCGCTTCCAGATCAGCTCATAGAGGGCCAGATCCTTGCCATCAAGACCTGTGGCGTTTGGGGTGCGGAACGCCTCACCGGCTGGGCGAATCGCCTCGTGGGCCTCCTGGGCGTTGCGGGCCTTGGTGGAAAACTGGCGGGGGCTGGGGCTGAGGTAGTCCTTGCCGTACTTCTCGCTGACGCAGCTGCGGGCAGCATTGATCGCCTGGTCGCTGAGGTGCACCGAGTCGGTGCGCATGTAGGTGATGAAACCGCGCTCGTAGAGGCCCTGGGCCGTGCGCATGGTTTCCCGGGCCGAGAGTCGCAGCTTGCGGTTGGACTCCTGCTGCAGGGTGCTCGTGGTGAAAGGCGGCACGGGCTTTCGCACCGTGGGCTTCTCCTCTACGGAGGCCACCTGCCAGGGGTTGGCCTGGACCTCGACCTGGAGCTGGCGGGCCTCGGCCTCGCTCAGCAGCCTCACCTTGCTGCCGGCCTTAAGGGCGCCGGTGCTCTCATCGAAGTCGGAGCCTCCGGCGATGCGCTCCCCTTTCAAATGGCTGAGCTTGGCCTCAAAGCCAGCTTCTCCCTGCTCCAGCCGGGCCTTGAGGTCCCAGTAGCTGCCACTGCGGAAAGCCCGGCGGGCCCGCTCGCGCTGCACGAGCAAGCGCACTGCCACCGATTGAACCCGGCCGGCGCTCAAACCCCACGCCACCTTTTTCCAAAGCAGCGGCGAAAGGGTGTAACCCACCAACCGGTCGAGAATGCGCCTGGTTTCCTGGGCATGCACCAGCTCCATATCGAGGTCGCGGGTGTCCTCGAGAGCCCGGCTGATGGCCTCTTTGGTGATCTCGTGAAACACCATGCGCTTCACAGGCACCTTGGGGCTAAGCAGCTGCAGCAGGTGCCAGCTGATCGATTCCCCTTCCCGATCTTCGTCAGTGGCCAGCAGCAGCTGGTCGGCACCCTTCAGGGCATCCTTGAGCTCCTTGACCACCTTTTTCTTGTCCTTCGGCACCACGTAGAGGGGCTCGAAGTTGGCGGCGGTGTTGACGCCGAGATTGGCCCACTTCTCACCTTTGTGAGCCGCCGGAATCTCACTGGCGTTATTGGGCAAGTCGCGGACGTGCCCCATCGAGGCTTCCACCTTGAAGTCCTTGGGAAGGAAGCCGCGGATGGTGCGGGCCTTCGTCGGACTTTCAACAATGACCAGGGTGTGACCCACAGACCAGCGACTTACCGCTTCCCTCTTTATCGCATCAAGCGCCCAAGTTGACAGCCAGGCGCCGCTACAGTCCTCCACATCACAGCTCCCACCTCGCGGTCCCCTCGCTGATGTTCCTGCTGGGCGCCCTCTCCTCCGTGGCCGATGCGATCAGCAGTGGTGCCGGAACGGGAGGATTAAATCTCCAGCTCAACGCTGGCGCCATCGCCCCGGAGGCGGCGGTGCTGATCGCGCTGCTCACCTGCCTGCTGGTGGATCTCGCTGGCGAGAAGGCGGCCAGTCGCTGGGTGCCACCGATTTGTTACGCCGGCCTAGGCAGCGCCTTGGTGTTGCTTGCCCTGCAGTGGAACACCCCCGACCTGCAGCCCTCCTTCGTGGGCTCCTTCCTGGCGGACAACCTGGCGATTGCCTTCAGGGCCGTGGTGGCGGCCTCCACCTTGATTTCATTGCTGGTCAGCTGGCGCTACGTGGAGCAGAGCGGCACGCCGGTGGGTGAATACGCCGGCATCCTGCTGGCTGCCACCCTTGGCGCCATGTTCCTGTGTGGTGCCACCGATCTAGTGACCATTTTCGTGTCGCTGGAAACCCTTTCGGTATCTAGCTACTTGCTGGCGGGCTACATGAAGCGGGATGCCCGCAGCTCGGAGGCAGCGCTCAAATATTTGCTGGTGGGTTCGGCCGCCGCGGCCGTATTCCTGTATGGCGCTTCCCTTCTATATGGCCTCACCGGCGGTGCCACCGGCCTCGACGCCGTAGCCCTGGCCCTGCGCACCAGCGCCTCCCCCGTAACAGCCCTGGCCCTGGTTTTCGTGCTGGCCACGGTGGCCTTCAAGATCGCGGCGGTGCCTTTCCACCAGTGGACCCCCGACGTCTACGAAGGCTCGCCAACCCCGGTGGTGGCCTTCCTTTCAGTGGGCTCCAAGGCCGCCGGGTTTGCCCTGGCCCTGCGCATCCTGGTGGGCTGCTTCGAGAGCTTTGATGCCCAGTGGAAGCTGCTGTTCACCGTGCTTGCGGTGCTCAGCATGGTGCTGGGCAACGTGGTGGCCCTGGCCCAAACCTCGATGAAACGGATGCTGGCCTACAGCTCCATCGGCCAGGCCGGTTTCGTGATGATCGGCCTGGTGTGCGGCACCGAAGACGGCTTCGCCGCGATGGTGCTCTACATGGCTGCCTACCTGTTCATGAATTTGGGCGCCTTCGCCTGCATCATCCTGTTCTCGCTGCGCACCGGCTCCGACCGCATAGCTGATTACGCCGGCCTTTATCAAAAGGATCCGCTGATCACCCTTGGTTTAAGTCTCTGCCTGCTTTCCCTAGGTGGCATACCGCCGATGCTGGGCTTCTTTGGCAAGATTTATTTATTTTTTGCCGGCTGGGCCGACCACCAATACCTGCTGGTGGTGGTGGGTCTGGTCACCTCGGTGGTGTCGATCTACTACTACATCTCAGTGATCAAGATGATGGTGGTAAAAGAGCCCCAGGAAGCCTCAGATGTGGTGAAGGCCTACCCGTCAATCAATTGGTCTGTGGCTGGCCTGCCCGCCCTGCGCACCGCCCTGGTGGGCTGCGTGATTGTTACCGCTGTGGGTGGCATTCTCTCCAACCCCCTATTCACCTGGGCCAGCCAGGCTGTTACCGGCACGCCGATGCTGGTTCAGGCCATTGGTTGAGCACAGGTCATTTGCAAAGAACAGGGCAGCGATTTAATGGGCGATCCCGTTGCCCAACTTCAGGGCGTCGACAAGGTTTATGGCAGCGGCGAGATGGCCGTTAAGGCCCTCGACTGTGTAGATCTCACCGTAAATAGAGGTGATTATTTGGCCGTGATGGGAGCGTCCGGCTCCGGCAAAAGCACGGCCATGAATATTCTTGGCTGCCTCGACCGCCCCTCCAGCGGCAGCTACCGGCTCAACAACACTCCGGTGGAAGACCTCAGCGATGACCAGCTAGCTGATTTGCGCAACCGCGACCTGGGCTTTGTGTTTCAACAGTTCCATCTGCTGCCCCAGTTGAGCGCCCTCGACAATGTGATCCTGCCGATGGTTTACGCAGGGGTGCCTGCTGCTGAGCGGCGCCAACGGGCCCGGGCGGCCCTCGAGCGGGTGGGGCTGGGTCAGCGGCTTAACAACAAGCCCAATCAGCTCTCAGGCGGCCAGCAGCAACGGGTAGCCATAGCCAGGGCGATCATCAACCAGCCCGCCCTACTGCTGGCCGACGAGCCGACCGGCGCCCTCGATTCCCAAACCACCGCCGAAGTACTTGACATCTTCGATGCCCTTCATCGCGGCGGCATGACCGTGGTGATGGTGACCCACGAAGACGACGTGGCAGCCAGGGCCGAGAAGATCGTGCACTTCCGCGACGGCCGGATCCTCAGCTAACGGATCCTCAGCTAATGGATCCTCAACTGACGGTGCGGGGCCGCTCCAATCTCTCTAATAGCTGCCCCATCAACAGGGCGATGGCATCGCTGCCAGCGGCACCCTTGCCCGGATCTAGATCACCAGGATCCACCGCCACCCAGCCGCCGTCGCCGGGCAGCCGCAGCTCGAAGTGCAGATGGGGTCCGCTGCTTAAGCCCGTGCTGCCGACCCGGCCGATTACCTCGCCCTGGCGCACCCGGTCGCCCTCCTTGACGTAGAGCTCGCTGAGATGGCCGTAGAGGGTGCGGCGCCGCGGCCGGTCGTGTTCGACCTCAACCGCTAGGCCGTAGCCCCCCGCCAGGCCACTGCTCACCACCAAGCCGCCTAGGGCTGAAACCACTGGGGTGCCCTCTGGAGCCGCTAGATCGCGGCCCGCGTGCATCAGCCAGCTGCCCAGGATCGGGTGCAGCCGGTAGCCGAAGTTGCTACTGGTGATCGCCGAGCCAATAAGAGGGAACAGCAGCTTGCGGTTGCCATTGCCACCGATCGGAGCCGGGCGGGGCGTGACCCCAAAGACATCGGCAAGGCGGAAGCTACCGCCAGCGCCAGCCAGCAGGGCCGAAACCGGCACCGTGAGCGGCGGCAGCAAGCGACCTTCGCCGTCATAGCGGCCAAATTCAGGGCCAGCATTACCAGTGCCTGCGCCGCCGCCATCTACGCCGTTGTTGGTACGGCCGCGCCAGCGCACCACCACACCACTGCTGCACTCCTGCTGGGAAAGGGCGCCGCTGCTGCAGGCCTGCTGGTGGGCCGGCACGTTGAAGGGGGTCGTGCCGGAGCCCGAACGAATCCGGGCCCGCTCCACCGGACTAACCACCCCATCGCGCACCAGCTCATCGAGGGAGGCATCAAAACGGGCCGGCGGCCGGCTCGGCAGGGCAACCGGATCGGGACGCAGCGGCTGGGCCAGGGGCTCGGGCGGTGGCGAAGGGGCAATTTCAGGACTGAGCTGGTCTTGCCCCCAGACCAGGCCCACTCCCAGCAAGGGCGCGGCAACAAGGGGCAGCATCGCCAGCAGGGCTCGGCCCCGGCGCCGGGGGCTTGGGGCAGCAGGATTTAGGGGGGCTTGCCCCGGTGGCTGGCGATCGCGCATAGGCGCCATTGTAAAAATCCTGCCTGAACGCGCCCTTGCCGAAGAGCGGCCTCAGAAGTGGCGCTGCAGGGCCAGCTCCCGCCCCTGCCGGCTGAGGCGCAAGCGGCCATCGGCATGCAGACCCAGCACCTGCCACAGCTCACCGTCGTGCAACCAGCCCGCCGGTGGGCGCCACAGCCGGGCCTCGGCGGCGGCGCGCACCTCGCAAGGCTGCTGGGCATGGGCCGCAGCCCACTCCAGGCCAGCAAGCACCCTGGGCAACAAGCGCTCTGGCCGCGCCAGGGGGTGGCCCTGCCGGCAGCCGAGGGCCTCTGCCACCGACAGGGCTCCAGGCGGCACCCGGTTGCAACCATTGAGACCCACCCCAACCTGGGCAGCGCGGATCCGCTGGCCCCGCAAGCGCAAGCGGGGCAACAACCCCGCGATTTTGCGATCCCCCACGAGCAAATCGTTGGGCCACTTGAGTTGCACCGCAAGCCCCAGGGCCTCGAGCTGCTGGGCCAGCCCCACCGCCACCGCAAGGCCCAGGGAGGCCGTTCCAGGCAAAGCCCCAGCCCAAGGAAGGGCCGCACTTAGCCAGAGCCCGCCCGCCGGCGACAACCAGGGCCGCCCCTGCTGACCGTGGCCAAAGCGCTGGCGCCGAGCTGTTACCGCCAGCCGCTGCAGTGACAAGCCAGCGACCTGGCGCTGCTCCAGCCAGCGAGCAAGTTCGATCTCGGTGCTGGCACACACCGGCAGGCGGCGCAGCTGCCAGCTCAAAGGGTGGCCAGCCAGGCGCCGATGCGGGCCGCACCAGCCTCGAGCTCGGCCACCGGATGCACCAGGGCAAGGCGCAACCAGCCCTCGCCTCCGGAGCCAAAGCCATTGCCAGGGGTCAGGGCCACACCGGTGGACTCGAGCAGGGCTGCACAAAATTCTTCGCTACCCCAGCTGCGCTCACGCGCCTGGGGCGGCAACTCCAACCACAAATAAAGCGCCATTGAGGGCCGCCGCACCGGCCAGCCCACCGCCTCCAGGGCGTCAGCCATGCGATCGCGTCGCTGCCGGTATTCCTGCCGCAACTGACCAGGCCAATGGGGAGCCTGCTCAAGCGCCGCAATCGCCCCGGCCTGCAGCGCAAGGGACTGATTGAAATCCACCACCCCCTTGAGCTGCCGCAAGGCGCTGATCAACCACTCGGCACCGATGGCGAAAGCCAACCGGTAGCCCCCCAAACACCAGCCCTTGGAAAAGGAGAAAAACTCAATGCCGCAGTCGCGCCAATGGGGTGCTCGCAACAGGGCCGGCGCCTCGCCATCGAGGGCCAGATCCACGTAAGGGTTGTCGTGGGCCAGCACCAGCCCATGGCGAAAGGCCCTTTCCGCCGATTCATCCAGCCAGACCTGCTGGCCCGTAGTAGCGGTGGGGTTGTGGGGGTAGCCGAGCACCATCAACTTCAAGTCGTCCCACTGCTCAGGGCTGAGGGCATCAAAATCCGGTCGCCAGCCCGCCTCGGGATCGAGCGGCAAAAACACCGGCTCAGCGGAAGCCAGGTGTAAGCCACCCAGGTGGGACGGGTAGCAGGGATCGAGCAGCAGGGCCCGATCACCTGGGTTGAGCACCGCCAGGGGCAGGTGGGCCGTGCCCTCCTGGGAACCGACCAGCAACAGCACCTCCGTCTCCGGATCGACCTTCACCCCAAAGCGACGCTGGGCCCAATCGGCCACTGCCGAGCGAAAGGGCAGGGTCGCTGCGTGAAGGCAGTAGGAGGCGCTGGCAGGCTGACCAAGCTGGGCAGCGATCGCCTCGATGGCCGCCTCGGGGGGTTGCAGGTCGGTGGAGCCGAGTGAGAGGTCGAGCAGTGGGGAAAGACCCCGGCTGGCGGCACGAGATGCGTAGGCCGATTTGCGCTGGTCATTGCGGGCGAAAACGCCGCTGCCAAGACGCGACAGGCGCTCAGATATGGGCATCCACAAAAGCCTGTAGCTGAGGTTTGGCCATGGCACCCTCGTGGCGAGCCAGTTCCTTGCCATCTCGGAACAAGATCAGGGCGGGCAGCCCCTGGATTTGCAAGCCATCGCGAATGGCGGGGTTGGCGTCTGCTTCGAGCTTGCCCACCACCAGACGACCCGCATATTCAGCAGCAATCCACTCCATCATTGGAGCCATCAGCCGGCAGGGACCACACCACTCCGCCCATACATCCACCAGCACGGGCGTAGAACAATCAGTCACCTCAGCTTGAAAATTGGCATCGGTGAGATGAACGACAGACACGACAGCAGCCCTTAAAAACGTATGCGTACGGCGATTGTATGGAGCAGGGCAGCCGGCCGGAGACGAACTGCCAAGCCGCTCAGAGTTTGTCGATCGAACGCTTGAGCTCCTCAAGCTCCGGGTCTACCTCGCTCACCTTTACCGGCTCGAGCTGGGCAGCAGCTGAGTTTGCCAGGGGCAGGGATACCGGTGTCCCACCGGCCAGGCGATTTTTCAAAGCCGCCAATTCATCGTCAACCTCCGGGGCCCCTTCAAGCGCTGCAAACTGACTCTCCAGATCTGCTCCAGCCAGCTCAGCGGCGGCCTGGCTGCGAGCCTCCAGGGTCTGCACTTTTTCCTCCATGCGCTCAAAGGCGGCCATGGAGCTGTTGGTGCCCAAGCTGCCCACGGCGCTCTGCAGCTGCTCCTGGGCCTGGGCCGCCTGGGCGCGGGCCTTGAGCATGTCCTTCTTGGTTTTGGCCTCGGCGATCTTGCTCTCAAGTGACACCAAGGTCTTTTTGAGCTGCTCCACCTGACCCGCCTGGCTCTGCAGCTGAGTGTTGAGGGCAGTGGCGGTGTCCTGGCAGGTTTTGCGGCGCCCTAAGGCTTCGCGGGCCAGGTCTTCCTCACCCTTCTTGAGAGCCAGTTCAGCGCGCTCGTACCACGTTTTAGCCTGAGAATCGGCCTGCTCCGCCTGATTCTGGATGCGCTTTTGGCTAGCGATAGCAGTAGCCACCGCCTGGCGCAGCTTGATCAGGTCCGACTGCATGTCGGCCACCGATTGATCCAAAATCTTGGAAGGGTCCTCCATCGCGCCCACCGCCGCATTGGCGTTGGCGCGGATCAGGCGGCTGAGGCGGTCAAAGAAGCCCATCGGAGGCTGCAGGGGCAAGGCTTGAGGTTAGCCAGGGTTTGGCTTGATTCAGCAGCGGGATTGCCGCACCGCCGATAGGGTCAAGTGATGGCCAAGGCCCCCCGGCAGCAAACCCGCCAACTCGGCAATCTGAGCCTGCTGATGCCGCCACCCCGGCAGCCCGCCAGCGCCCTGGCCAGCTGCCTGCGGGAATTGGAGCAAAGCTGGCAGCAGGGCGGCCACCTGGCAGCCCTATGGCAGGCCTGGCCCCGCATCGCCGGCGCCCAGCTGGCACCCCACTGCCGGCCCCTGCGGCTGCACAGCGGCCTGCTCACCGTGGGCGCCGCCCCTGGCCCCTGGCTGCAAGCGCTCCAATACAACCGCCATCAACTGCTGGGGGCCCTACGCGCCAACGGCTTCACCGTGCGCGACATACGCCTGGAGCAGCACCACCCCAGCGCCGCCGTGCCCCCCGGCCGCCAGCAGGAAGAAGAAGTGTGGAGCGTCCATCCCAGCCGGGTGGACGTCCACGGCATGGCTAGCTGTCCCCGCTGCACCAGCCCGGCCCCCGCCGGTGAGATGGCCCGCTGGGGCCATTGCAGTTTCTGTCGGCAAAAGCAGCTGACCCAGTCATTAGAAGACGCGCAGCCTCAGTAGCGCTCGGGCCTCGGATCGCGCCAATCGGGGCTCAAACCCTTTGCGCGCAGCTGGGCCGCCCGCTGCTCAAGGCGACTGCGCTCCAGGCGCCAGAGGGCGTAGATACCGCGGCGACTCAATAGCTGGGGTTGAAGTCCCTGCCAGTGGGGCTGGGCGGCGGTGCCGGAATCAATCACCACCAACACACTCGGCTGCTGCGCCGGCGTGCTGGCGGCTTGGCCTGGGCGGCTCTCATGCCGCAGGCGATCGGCCAGGTTCACCAAATGCTGGGGCTCATCACCCTCGAAGATCACCACCCGGCGGCTGTAGTAGTGCAGCGAGGGTTTGAGCATGCCGAGCATCGCCAGGGGCTCACTGGGCCGGCCGGCGGAGCGGGCCTCAGCCGCGAGCTCCCGCACCGGGGCGGCCCGCAGCCGATCCCCCAACTCCACCAGCGGCAGCAACACCGCCGGCACAAACGCTGCCAGCGGCAGCTGCAGGGCCAGCAGGCCCGCCAGAGCGTCCTTGCGCCAGCCCGCCCAGGCTCCCAGCAGCAGGGCCAAGGCCCAGAAGGCCGCACCTAGGGGCACCCAGGGCGCGGCCGACAACTCAGCCACCAGGCTGGGCATCTCGGGGGCCTCAATCAGCGGCAGCCACAGGGGGCCTGCCGCGAAGCCCCCGGCCACCACCGCCGTTAGCAGCAGGCTCAGCCCCCAGGCCCAGCGACCGTTCCGCTGGGCCGCCAGGGCCACCAGCAGGCCCGCCGCCGGCGTGGCCGGCAGCCAGTAGCTGGGCAGCTTGGTGGCAGCCGCCGTAAAAAACAGCAACACCGCCAGCAGCCAGCAGGCGGCGAAGCGCTGCAGGGAGAGCTCTGGCGCCAGGGGCTCGGCCGGCAGCCAACGCCAGCGCAGGCGCCCCAGGCCCTGGGCCAGCCCCAGCAGCAACAAGGGAGTGACCGGCAAGCTGGCGATCACCAGCACCGGCCCGAAGAACCACCAGGGCGCCAGGTGGTTGTTCACCACCGCGGTGAAGCGCTGCAGATTGTGGTAACCAAAAAAGCTCTGCCAGAACGGCTCCCCCTCCACCAGCAGCGCCAGGCCATACCAAGGGAGCGCCACCAGGGCGGTGAGTGCCAGCCCGGGCAGGGGCCGCAGCCGCGCCCACAGCCCGCCCAGATCCGCCTGCAGCCAGCCAAATAAAAGGAGCGTGAGCCCGAGCAAAAGCACCGCCACCGGCCCCTTGGCCAGCACCGCCAGCCCCAGCACCAGCCAGGTCTGCCACCAGCGGCGCCCGCCTGCGGCGTAGCAGCGCCAGCTCAGCAGCAGGCTGAACCCCAAACACCCCGCCAGCAGGGCATCACTCACGGCAATGCGGCCCCAGACCAACGCCAGGGGCGAAAGGCCGTAGGCCAGGGCGGCCGCCAGCGCCGTGGCTCCTGGGGCCCGGGAGCGTTGGGGCCAGCGCAGCAGCGTGTGGGCCAGGCCCAGCATCAAGGTCACGCTGGCCAGGGCCGAGGGCAGCCGCGCCGCCCAGGTGCCCAGGGGGTTCCAAGCCTGCTGCCCCGGCAGGGCATAAAGGGCCCCCATCAGCCAATACACAAGCGGCGGTTTGTCGTAGCGGGGCAGGCCGTTGACGCGGGGAATCAGCCAGTCGCCCGTTTCAGCCATCGCCCGCGCCGAGGCGGCGAACAGCGGCGGTGTTTCATCCACTAGCCCGGTGCTGCCGAGCTGCCACACGAAGAGCAGCAAGCCGATCGCCAGGGTGCAGAGCAAGACCAGGCGATGGCGGGCCAACGTCGCCGGTGGGGGCTCAGCGCTTGGCAGTTCTGGCGTTAAGCGCTGTGGCAGAGGGCGTTTTGCCGAAGCATTCAACGTACTGAAGCGCCCATTCAGCCCATCAGCCGCACCGGCCCCGGATAGGCCGCAAGTTGCTGATCGGCAGTGATCAAAAGCAGGCCATCAGCGCTGGCCTGGGCCAGCAACAGCCGGTCAAAGGGATCGCGATGCAGGAGCGGCAGTGCGGCCACAGCCAGAGCGTGATGGGCCTGGATCGGCAGTTCCTGCCAACCGCCATCAAGCAGGGCTCGGCGCAGCAAGGCTGGCTCCACCCGGAAATCCGGCCGCCCCAGCGCCTGTTTGATCACCAGCTCCCACAGGCTGGCCACACTGAACACAGGCGTATTGGCGGGATCCTGCAGCATCGCCGCTAGGGCCGCTGACAGCCGCTCGGGCGAGCCCATCGCCCACACCAGAAGATGAGTGTCGAGCAATATGCGCATCGCTGGCCTCAGGCGCCTTCAAACAGATCGGCGATCTCGGCGGCGCCCAGCTGATCAAAGTCGTCGGGCACCTGGCACTGGCCGACCAGCAGGCCCAGGCGCCGCAGTGGTGCCGCAGCAGCGCCTGCCTCGCTGAGGGGGGTGACGCGCACCATGGGCCGGCCGGCCTTGCAAATCACAAACGGCTCCCCCGCTGCTGCCTCATCAACCAGCCGCGATAGGTGGGTCTTGGCCTCGTGCATGTTTACCTGCCGCATGGCTGTAATCCGCCTCCCAGATTTGACCAGCTTAGTCGACTAAGAATCCATATCGCCTTTCACAAACCCAAACCAGCCAGCAACCACGCCTCCACCCGCTGCGCCAGCACCGCCCGCGTGGCGTTGGCCTCCACCCAGGCCCGGCAGGCACGCCGCTCGATCGCGCCCACCTGCGCCACCGCCGCAGCCAGGGCCGTCACGTCGTCCGGCTCCACCAGCAGTCCGGTGAAACCCGGCTGCACCAGCTCGCCAGGGCCGCCGCGGCGATAGGCCACAACCGGCACACCGCAGGCCAGCGCCTCCACCACCACGTTGCCGTAGGCCTCATTCCACTTGGGGGTATTCAGCAGGGCCTGGCAATGGCCCAGCTGCTGCTGCAGCTGATCGGTGGGCAAGAAACCCCGCCACTGCAGGGTGCCAGCCGGCACCGACGCCTCCACCGCTGCCGCATAGTCCTGGTCTTCCACCAAACCCCACACCGCTAGGGGTAACCCCAGCTGGGCCGCCGCCGCCGCCGCGTCCTCCAGCCCCTTCTCCGGCGCCACCCGGCCGGCCCAGCCGAGCAGCGGCTCAGGCTCGGCGCAGAAGCCATAGGCGTCTAGGTCAAAGCCATTGCCCAGCACCACCGGCGCCTGGGGCAAACAAAAATCCTCCGCCTGAACGCGCGTATGAAAAGCAAGGCGCCGCTGATCCCAAGCCGCCAGCTCGGCAATCGCCAAATCCATCGCCTCACTCACCGAACCCATGCTCACCAGGTGAAACAGGGGCAGGGGCGCTATGGGCGTCAACCAGAGAGGCAGCCAGTCGTAGGCCAGGTTGATCACCGCCTCAAAGCCGGCCCCAGGCCCCTCCAATAGCGCCCGCCGCCAGAAGGCCTGCAGCAGGCCATCGGCCGGCATCGTGATCGCGGCATTGCGCTGCTGGTGCTGGGCGCTGGTCTGGGAGCTGCCGCTACTGGTCCAAAGTTCGGCGGCGAGGCAGGAGCTGGGCAACACCGACCCCTCGGCCGCCAGCACCGTCACCCGGTGGCCCCGCCCCAACAACCCCGCCACCAGGGCGCAGGCCGTTAGCTCCACACCACCGCCGCGGCCACTGCCCAGGGCTCCCACCGGAGTACTCACCACCAGGATCCGCATCAGGGCTGCTCCAGCAGGGAGGTGCCGCGCCAGAGCTGCTGGCGCCGGTTGATCAACAGCACCGACACCAAGGCCAGCAGGGCCCCGAGCCACTGCAGCGGCTGCAACTGCTCACCAAGCAGCCAAACCCCACAGAGCAGGGCGAAGACGGGAGTTAAGAAGGTGAGAGCGGTGAAACCTGTGAGGTCACCACTGTTGGCAAACCAGAAAAAGAGGCCATAGGCCAGGGCGCTGCCGAGCACGGTGGCATAAGCCATTAATCCCCATTCTCCCAGGCTCCAGCTGGGCAGCAGGGGCCCCTCCCAGGCGACCCCGCCCAGCAGCGGCAGACCACCAAGCAGAAGGTGCCAGCCGGTAATTGCCACCGGATCGCTCTGGCGGCTGGCGTAGCGACTCAGCACCGTGCCGATGGCCATCGCCGCCGCAGCCGCCAGCATCCACAGCTCCCCATGGCTCCAGGCCTGTTCGCCAAGGGCGACCGGACCATCGAGCCACCAGTGGCGCAGCACCGGTGCCGGCAAACCCAGGCAAAGAATGCCTAGCAACCCCAGCAGCAGACCCACCCAGCCCACCGGATTGATCGCCTCCCCAAACAAACTGCGGGCCAGCAGAGCCACCAGCAGGGGCTGAGAATCAATAAGTACCGAACCGAGGCCCGCCCCGGTTTGGCCCAGGCCCCTAGCCAGTAGCCCCTGGAAGAGGCTGCCGTCCACCAGGGCAAAGGCCAGTAACCAGGGCCAATCAACGGCAGCCACCCGCAGCGAGCGGCCCAGCAACAGGGCGGCCAGCAGCACCAGAACCCCCGCGGGCAGCAGCCGCAGGCTTGCCACCTGCAGGGGACTGCCGGATTCCAGCAGGGGCCGCATCGCCGCCATCGCCGTGCCCCACAGCGCAAAAGGGAGCAACATCAAGGGCCATCGCAGGGCCTGGGGCATGAGCTTCCTGGCCGGCGAAGGCTTTGTTTTTAAGATCCAACCACTTCACCTATCCCAAATGCCCTGGCCCTGGCGCCGCAAGACCCGTCGCACCCTGGCGCGCATTGCCATCGAAGGACCAATCGCCGGCCCCACCCGCAGCCGGGTGATCAAGGCCCTGCGCCAGGTGGAGCAACGGGAGTGTCCTGCTCTGTTGCTGCGCATCGATAGCCCCGGCGGCACCGTGGGCGACAGCCAGGAGATCTACAGCGCCCTACTGCGCCTACGAGAGAAGGGCTGCAAGGTGGTGGCCAGCTTCGGCAACATTTCCGCCTCAGGCGGGGTTTACATCGGAGTTGCCGCCGAAAAAATTGTGTCCAACCCAGGCACGATCACCGGCTCGATCGGCGTGATTCTGCGGGGCAACAACCTCTCCAAGCTGCTGGAGCGGCTGGGCGTGAGCTTTGAAACCGTCAAGAGCGGTCTCTACAAAGACATTCTTTCGCCGGATCGCTCTCTCAGCGAAGGGGAACGCAAACTGCTGCAGAGTCTTATTGATTCGAGCTACCACCAGTTTGTGGAGGCCGTAGCAACGGGAAGGGGGCTTAACCAAGAAACGGTGCGCGGCTTCGCCGATGGACGGGTGTTCAGCGGCGCCCAAGCCCTGGAGCTGGGTTTAGTAGACGTGCTAGGTGACGAGGAGACGGCCAGGCGCCTGGCCGCCGAGCTGGCCGGCCTCGACCCTGAGAAAACCCGCCCAATCACCTTTGGCACCCCGCCCAAACGCTTTGGAGGTGTGCTGCCGGGCCGCAGCCAACTGCGCCAGCTGATCGAGAGCTTCAGCCTGGAACTGGCCTGGAGCGGTCAACCCCTGTGGCTATACAGGCCATGAACGCTGGTTTTGTGCTGCGGGCCCTGCGCGGGGCCACCACCGCCGAGCTGAACAGTGTCGAGGCGATTCAAGCCTGCGTCAAGGAGCTTGTGGATGCCCTGATGGAGCGCAATGGACTCCAAGGCGAGCAGCTGGTGTCGGTGACCTTTTCGGTAACCCGGGATCTCGATGCCTGCTTCCCAGCGGCCATCGCCAGGCGCCAGCCAGGCTGGGACCAGGTGGCTTTGCTCGATTGCCAGCAAATGGAAGTAGCCGGCGATCTACCTCGCTGCATCCGACTGCTGGCCCATGCATGGCTGCAACCGCAGCAGATACCGGTGCACCCCTACCTGCGCGAGGCAGCTGGCCTGCGTCCCGATCGGGCTCAGCCATAGGCCCGCCGCCACCTTTGGGGCCGGCCACCTCAGGCACCGGGGCAGCAGCTCCCTGCTGAGAATCGAATCACTTAATGATGCAGCCCTGATGGGTTTCCCTCGCCTTCGCCACCAACTCGCTCTCCCGGCCCTGGCCGCCAGCGCCGCTCTCGTTACTGGAGCAGTTGCCCTTAGCACCGGTATCCAGCCGAGCCTGGCCCAAGGCACACCCAGCCTGATGGAGTTCCGCTGGGATAACACCAAGGACTACCGCAAGCTCTACTTCTTCATGACCGACACCCAGCGCCTCAAGCGCTCGGAGTACTACTTGATACTTAGACCAAAAGATCGCAAAACCGCAATTCTCAAATTAAGCATAACCATCCCAAGCTATTTCGACGCCAAAATTGACCCCAAGCGAATCCAGCTATGCAAGATGAGTGAGGGCGGCATGATGTCTCGCACCAGGTGCAAGGAGACCATTCCAGCCACGATCGAAGTAGCAGCCAACGGCAGCGCTATTGAGATTTTCCCAGACACCCCCATACCAGACACGGGCACCATCGGGGTGTACATGAACATCTTCAATCCCTTCAACATCGGGATGTATCAGTTCAATGCCTTAGCCCAAGCCCCCGGCGACGTGCCGATGGCCGGCTACCTGGGCAGCTGGCTGATTCAGATCGATCCACCTAACAACTGAGCTGAGCCGGTACTGAGTAGGGGCGGTACTGACTGGGGGGGGGTGCCAACCCCGCCTGATAGGTTGGCCCTTACGCCCATTACCGACGCAATAAGCGCAGCGAAGAGCCAGCCATGACCAAGCGCACCCTGGAAGGAACAAGTCGTAAGCGCAAGCGCGTATCTGGTTTTCGTGTGCGCATGCGCAGCCACACAGGCCGCCGCGTAATCCGCACCCGCCGCCGCCGCGGCCGGGCCCGCCTCGCCGTTTAAGAGCCTTGGCCTTGCCCCAGTGCCACCGGCTCAAGGGGCAACGGGTGTTTGACCGTGTGTATCAGAAGGGCCGCAAAACGCACGGCCCTTTTTTGTTGCTCCGCGTTTTGGACGCCCTGCCCCAACTCCTACCTACAAAGCAGCAGTCAAGTCCCCCCAGCAGCTGGCGCTGCGGGATTGTGATTAGCAGCAAGGTGCACAAACGATCCGTGCGCCGCAATCGCCTGCGCCGCCTGCTGCACGAGCACCTACTTGCCCAGCAAATCGGCGATGGCCAGCGCTGCCTCTGGCTGCTACTCAGCCTCAAACCCGGCAGCGCTGAGCAATGCCCTCAGGCCTTGCTGGGAGAATGCAGTCAACTTCTTCACCAAGCAGGCCTGACGCGATGAGTACTGCCCCCACCGCCTCCATTCAGGAAAGCGTTTTCTACGAAGGCGGGCCCGCCAAGGGAGATCTGATCTTCAATTTGGTGCTCGGGCTCACCCTCATCGGCATTCCTTTCGCCGTTGGAGCGATCGTGCGGGCTCTATGGCTGCGTTTCCGGATCACCAGTCGCCGCATTGAGGTGAATGGTGGCTGGCTGGGGCGCGACCGCACCCAGGTTGTGTACAGCCAAATCAGGGAGGTGCGCAGTGTGCCCCGCGGCTTCGGCCTCTGGGGCGACATGGTGCTGGTGCTCAACGACGGCTCCAAGCTCGAGATGCGCGCAGTGCCAGGGTTCCGGGAGCTCGAGGCCTACATCGAGGAGCGCCGCCAAGCCAAAAGCTCCACACCCAAGGGCATGGCCGCCTAGACCATCAGTCACACTGAGCCCACGCTCCCCCCTACCTCGAGAGCCCCTCTGCCGTGATCGGCTACATCTCCGACAACCTGCTGCTCCCAATCCTCGATTTCTTCTACGGATTGGTGCCCAGCTATGGACTGGCAATCATCGCCCTCACAGTGGTGATCCGCCTCGCCCTGTTCCCGCTCAGCGCTGGCTCGATCCGCAACGCCCGCCGCATGCGGATCGCCCAGCCCGCTATGCAGAAGCGGCAGGCCGAGATCAAGGCCAAATACGCCAGCAACCCCCAGAAGCAGCAGGAGGAGCTGGGCCAACTGATGAAGGAGTTCGGCAGCCCCCTGGCTGGCTGCCTGCCCCTGCTAGTGCAGATGCCGATCCTGTTTGCACTGTTCGCCACCCTGCGAGGCTCACCTTTCGCGGATGTGCCCTACACCCTCAACCTCAAGGTTTTGCCCGCTGAGCAAATCGCCGCAGTCGAGCCCAAGCCCTTCAACAGCGCCAGCCATTCGATCTTCGTTACCGAAACCACCCACGTGCCGGTGATCGCCAGCCTCGAAGGCGGCACCAAGCTGGGGGTGGGTGATTCGGCCCAGGTGAAGCTGCACACCAAAGACGGCTCGAGCTTTGCTTCGGTGTTGCAGGGCATCGACCACGGCGACGCCTACACCCCCGCCTGGAGCGTGACCAAGGGAGAAGGCGTCGTGAGCGTGGCAGCTGATGGCACGATCACGGCCCTAGGCACCGGCGACGCCACCGTGGAGGCCAAGATCCCCGGTCTGGCAGCCCGCAGCGGCTTCCTGTTCATCAAGGCCCTCGGCCAGGTGGGCTTTATGACCGACGGCGCCGTGAACTGGGACATCGCCATCTTGGTGGCAGGTTTCGGCGCCAGCCTTTTTGCCTCCCAGATCCTTTCTGGCATGGGCATGCCCGCCAATCCTCAGCAATCCACCGCCAACAAGATCACCCCGGTGATGATCACCGGCATGTTCCTGTTCTTCCCCCTGCCGGCTGGGGTGCTGCTCTACATGGTGGTGGCCAACATCTTCCAGGCCCTGCAGACCTTCCTGCTCAGCCGTGAAGCCTTGCCCGACAACCTGCAGGCGATCCTTGACCAGCAAATGGCGCAACAACCCGTGACTGTGTCTGCCAGCGGCGGTCGCCTGCCCTTCGAACCCAAGGGCAAGAAGTGACCCGTGTCCAATTCACCGCGGCCAGATCAATCTGAGCAGATTGGCGGGGAGCGGCTTAGACCTGTTCCCATCTCGGATCTGCGGCACCTGGAAGCTGGGCGCCATTGGCAGATTGACCAAACCATCGAGGGTCTAGCCAGCCTCACACCGGTTCGCGGCCAACTGCACGCCAGCCATCGAGGCAACGTGCTGGAGGTGGTGGGCAAAGCAGAAACGATCGTCACCCTCTGCTGCGACCGCTGCCTCCAGCACTTCAACCATCCCCTGCGCGCCAGCAACCAGGAACTGCTTTGGATCGGCGAACCCGCCCCAATCCCATCCGACTCGATGGCAATGGAGGGCGAGGCTGACGACAGCGGCCTGATGGAGCAGCTCGATCCCAGGGGCAATTTCGATCCAGAACACTGGGTATTTGAGCAACTAAACCTGCTGCTACCGATCGTTAACCACTGCGGCAGAGACTGCCCTGGTCCAGCCACCTGGAGCAGCGACGGCGACGGCATCGATTCCCGCTGGAGCGCCCTGCAGGGCCTGAACCCCTGAGCCTCCCTCCGTGACAGACAGCTGGGCCGACCAACTCGATCTACTGATCCGGGCCCGCACGCCGATTCTGTGGATCCGCAGCCTCGAGGAGGAACGGGTTGATGGCCTGCTGGAGCAAGCCGCCCAGCGGCTGGGCGGCCGCACCCTGCTGCGCTGGGACTTCATTGATGGCTTGAGCGGTGCCCCAAACCGCAGCGGCGAGGCCACTCGCAACCCAATGGCTGCCCTGGCCTGCCTCGATCCCCTGCCGCCTGAGCAGGGGGCCCTGCTGGTGCTGCGCGATTTTCACCGCTACTGCGAAGACGCCGGTGTCTGCCGCCGGCTGCGCAACCTGGCCTCGAGCCTGCGCCAGGCACCCCGCACCCTGGTGATCACAGCCCCCGACTGGGCCATTCCCCGGGAACTGGAAGACAGCATCACCTTGCTGGACCTACCCCTGCCTGATGCCGAAGAGATCCGTCAACTGCTCAGCACTATTGCTGGCGCCAGTGGTTACCCGATGGCACCGGCTGTGTGCGAACAGCTCACCGCCGCTTGCCACGGCCTCAGTGAGCAGCGGGTGCGCCAGCTAGCTGCCAGGGCCCTGGCGCGGCGCGGCCAACTCGGGGAGGCGGATTTAGCCGAGGTGCTGGAGGAGAAACGTCAGGCGATCGCCAAGAGCGAGCTGCTGGAGTACTGCCCAAGCGAGGCCAGCCCCGCCGATATCGGTGGACTCGAAGCCCTCAAGCACTGGCTAGAGCAGCGCCACATGGCCTTCAGCGAAGAAGCGATGCGCTACGGCCTGCCCCTACCCCGGGGCGTGCTGCTGGTGGGCCCCCAAGGCACCGGCAAATCGCTCACCGCCAAGGCGATAGCCCACAGCTGGAGCATGCCCTTGCTGCGCCTGGATGTGGGCCGGCTATTCGCCGGCTTGGTTGGGGCTTCAGAGGCCCGCACCCGCGACATGATCCAGCGGGCGGAGGCGATGGCGCCCTGCGTGCTCTGGATAGATGAGATCGACAAAGGCTTTGGGGGCGATTCCCGCAGCGATGGGGGCACCAGCCAGCGCGTGCTGGGCACGGTGCTCACCTGGATGGCAGAGAAAACCAGCGCTGTATTTGTGGTAGCCACTGCCAATGGGGTCGACAAGTTGCCAGGCGAACTGCTGCGCAAGGGGCGCTTCGACGAGATTTTCCTGCTGGATCTGCCCAGCGCTGACGAACGCCGCTCCATTCTAGATCTGCAGCTGCGTCGCCGCCGGCCAAAGCACACCATCACCCTGGAAGTGCTGGTAGATCGCACTGCGGGATTCTCAGGCGCCGAACTGGAGCAGACCGTGATCGAGGCCATGCACCTGGCCTTCGCCGAGCAGCGGGAATTCGGCGAAGCCGACCTCATCGCTGCCGCTAGCCAGGTGGTGCCCCTTTCGCGCACCGCAAGGGAGCAACTGGAGGCGCTGCAGGCCTGGGCCAGCGGCGGCCGGGCTAGGCCCGCTTCCCTGCCCAATGGAATAGCCAACAGCCAGGGCTAGCCAGTTTCACAACGGGTATGCCCATCAACATGAAGGCCGTGGGTCGTAGCTAGATCAGTAGCAGAATTAACGCAACACCTAGCCAACGAGGAGACAACCATGGGATTCCCATTCCTGCCGATCTCAAACAATCGCCTCGCCGCTCCTTCCCTGGCGATGGCCCTACTGATGGCCAGCACAGGATCTCTACCGGTTTTGGCAGCTAACAGAGCCAGCGCAGAGGCAACCACCTCAGAATCTGGCGCATCTGGCTGGCAAAGGATCGCGAACCAGGACGCAGACGCAGACGAAAAGAAAAAGAAAAAGAAAAAAAATCAACAGGATAAGCAACAAAATTCAGGCAAAGACAACAAACAAGGTCAAAATATAAATCAGAAAGAACGAGAGCGCATCTATCAAGAGGGACTGGAAAAGGGCAAGAAAAAGGGATACGAAAAAGGCACCACGAAGGGCTACGAGGAAGGCCTTAAATATGGCAAAGAAAAAGGCAAGGAAAAAGGCTACGAACGCGGCTATGACCAGGGCTGGGACGATCGAAGAGCTAAGGACAAAAACCAGTGGAAAGACTGGAATAGCAATAACTGGCGCGAATACAATCGCAAGAATCGCGACATCTGGACCCGACGAGTTGTTGTCAACAACAACTACTACAACAACCCAGGCTGGGCAAGAAGTTCAGGTTGGTACAACAACAGGCCATGGGGTGGCAGTTGGTATGGAGTGTCCAGCTCGCCGCCCTGGGGCTGGTGGCTTGGCCAATCCGTTGTATGGGGAGTCACCGCCCTAACAACGGCAGCCATAATAAATAGCGCCATTGATCGAGCTATTGCTCGCCAGCAGGCCTACGTTCTTGTGCCGAACACCAATTGGCAGTTGTATTACGGCAGTGTTCAGCCCATGGCGCAGTCCGGGGTGAGCTTCGCCGTCAATAATGGCTATGGCACTTACCAGATGGAAGCCGATTGCCAGCAAGGCTTGCTTAATGGCGGCGTACCCACCACCCCTGCGGAAGCTCAGCTGATCAATGCCGCTTGCCAGGTAACTTTTGGTAGCGGAGGGATTTGACATTGAAATCAAGCCCCTACCGATTCAGCAGCGGCTTACCAAGAAGCGGTGATGTCGGCGAGTAACGAACTCCGACACTAGGTAACAAGCTCGGCGCCAACCAGGGACGTAGAGGGAAATCACCTCTACGTTCTGGCCCAAGCCGCCCGAGCATCCGTGAGCCCCACTCCAAACAGCCGCCCTGAAGTGCTTAACCAACTGGCGGTGGCCTGTCTTGGGGCAGGGATCGTAACCACCGTGGCGGTGGCTCAGGGACAGAACCCGCTCACCGCCTTGGGTATCACGCTTTTTTCAGCAATCGCCGCCGTAATGGTTGGCCAGGTGCTCTAGTTAGCGCCCATCGCCAGCGGAATCCTGGGCACGGGGAAGCCATTGGCACCGAGCACGTCGATGATCATGCGATTGGTGTCGAAATACACCTGCCAGTAGTTGTTGGTGTGGGTGTAGGGACGCACCGCCAACCGGGGACCACGCTCACTGAACTCGAGCACCTCGACGTCTGCTTCCATGCCAGCAAACTGATTAGGCACCTGCTTGATGCCTTCTTTTAGCAGGGCAATGGCACGGCCTACATCAGCGGAATTGTCGAGCTGGGCCACTAGCTCAACACGACGGTAACCATGGACCGAATAGTTCTGGATGGTGTCGCCAAACAACTTGCCATTGGGGACGATGTTGCGGACATTGTCTGGGGCTAGCAGCGAAGTCACAAACATGCCGATTTCCTCCACTGTGCCGGTGATGCCAGCAGCTGTGATGAAGTCACCAACACTGAAAGGGCGGAAAATCTGCAGAAAAACACCAGCCGCAAAGTTACCGAGCATGCCACTCCAGGCCGCCCCGATGGCTACGCCGGCACCAGCAAGCAGGGCAGCAAAGCTGGCTGTCTGAATACCAAAGAAGCCGAGTATCGCTACCACCAAGATCACTCGCAAAACCGCAGCGAGGATATTGATCAGATAACCAACAACCGTCACATCCAGGCTGCTATGACGCAAACTTTTGCGCATAATGCGCATTGCCAACTGAATCAGCCAGCCACCAGCGATCCAAAGGGCTACTGCCCCCACCAATTTCAAAATAAAGGGAACAATCGTGGAGGCCACGAGCACTGACAGATCTGGAATTGGCATTGCCAACAATTCATAGATTGAACTAACTGGATCTTCACGGATCAATCGACCGATCGTCAATGCAATGCCAGGATCCGAGCAAATAAACGCTCCTGATGCCAACTGATTTCCGCGCCCAGCTACCAGCGCTAGCCAACAAGACCTACTTCAACTACGGCGGCCAGGGACCCCTGCCGAGCTCGTCCCTGGAGGCCATCACGGCCGCCTGGCGCACAATCCAGGAGCTGGGGCCGTTTACCGGAGCGGTGTGGCCTTTTGTGGAACAGACCACCAGCCAGCTGCGTCAGCACCTGGCTGGCTGGTTTGGCGTGCCGGCGCACCGGCTGGCCTTCAGCGAAAACGTAACCAGTGGCTGCGTACTACCGCTCTGGGGCCTGCCCTGGCAGGCAGGCGACGAACTCCTGATCAGCGACTGCGAGCATCCGGGGGTGGTGGCCGCCTGCCGCGAACTAGCCCACCGCCAAGGGCTTGTGCTCACCACCTTGCCGGTGGCGGATCTGCGCGGCACTGCCGATGACACAAACGAGCAGGTGCTGCAGCGATTGGATCGCCAGCTCAGCCCCGCCACCCGATTGGTTGTGCTTTCACACCTGCTCTGGAACACGGGCCAGGTGATGCCGATTGCAGCGGTAGCCGGCCAGCTCAGCTCACACCCCAAGCATCCCTGGCTGCTGGTGGACGGGGCCCAATCCCTTGGGGCCATCCCCATCGAAGCCGGTGCAGCCGCCGCTGACATCTACGGCTGCACCGGCCACAAATGGTGTTGTGGCCCCGAGGGACTGGGAGCAGTAGCCCTATCGGAGCGGGTGGTGCGCGAGGCCAGACCAACTTTGATCGGCTGGCGCAGTCTCAGCCACGAAGCCAGCGGCCAGAGCGAATTTCACACGGACAGCCGGCGCTTTGAAGTAGCCACCTCCTGCATACCCCTTTGCGCTGGTCTTGAGCAATCCCTGCACCTGTTGGAGGCGGAAGGCACCGCCGAAGAGCGCTTGGCCCTGATTAAGCGGCGCAGCGGCTATCTCTGGCAAGGACTGCAGGCAAACCCGCGCGCCCGCACGCTGTTGGAGGTGCCGCCACCAGCGGGGCTAGTCAGCTTTGAAATCAGCGGGGAAGATCCGGAAATGGTGGTGAAGCGCCTAGGTGAGCAAGGCATCTGGCTGCGCAGCCTCGACGATCCCCACTGCCTGCGGGCCTGCACCCACATCACCAGCACCGAAGCTGAGATTGACTACTTGCTGGCAAATCTCTAAAAGTCCGCACGGAAGGCGCGATGCCAATAGGAGCAGTTCTGGCCACTATGTAAAAGCCCTAGAGCCAATTGATGGCACCCATCCCTTCCCTACGCCAACTACTGCTGCTCAGCGCCTGCAGCGCCGGACTGAGCTGCACCGCACTTTTCAGTACTCCGTTATCTGCACCTCAAGCAGCCGAGGCGGCAACCCCAGTCCTGGAGAAACTCCAGGGCACTAAGGCAGCCGGCAGTAGTAAGGAATCCCCCTTTGCTGGTGCCAAAGAAACTGATGCCGCCACCAGAACAGACCTACGGATAGACCGAACCAGGCTCTGGTGGCTGTTGCTCCCCGTTGGGCTGGCCGCCATTAGCTACGGCGCCCTGCGCTCCCAAGAAGGTTCTCAGGACTGAGGGTCACTGGTCTAGATGGTTTCGCCTCAAGCGCTGGGGCGAGACCCATCCAGCAGCTGCCTCTGGACCCAGCCCGCCAATAGGGCACCAACAATTGGTGCTAGCCAGAACAGCCAAAGCTGGCCCATGGCATCGCCACCAACCCACAGGGCCACGCCAGTGCTTCGGGCGGGGTTCACTGAGGTATTGGTAACTGGGATGCTGATCAGGTGGATCAAGGTCAACGACAGTCCGATAGGCACTCCGGCCATGCTGGCAATGGCATCTCGATGGGTGGTGCCGAGAATCACCAGCAGGAAGATAAAAGTAAGCACTACTTCGATCAGAAGCGCTGAAACCAGGCCATAACCCCCAGGGGAATGGGCGCCGAAGCCGTTGGTAGCCAGGGGGTTGGAGCCGGACAGCTCAAAACCAGGTCGACCGCTGGCAATGCCATAGATCAGCCCCCCTGCAAGGGTGCCACCAAGTACCTGGGCCACGATGTAAGGCAGCAGATGGGATCCAGACATACGGCCACTTGCCCACAAGCCAAAACTCACGGCTGGATTGATGTGGCAACCAGAAATATGGCCGATGGCGTAGGCCATGGTGAGCAGGGTGAGACCAAAGGCCAGGGATACCCCGAGGAAACCCAGTCCAAGGGGATTGGCATCGGCCTGGGCGTAGGGGAAAACCGCAGCCAGCACCGCGCTGCCGCAACCACCGAACACCAACCAGAAAGTACCGATCAGCTCGGCTAGGAATCGCCTAGACATCGGTTGTGACTGGGTCATCGCTGAGACAGGGTGGAGACAGATGGCAGGCCCAAGGTATCTAGCTGGCCTGACTGGAACCAGACCAGCGTCCGAGTTTGTTGGTTTACGCCCACCAACTCAGCCGCGCGTCGCTCAGACCCGCCGGCGGCGCAGGGCTTTCTCCGCCTCTTCCCGGTCGTCGAAGTGAACCTTGGTGGTGCCGAGGATCTGGTAGTCCTCATGGCCCTTGCCGGCAATCAGCACCAAATCCCCAGGTGCTGCCGCGGCGATGGCGGCAGCGATCGCTATCGCCCGGTCGGCCTCCACCTGCATGGATGCTCCAGGGGCAATGCCGGCAGTCACATCGGCCAGGATTTGCTGGGCGTCCTCGGTGCGGGGGTTGTCGGAGGTCACATAGAGCTGGTCAGCGAGCTGGGCGGCGATCGCTCCCATCTGGGGCCGCTTGCTGCGGTCGCGGTCGCCGCCGCAGCCAAACACGCAGATCAGACGCCCCACCGTGAAGGGGCGGCAAGCAGCCAGGGCGTTGGCCAGGCCATCGGGGGTGTGGGCGTAATCCACCAACACGGCTGGATCGCCGCCGCCGTCGCCCACCACCACCCGCTCCATGCGACCAGGCACGCCGCGGAAGTTGGCTAGCCCATCTAGCAACTGGAGCAGGGGGACGCCCTGCTGGACCAGGGCCCCAACCGCCTGCAGCAGGTTCATCAGGTTGAAGCGCCCCAGCAGGGGTGAGTGAAATGCCCCCTCCCCCGCCGGCGTCTGCAGCACCCCGCGGACGCCGCCTGCCCCCAGCTGCAAATCGCGGATGAACAGCTCGGCGCTGGGGTCTTCCAGGGAGCTGCGCCAACAGGCCTTACCTAGACGGCTCACCAGCTGGGCACCCCAGGGGTCGTCGCCATTCACCACCGCCCCACCAGCCAGCAGCGGCTCCGCAAACAACCGCGCCTTGGCTTCGAAATAGGCCTGCATCGACGGGTGATAGTCGAGGTGATCCTGGGTGAGGTTGGTAAACACGGCGCCGGAGAAGTGGCAGCCAGCTACCCGCTGCTGATCAAGGGCATGGGAGCTCACCTCCATGGCACCGATCTGGGCACCGGCCTCAACGGCCTGGGCAAGCTGAGCCTGGAGCAGATCAGCGAAGGCCGTGGTGTGCTGAGCCGTCACGCTGTGGCCAGGCCAGCGATTCACCAAGGTGCCAAACAGGGCCGAAGGCCTGCCTGACGAAACGGCCAGATGCTCGATCAAATAGGTGGTGGTGGTTTTGCCATTAGTGCCGGTGACCCCAATCAGGGCCAGCCGGCGACTGGGCTGGGACCAGAAGGCAGCCGCCAGCTCTCCGGCCCAGCGGGTCAGCGGCTCAGGCGCTACCAGCACCGCATCGCCTGGTCCAGGCGGCTGAAGGGCCGCCGCGGCCTCACTAATCACCGCAGCTACCGCACCGGCCTGCAGGGCCTGGGGCCAGAAGCAGCCCCCATCCACCTGGGTGCCAGGCAGCCCCACAAACAAAGTGCCCCGCCCGATGCGACGGGAATCACAACTGATGCCGCTCAGCTCCCCGTTGGGCACGCCCACCGGCACCTCCAAACCCACCTGCTGCAGGACTGGGTGGAGCAGCTGGGTCATGGCACCGGCGAGGCAGTTGGCGCCTTTCTAAGCGTCCTGGCTGGAAAAACCGTGCTTCTGCAACCAAACCTGCAAGCTGGCGCCAGCCAGCCGGGGCGGCACCCTGGGCAGCTGTCGCTCTCCCTGGCCGGAGCGCACCTGCAGCACCGGCACCTCCAGCCCAAAACGGGCCTGCAGGGCGGGATCACCATCCACATCGATCAACTCCAGCGCCAGCGGAGGATCGAGGGCGCGCAACTTCTGCTCCAGTCCCTCGCACAGACAGCACCCCTTGCGGGTTAGCAGCAGCAAAACCGGAAGCCCGGGGGAGGGGGAGGGCGAAGCGGGAGAGGGCCAAGAGGGAGTGGAGGAGAGCATCAATCGGGCACGGGATCGCAACCGCAGGCGGTGAAGGGATGACAACGCAGCAGCCGGCGCAGGGTGAGCCAGCTGCCCCGCCAGGGCCCATGGCGGCTGATCGCCTCGAGGCCGTAGGCGCTGCAACTGGGAATGAAACGGCAGCGGGGCCCCAGCAAGGGCGAAATCCACTGGCGATAAAAGCTGATCAAGGCGAGCAATAGTGCCGCCAGGCCACTAGTAAGCAATTGGGTCGGCAACTGGGTTGACTGGTTGATCGGCAGTTGGGGTGAAGCCCCAAGCTCGGCCTGTTGCAGCGAGGCGAGGCCAGGCTCTGGCTGGAGATCGAGGCTGCGCGGCCCAACCGATAGGATCGATCGTTGGCGCGGCACAGCTCGAGTTAGCGGGTTCATCCCAGCATGCTCGATACCGCAGCGCCTTGCCTCCCAAGGGAGGTACTTCGTCCTTTGAATTTGTTTTCATGTCTCGCTACCGCGGCCCTCGTCTGAGGATCACGCGGCGCTTGGGAGACCTTCCCGGTCTCACCCGTAAGTCCGCCAAGCGGTCTTATCCCCCCGGTCAGCACGGCCAAGCCCGTCGCAAGCGCTCCGAATACGCCATCCGCCTCGAAGAGAAGCAAAAGCTTCGCTTCAACTACGGCATCTCCGAACGTCAGCTGGTTCGCTACGTCAAGAAAGCCCGGGCCCAGGAGGGTTCTACGGGTACCAACCTGCTGAAACTGCTCGAGAACCGTCTCGACAATGTTTGCTTCCGTCTGGGTTTTGGCCCCACCGTCCCCGGCGCCCGCCAGCTGGTTAACCATGGCCACGTGACCGTGAACGGCCGCGTCGTGGATATCCCCAGCTACCAGTGCAAGGCCGGCGATGTGGTCGCCGTGCGCGAGCGCAAGCAGAGCAAGCAATTAGCTGAAGGCAACTTGGCGTTCCCGGGTCTGGCCAACATCCCGCCCCATCTGGAGCTCGATAAGAACAAGCTCGTCGCCAAGGTGATCAGCAAATGCGAGCGCGAATGGGTCGCCCTTGAGATCAACGAACTGCTGGTGGTTGAGTTTTACTCCCGCAAGGTGTGAGCGACTGGCTGCTGCGGCAGCCCCGCACTCCCCAAGCCCTCGCCCTGTGGCGGGGGCTTTTTGTTGCATTCATTTTTATAGCGACCGGCGTGGCGACCGGCGTGGCGGCTGGGATGGCGGCCGGAATGGCGGCAATGCCCAACCTGCGCGCTTCTTAGCTAAACCATGGCTTAGCTAAGTCTTGCAAACACAAACATCAGTCGCTGCCGATCATCAGTCGCTGCCGATCAAGGTCTCCAGGGCGGCGGTCACATCGGCCTGACGCATCAGCGCTTCGCCCACCAGCACCGCCTCGGCGCCAGCACCCAGTACCCGGTCGAGGTCGTCGCGGGTGAACAGGCCCGACTCGCTCACCAGCAGGCAGCCCTTGGCGCGGATGCGTTCGCCGTAAACGGCAGTGAGCTGCTCGGTGGTGGCCAGATCGGTATGGAAGCTGGCTAGATCGCGGTTGTTGATACCGATAAGTTGCACGCCATCAAGGCCCAGCACCCGCTCTAGTTCCTCGCCGTCGTGCACCTCCACCAGCACGGCCAGGCCCAGAGCCCTGGCCACCTTGAGCAGGTAAGCCAAATCCTGGTCGCTGAGAATCGCAGCGATCAGCAGGGCAGCATCGGCCCCGGCGGCGCGGGCCTGATAGAGCTGATATGGGCTCAGGATGAAGTCCTTGCAGAGCAGGGGCAGATCCACCGCCTGGCGCACCTGCACCAGCACCTCAAAGCCACCCTGGAAAAACTGCTTATCGGTGAGCACCGAGAGGCAGCTAGCGCCACCGGCGGCGTAGCCCTTGGCAATCGCTTCGGGATCGAAGTCCTCGCGAATCACGCCCTTGCTGGGGCTGGCCTTTTTCACCTCGGCGATCACCGCCGGCTTGCGGCAGGAGGCCCGCAGAGCCGCCAAAAAATCCCTGGTCGCCGGCAGCTCAGCCACCTGCTGTTTGAGCTTCTCCAAGGGCACCCTCTCCCGGGCGGCCGTTATCTCCCGATCCTTCTCCCAGAGGATCTGCTCAAGAATGTGACGTGGCTCGCTGTCCTCGTGACGGATGGCGTATTCAAGAAAGGCCACCTTCACCTTGGGGTTGGGCGGCCGGCGACGGATCTCCATGGTGCTCAGCCTGCCACCGCCATGGCTGCTTGCTTGTAGGCCACTTCCACCACCTCGCTCAAGGTCGGATGGGTGTGCACCTCCGTGGCCAGTTGCACCACGCTCTGGCGGCGAGCCACGGCGTTAGCGATCTCCTGGATTAGGTCCGCCGCATGCAAGCCAAAGATGTGGGCGCCCAGCACCTCACCACTGGCTTTGTTGAATAGCAATTTCATCAGGCCTTCGCCCTCGAGTTCAGCCAGGGCCTTGGAATTGGCCTTGAAGTAGCTGCGCACCAGGCCCAGCTCGAATCCCTCTTGCTCAGCCAGGACTTTGGCGTCTGCCTCGCTCAGGCCCACCGAGCTGATCTCCGGGTGGGTGAAGGTGGCCGCTGGGATTGAGCGGTAGTCGATCTGGCGGCTGTGGCCAAGAATGTTGTCTACCGCCACGGTGCCTTGGGCGGCGGCGGTGTGGGCCAGCATCATCTTGCCGGTCACATCGCCTACGGCCCAAAGGTGCGGCACCGGCTCACCGCCCACCAACACCCGCATCCGCTCGTCGACTGGCACGAAGCCCCGCTCGGTTTCCACACCAACGGCAGCCAGGTTGAGCTCGGCGCTAGAGGGCACCCGCCCAGTTGCCACCAGCACCGCATCCACCTCCAGGGTTTCCACCAGCTCCTTGGTGGCCATGTCTGCCAGCTCGATCTTCACCGGGCAGCCGGGGGTCACCTTGCGGGCCAGCAGGCCGGCGCGGGCATCGATGTCGCGACCGTCGATCAGCTTGCGGGCGGCGAGCTTGGCGATGTCGGGATCGAAGGTGGGCATCACCCGATCCAGGGCCTCGATCATCGTGACCTCGCAGCCTAGGGCCGTGTACACATCGGCAAATTCCAGGCCGATGTAGCCGCTGCCGATGATCGCCAGCCAGCGGGGCAGCCACTCGAGGTTCACCGCCTCATCGCTGGTGAAGACGGTGCGCCCATCGGTCTCGATGCCGCGGGGCACGAAAGGCTCGGAACCGGTAGCCAGAATCACATCGC
Organism: Cyanobium sp. Tous-M-B4; assembly: GCF_024345395.1. Taxonomy (NCBI): domain Bacteria; kingdom Bacillati; phylum Cyanobacteriota; class Cyanophyceae; order Synechococcales; family Prochlorococcaceae; genus Cyanobium; species Cyanobium sp. Tous-M-B4. The sequence continues at coordinate 247,691 of NZ_JAGQBA010000002.1, read as the reverse complement.
GGGCGCTGATGGTGCGCTCGATGCCACTGCCGCTCTCGCGCACCGTGACCTGCTGAAGGCCGGCCAGGCGGCCCTGCCCCCGCAGGATCGTGGCACCGGCGCGCTCCAGGGTTTTGGTGAGATTGCTGCGGATAGTTGCCACCAGCTGGTTTGCATGGTCGGCGATCTTTTGGCGCTCAAAGCGCACTGGGGCGGCGTGGATGCCGAAGCCCGCCAGATGCTCGGCGTCGGCCAGCTCCCGCACCCGGCCACTGGCCGCCAGCAGGGCCTTGGAAGGCACACAGCCCCTGTTCACACAGGTGCCGCCCATGTCGCGCGACTCAACAATGGCGACCCGCAGGCCATGGTCGGCAGCGTGCTTCGCCGCATCGAAGCCGCCATAGCCGGCACCGATCACGATCACGTCGTAATCGAAGCTCGAACCATCAAAACGGAATCCGTCAAAACGCGATCCGTCGAGGGGGGCGTCGCTCACCGGGCAGCACTGCGGTTGTTGACGGGCATTCTCCCCCGTCAAGCTCCTGCCTGCTGGCGCAGACGCTCGAGCAGTAGCGGAGCTGCCGCCACGGCCACATTGAGGGATTCCACCACTGGGCTGTGGGGAATGGTGACGCGCTGGCTGGCCAGGGCCTGGAGCTCCGCTGACACCCCGGCCCCCTCGTTGCCAAGCAGCAACACCGTGGGCCGGGTCCAATCGAGCTTCCAATAGGGAATAGGTGCCGAAGTAGCAGCCACCGATCCGGTCTCGGGGCGCACCGCAACCACCAGCTGCAGGCCGGCGGCCGTTGCGGCCTGCAACCGCTCCGCCAGTTCCTGCCTGCTCTCTCGCACCAGGGGCAGGGCCAAGGCAGCCCCCGCCGAGGCGCGCAACACCTTGGGTTGAAAGGGGTCAGCCCCATCGGCCAACCACAGGGCCCCAACCCCCGCTGCCAAGGCAGTGCGCATCAAGGTGCCGAGGTTGCCGGGATCCTGGATCCCATCAAGGGCCAGCACAAAGCTGGCCACGCCTGGAGCGGCTGCCGTCGGAGGCAGCAGGCTGGCGACCACTCCGTCGGGATGCTGGGTAGTGGCTATGGCCTCCAGCACCTCAGCACTCACCAGTCGCCAACTGCAGCCTGGAGGCAGGGCTGCCACCAGCTCGCCATGGTCAGCCAGCCAAGCGGCGGTAGCCAGCAAGTCCCTGGGCTGAAGCCCTAAACGGACCGCCTCCTGCAGGAGGTGGGTGCCTTCCAGAAGCAGCAAACCCTGCTCGCGGCGACCGCGAGACTCGTGCAGCAGACGCAGCTGCTTTACCAGGGGGTTGCGGCGGCTAGTGAGCGGCTCAGCAGCACTCAAGCCATCGCGATGGATCACTTCAGAAAGCCTGGTGACGGCGCACACTCAAACCGTCGTGCACTACGAGCTCCTTGCCGTCTAAATCGAGCCCACGTACTGAGGCAACCTCACCCTTCAAGCCTTCGGCATGCAGGTTTTCGACCAATTTCTTGAGGACAATGTCCTCGATCGTGGATTGATCAAGGCTGTCGGGAGTAAGGCTCTCAAGGAATTTGCCTAACTTCGAGGCCATCACCTCGGAAGCGTTTGAGATCTTGAGAACTATCATGAGAAGAGTGCGGATGGGGAGACTTGAACTCCCACGACATTGCTGCCACTAGTACCTGAAACTAGCGCGTCTACCAATTCCGCCACATCCGCGTGGCTGTCGCTAGAGCTGGGCTCGTTGCAACGATGAAAACATACGCCATCGGCAACCCGCACCAGCGGTCGGAGCCAGTTCCGGCGGCGGCCGTCTAGACGGTCTCACCATTTGTTGTCAATATGCTGCGACGTGAGCCGGGCAGTCGTTCCATGGGTCTGATCGCTGTCCAGCCACCTAACAAGACCCGTTCTCTTCAAAATCCTCAGCTGGAAATCCGAGGCGGCCGGCGCCTCTCCGGTGAGCTGCAGGTGAGTGGTGCCAAGAATTCAGCATTGGTGCTGATGGCTGCCTGTCTGTTAACTAGGGAAACGATCCGACTTAGAAACGTCCCTCCGCTCACCGACATCGCCGCCATGAGCGAAATGCTCAGCAGCCTTGGCGGCCAAGTGCACCGTGATGGTGACGCGCTGGAATTAAAGGGCGACTCAATCAATAGCTCTACAGCCCCCTATGAGCTGGTTAACAGCCTGAGGGCCAGCTTCTTCTGCATCGGCCCCCTGCTGGCCCGCACTGGCATGGCCAAGGTGCCCCTGCCAGGCGGCTGCCAGATCGGCACCCGGCCCGTTGTTGAGCATGTCAAAGGTCTAAAGGCCCTCGGTGCCCAAGTCACCATTGAGCATGGGGTCGTTACCGCGGTGGTACCGGGCAGCGGCCATCGCCTCACGGGCGGCCGCATCCATATGGACTGCCCCAGCGTTGGCGCCACCGAGACATTGATGATGGCGGCGGCGCTCGCCGATGGCGAGACGGTTATTGACAACGCCGCACTAGAGCCAGAGGTTGTTGATCTGGCTGGCCTGCTGATCGCCATGGGTGCCAAGGTGCGCGGCGCCGGCACTTCCACGATCACAATCGTGGGTGTGGATCGCCTACATGGCGCCGACTACGCCGTAATCCCAGATCGCATCGAAGCGGGCACGTTTCTACTGGCAGCCGCCATCACCCGCTCCCATTTGCGGGTAACCCCAGTGATCCCAGATCACCTTGGCGCCGTGCTCACCAAGCTTGAGGAGGCGGGTTGCACCTTGGAGCACGACGGCGTCGGGCTCACCATCAAGGCCGACCAGATCAACGCAGTCGACCTGCGCACCCAGCCATTCCCTGGCTTCCCCACCGACCTGCAAGCCCCTTTCATGAGCCTGCTGGCCACGGCCCGGGGTACCAGCGTCATCACCGAAAACATCTTTGAAAATCGCTTGCAGCACGTGGGCGAACTGCAACGCATGGGTGCGGCCATCCGCATGCAGGGCAACACCGCCTTTGTGGAAGGGGTGGCCCGCCTCAGCGGTGCTCCAGTGCAAGGCAGCGACCTGCGCGCCTCCGCCGCCATGGTGCTGGCCGGCCTAGCCGCCGACGGCATCACCAGCGTGCGCGGCCTGGAATACCTAGACCGTGGCTACGCAAATCTTGAGGGCAAGCTCAATGCGGCCGGTGCCAGCATTGAGCGTGTCAGCTCGGCGGCTTAAGCTCTCAACTGCGGGAGCGTGCCGGAATTGGTAGACGGACTCGACTCAAAATCGAGCGCCTTCGGGTTTGTGGGTTCGAGTCCCACCGCTCCCATCTCGCCCATCACCCCCTCAGGCATATCTGCCTCAGCCGTGATGGACACCTATGCCCGCTTCCCGATCAGCCTCACCCGGGGCCGGGGAGTCTGGGTTTGGGATAGCAATGGCAAGCGCTATCTCGACTGCGTAGCCGGCATTGCCGTCTGCACCCTCGGTCACAGCGACGGGCGGCTGAAGCGGGCCCTAAGCCGCCAGCTGGGCAAGCTGCAGCACGTATCCAATCTGTATCGAATCCCCGAGCAGGAGGAACTCGCCGCTGCAATCACCGCCAGCAGCTGCCTGGATCGGGTTTTCTTCTGCAACTCCGGCGCTGAGGCCAATGAGGCCGCCATCAAGCTGGCCCGTAAGCACGGTCACACGGTGAGGGGCATCGCCACTGGCGACGGCAAGGCGCCCCTAATTCTCACCGCCCAGGCCAGCTTCCACGGCCGCACCCTGGCTGCGGTTACGGCCACGGGTCAGCCCAAGTACCACCAGGGCTTTGAGCCGATGGTGCAGGGCTTCCGCTACTTCCCTTACAACGACACGGCCGCCTTTGAAGCCCTGCTCGCCACCTGCGAAGTTCAGGGTCCGCGGGTGGCCGCCGTGCTGCTCGAACCAATTCAAGGCGAAGGCGGCGTGCATCCAGGCAACAGGGCCTTTTTTCAGCGGGTGCGCGAGCTCTGCGACGCCCACAACATCCTGCTGATCTTCGATGAAGTGCAGATCGGCGTCGGCCGCAGCGGCCAGCTCTGGGGCTACGAACAGCTGGGGGTGGAGCCCGATGCGATCACCCTGGCCAAGGGCCTCGGCGGCGGCATCCCGATCGGTGCCCTGGCGGTGAAAGCCTCAGTTGATCACTTCCGCCCCGGTGAACACGCCAGCACCTTCGGCGGGAACCCCTTCGCCTGCCGCGCCGGCCTCACCGTGCTGGCCGAGCTGGAGCGTCGCGACCTGCTCAGCCACGTGCAGGTGATGGGCGGACTGCTGCAAGAGCTACTGGCCCAGCTGGTGAGCCGCCACCCCACCCTGCTGGAGGGGGTGCGGGGCTGGGGGCTACTGCAAGGCCTGGTGCTGCGCGAAGAGGCCCCAAGCGCTCCGGACATCGTCAAGGCGGCCATGGAGCAGGGGCTGCTGCTGGTGCCCGCCGGCCCACGGGTGGTGCGCTTCGTGCCCCCGCTGGTAATCCAGCCCCGCCACCTGCGCCTAGCCGTCGACCGCCTCGAGCGCGCCCTAGTCAGCCTTGGGCGCTGAAACAGCCTTGGTCGCTAAACCCGACAACTTCGCCGACCTGATCGAGCCCTTCAGCCGCCGCGGCGTCGACCTGGGACTCGATCGCCTCCAGGCCGCCTTGGCTGAGTTTGGCAACCCCGAGCGCCGCTTTGCCGCCGTGCAAGTGGCGGGCACCAACGGCAAGGGCTCGATCTGCACCCTGGTGCACCAGGCCCTGCTGGCCAGCGGCATCCGCGCCGGCCTCTACACCTCGCCGCACCTGGCGAGCTGGACCGAGCGGATCCGGCTGGGCCATGACCCAATCGCCGCGCCATGCCTGCGCCGCCACCTTGAAACCGCCACGCCGGTCGCCCAACGCCACCAGCTAACCCCTTTTGAGCTGGTCACCGCCGCCGCCTTTCTGGCCTTCGCGGAGGCGAACTGTGAGCTGGTGGTGCTGGAGGTGGGACTGGGGGGCCGGCTCGACGCCACCACCTGCCATCCCCACCGGCCCGTGATCGGCTTTGCCTCGGTGGGGCTCGACCACGCTGAGTTCCTCGGGCCGGATCCAGCCACGATTGCCGCCGAAAAAGCCGGCGTGCTCCAGCCGGGAGCCGTGGCAATTAGCGCTCCCCAGAGCCCGGAGGTGGAGGCGGTGCTGGTGGAGCGGGCTGCCGCGATGGGAGCCGAGCTGCGCTGGGTGCAGCCCCTGGACCTCAACCAGTGGACCCTGGGGCTTTCAGGAGCAGTGCAGGCCGCCAATGGCGCCGTCGCCCTGGGCCTGCTGCGGGCCTTAGGGGAGCGGGGCTGGCCGGTCAACGACCCAGCCATACGCCGCGGTTTCGCAGCAGCCCGCTGGCCAGGCCGATTGCAACAACTGAACTGGCACGGCCTACCCCTACTGCTCGATGGCGCCCACAACCTGCCGGCCGCCCTCGCCCTACGCGCCGAACTCGACGCCCATCCCGCGCGCCACGGCCTGGCCCCCGGCCCGCGCTACTGGCTGCTCGGCATGTTGGCCAATAAGCAGGGGCCTGAGATAGCCGCGGCCCTGCTGGCCCCGGACGACCGGGCCTGGATCGTTCCGGTGCCAGGGCACGCCTGCTGGAGCCTTGAAGCCCTTACTTCCGCCTGTCCCAGACTCGCTAGCCAGCTGCACAGCGCCCCCAGCCTCGAGGCCGGGCTGGCCCAAGCGGGAAGTGGTTTGCAGCGCGTGGTAGTCGCTGGCTCTCTCTACCTACTCGGCCAGCTAGCCACATCAGAGCAAGCCCCAGTTGCAAGCCCAAAGACTTCTGAGTTTGGTTAATTCGCCTGCTGCTCATCGCCACCAGCACGGCTCGAACCACCCCCCTCAATCAGGCTCAAGCAGGTTTTTGCTTATTGGCTTAGCTAAGGCTAAGTCAAGTCTTAAAACGCGCACCTACTCCCCCCCTGCTGCCACCGCACACCATCCAGGCCAGAGTGAGGTCCCGCGGCCCATCCCCATGGCTCCCCTCGTCGAGCTCCTCTCAGCGGCCCAGTCAGGAGCCAAATCAATAGCGAAATCAGTTGCCAAATCAGTTGCCAAATCAGTGGCGGAATCAGTAGCCCTTTCCCTAGCCCTGGTGCTGCTGCTGTCTCCACTGCTTTCTCCACTGCCGGCGGCGGCCGACTTCTCCGGAGTGGACTACACGCTCACCAACCAAAACGAGCAGGATTTCAGCGGCCAGGATCTAGCCAATACCTCCTTCGCTGGGGCCACGGGACGGCACGCCAACTTCAGCGGCGCCGATCTGCACGGGGCGATTCTCACCCAGGCGGCCTTCCCCAATGCCAATTTCGCCGGCGCCGATCTCAGCGGCACCCTGATGGACAAGGTGGACCTCTCTGGAGCCGATCTCAGCGGGGCCATTCTCACCGGGGCAATCGCTTCAGGCAGCAGCTTCCGCGGCGCCAACGTCACCGATGCCGACTTCAGCGACGCCCTGATCGACCGGGTAGACCAGCGCTCCCTCTGCCGCGATGCCGAAGGCACCAACCCGATCACCGGCGCCGACACCCGCCTCAGCCTGGGCTGCTGAGCCAGCCGCGCAATTTGCCGGGGTTGAGCAGGCCGGCCGGGTCGTAGGCGGCCTTTGCTGCCACCTGGTCGGCATCGATCACACCCAAGCCACCATCTTCGACGCTGATCACGTGGGGGTTAAACAACACGGCACCGCAGCGGCGGCAATCGTCTAGCAGCTGCTGCAGGGCCTCCTCGCCGCGCCAGCGCAGCAGCGGCAGGGCCGCCAGCCGAGCCGCACCCTGCTGCCTCACGGCCTCCAGGTGCCAAAGCAGGTCGTCGCCCCATTGCTCCCGCAAGCGCTCCAGGCAGGGGGCCTCCGGCTGAGGAAGCAGCATCTGCAGGTAGGTCCAATCCGGATGCCTAGCGCGCCAATGCAGGGTGGTGTGGTTCCAGCTGAGCTCCCGCAGCGGCAGCCCCCGGCTCTGGCCCTGGGGGGCCTGCCAGCGCAGCGCTCCGCCCCTGGCCGCCAGCCAGCTCGGCAACACCTCCAGCGAGGCGGGGGCGGCCAGCAACAACAGGCGCTGCTCACCAGGTTCGGGCGCCGGACAGCCCGCCGGCCAGGGGAGCTGGCTAGCCAGCGCCCCCTCCAGCACGGTGATGGCATTGAGCTCAAAGGCTGCGCTGGCAAGGGCCTGGGCCGCCGCCAGGGCCTGCCCCCACTGCTCGAAGCCCACCACCAGCTGCTGCCAAACCACCGCCTCGCTGGTAGGGAGCCGCAGGGCCGTGATGATGCCATTGGTGCCGTAAGCATGGTTGAGCGGGGCGCTGGCGGCGGCATCGAGCTGCAGCAGCCGCGGCTCGGGCTCGAGGGTTACCACCTCCAGGCCCAGCAGGTTGCCGGGATCGCGCAGAAAACCCCAGCGCAGGGAGCCGATGCCGCCGGAGCCACCGGCGATAAAGCCACCGATGCTGGCACTGCGCACCGTGCTGGGCACCAACCGCAGGGCCCGGCCCCTGGGGGCCAACTGCTGCTCGATCGCGCCCATCAAGGCGCCTGCCTCCACCTCGAGCACGCCGGTGGCTTCATCGAGCTGGCGCAGCTGATTGAGGCCGCTGAGATCCAGCACCAGGCCGCCTTGCAGCGGCACACACTGGCCGTAGTTGCCCGTACCGGCACCCCGCACCGTCAAGGGCACGCCCTGGCGAGCACAGGCTCCTGCCACCAGCAGCACCTGCTCCACCGTGGTGGCTCTGGCCACTAACTGGGCGCGGCAGCCCTGCAGCAGTGTCACCAGCACTGGCGAGTAGTCGTAGTAGTCGCGGGAGAGCCGCTCCAGCTCCAGCGGCGACTCGGCCCCGAGCAGCGGCAGGGCCGAATCCAACCGGCGCAGCTCAGCTGCCAGGGCAGCGATCTGGGCCTCAGGGCAACGCTCAGCCATGGGGTGGTAATAGGGGGGAGAGCAACTCAGCTTCGGGCGGCGGCAGCCAGACGCCTTGACGCAAGACCCGGCGCTGGGGCGGCCGCGCCAGGAGCTCCCCCCAGCTACCAGCCCCAAGCAGCACTAAATCGGCGGGCGCCCCAAGCCGCACCACCCCATCCCAGGCCAGCTCCAGCACCGCTGCGGCGGCGGTGCTGAAGGGGGCAAGTCCCAGCCGCTGCCAGGGCATCAATTGGCAGAGCGGCGCCGACCAGCGCAGCAGCTCAATGGGATCGAAATCACCGCCGGGATACCAGGGGTCTTGCACGTTGTCGCCGCCGATAGCCAGCCGCACGCCCGCCTGCTGCAGGCTGCGGATCGGCGCCAGGGGCCGCCGCCAGGGGGTGCGCCCAGGCCGGCGTCCCAGCAGCCAGAAATTGGAGGTGGGCAGAGCCACCACGGCGATGTTGGCGGCGGCCAGCCGATCCGCCAGCCGGTCGCAGTTGCGTGGCGGCAACAGGGCCATGCTGCTGGAGTGGCTGCAGGTGATCGCCACGGCGCGGCGCTGCTCCAACACCAACTGAGCCACCATCGCCACCCCCTCACCAGGGCAGGCATCTGCTTCGTCAACGTGCAGATCCACACCGCAACCATGGCGCTCGGCCAGGTCAAGCAGGGCCAGCAGGGCCTCGCGGTCGGCGCTTCGCTGAGCGGCACCCTGGCCATAGGGCGGCCCGATCACCCCACCCAGCAGGCCCTGGCCAGCGGCCACCCGCCGGGCCAGGGCCTGCCCCTCCGCCGTGAGCCAATGAGCCATCGGTGCCAGGGCCACCAGCTGCAGCTCCAGCCGATCGCGCCAGCGCTCACGGGCCGCCAACAGGGCTTCCCAGCTGGGCTCGGCCCCAACCCCCACGCTATCGATGTGGCTGCGGATAGCCCGCACGCCGTTGCGCCAGGCCCGCTCCAGGGCGCGCTCAGCTCGCTCAGCCACCTGCTCAACGCTGCGCTGAGCGTATTCGCGTTGATTAGCAGCTAAGGCCGCCGCCATCGTGCCCTCCCGGTTGGGAAAGGCGGCGGCGCTGAAAGCCTTATCCAAGTGAGCATGGGGCTCAATTAGGGGAGTTAGGGCCAGGGGCAGGCTGGCCGCCGGGGCGGGCCGGGGCGAAATGGCCGTGATCCGTCCCGCCTCGAAAGCGATGCACAGGGACACCAGCCCATCCGCATCGGCGCGAAACTCGGCTCCGCCCAGGCGCGGATCCAGCAGTCCCCGGGGCAGGCGCAGCTCCACTAGGGGCTCTCGGAACGGTCGGTGGCAGCGCTGATCAATACAAATTGACCGGCTACTCCCACCACGGTGGAGCGAAAGCGCGGCACCTGCCAGCGCAGCAGCGATTGACCACCCAGCTCAGTTTCGAAAACACTCAAAAGGCCGTAGTTGCGGCGGCGGGTGTAGCTGAGCACCACGGCCGCCAAGGCCTCTCGCTGGGCCTGAACAAGCCCCACACAGTTGTTGATTGCCATCCGCAACAGCACCGGCAGGCCGCCATCGCCGCAGAGCTCCTCGCTGATCTCTTCCACTAGGCGATCACTGGCGTAGGCACGGAAATCGGCTGGCGATGGATTGGTGAGGGCAAGCCCGCCAGCAGCCAGGGCGAGCACGATCAAGCCAGGCGCCCATGCAAAGCGGGCCGGGGTGTCCAAACGGCAAACCAAACGGTGCAAAGTTGCAGGCAAACAAGGTTGACACCTATTGCTAGCCACGGCAGGGCGCCTTGCCCCAACCCTCAACGTCCTGTCTAATGCGAGCTCAGGAGCAAGGGCATGGACCAAAAGCTCATTGGCACGGCCTTTCTGGTTGCCCTGGCAGCAGCCCTGCTCGACGCCGACTCAGCAGCATTTCTACGCGACCTAGTCGGGCCCTGGCTGCGCTCGCCGCTGCTGGTACCAGTGGCCGGCGTGCTGCCCGAACTGCAAACAGGCGCGGGGATTCTCTGCCTTGTAGCAATTCCGATCATGTGGCTGAGGCCGCGGTAGCTGTGCTGAAGCAGGTCGCCGCAACGGGTGAGAAGCCTTAACAGGCCACGACTTGCTACATTCGAGAAGCGCGGCGGGCGTCGCCAAGCGGTTAAGGCAGCGGCTTGTGGTGCCGCCATCCGGGGGTTCGAATCCCCTCGCTCGCCCTTGATTCCCTAGCCGTCCCCACCACTTTTGGGGCGGCTTTTTTGTGACCTACTGCAGCGCCTGCAGCAAAACCGCAGCCCCATGCCGCACCGGATCGGCGCAGGGCAAGCCGATCTCGGCCGCGGTGGCGGCAACAGCAAGCTGAGCTGCGGCGGCGTCCAATCGGGCGGTGTTGAGCGCCACGGCCCGCACCCGCGGCCGCAGGCCATCGGGACGCCCCAAGGCCGCCAGCGCCTCCAGCGCCGCGATCAACTCGGGCAGGGGCGGGATCGCTACCGGCACCTCCCCTGGCCGGGTGCGCACGTGGCTCTGGCCAGCGCGGTGCACCAGCAGCAAATCGGTGGGCTGGCTGCCGCGCAGCAGGGGCAAGGTGGCGCTGGAGCCCGGATGGCAAAGCGACCCCTGGCCCTCCACCAGCAGCAACGCCTCCGGCCCGGCCCCAACGGCGGCGGCCAGCACGGCCGCCTCCACGGCACCGGCGGCGTAATCAATCCGCACGGCATCGAGGGCCACGCCCTGGCCGCTGATCAAGATTCCCGCCTGCCCCGTGCCCACAAAGCGGGCATCAAGGCCGCGGCGCCTGGCCTCAGCCTGCAACTCCAAGCAGGCGCTCATTTTGCCCACGGCCATATCCGAACCCACAGCCAGAACGCGGCGGCAGGGCAGAGCAGCGGCTCGCGCTGCGGCCACCTCCAAGCCAGCCGGCTCCTGACGCAGATCCCAGATCCACTGACCGGCTCGGCTGCAGGCGGCAGCCAGCTCGGGATCATCGCCAAGGCGGCTGTGCAGGCCACTGGCCAGGTTTAGCCCCGCCTGCAGCGCCGCCAGCAGATCGGCCCGCATCGCTTGTGGCAGGCGGCCACCGGAGGGGGCCAGCCCCACCACCGCCACCTCGGGCCCGTAGGCAAGGGCTGCCGCCATGTCAGCCACCACCGGCACAGCCCGCTCAATGCCGCTCACCTGCTGCAGGTCGGAGCCAGCGAAAGCAGGATCGATCACCGCCACGATCGGCCCACTGCGATAGCGCAACATCGCCAAACCGGTCTTGCCGCTGAGGTCGTTGAGGCCGCCATGTTGCAGCAGCACGACCGGAGCGTTTGGGCTCAACATGACGCCTGCTCCATGGCGATACCCAGATCGATGCCATGGCCGGGGCCCACTGGCGGGATCAGCACGTCTCCCTCCACAGGCAGCCCCGTGAAGGGATCGTCCACCAGGTTGAGGTGGCTATCGAGATCGGGCCAGGTCACCAGGGGCAGCAGCTGGGCTGCGGCGCCATTGAGCAGGGCCCCATCCGAGTAGCACCCCACCATCACCCCTAAACCCAAGCGGCGAGCTGTCTGGGCCAGCAGCAGGGCCTCGCTGAGGCCACCGCTCTTGAGCAACTTGATGTTGATGCCATCTACGTGGGGGGCCAGCCGCAGCAGATCGGCCAGCTGCCAGCAGCTCTCATCGGCCACCAGGGGCAGGGGGCAAAGCCCGCGCAGGGCTACAAAGCCGGCGGTATCCAGCTGCGGATCCAGCAGGGGCGCCAGGGGCTGCTCCAGCAGCACCACGCCGGCCCGCTCCAGGGGCTCGAGCATGGCCCGGGCTGTGGCCAGATCCCAGCCGCCGTTGGCATCCACCTGCAGCTCACAGGCGCTACCTGTCTGCTGGCGCCGCTGCTCGAGGGCGGTAGCCACCCCCTCCAGCAGGGCCAGGTCGTGGGCGATGCCAGCGGGGCTGCCCAGCTTGAGCTTGATGCGGGTGGCAGGCAGCTGCAGCCACCAGCGCTCGAGCCGCGCCAGCACAGCCTCGGGCGTACCTAAGCCAAGGGTGACGCTGGTGGCGACACAGGCGCCTGGATCCAGGCCCCAGAGCCGGTGCAGCGGCTGGTTCAACCTTTTGCCCCACCAGTCGTGCAGGGCCAGATCCAAGCCGCAACGGGCCGGGGGGCTCAGGGCGGCCAGCAGGGGCTCCAGGGCCTGCAGGGGCTGAGGCGCCAGAAGCGCAAGCTGGGGGCCAACCGCCTCCAGCTCCGCCGCAACAGCATCGGTGTCGTAATGGCGGTGGCCGGTATCGAAGCCGCCGGTCTCGCCGATGCCCGTGAGCCCGTCGTGCTCAAGGCTCACCAGCAGGTGCTCCACCGCAGCGGTCGTGCCGCGGCTGATGGCCAGGGGCACGGCCTTGGTGAGCTGAAAGCGTTGCAGGCTCAGGCGCATGGCTTCAGCGGCCTTTCCTGGAATGGGCTTCCAAGCTGGCATGGCTCAAAGGTTGCCTGTGAACAAGCCACTGGGGCCAACACAACTCAGGATCACCATGAGCAACTCGCGATCCTGAATATCACAAGCGCACCGATCCGCTCCTCCCTGATCCAACAACTGCTTGAGCAGCAGCTGGCAGACCTGCGCGACTGCCGTGAGGGAGCGGTGGCCCTTTGCGGACAGCAGCTAACCCTTGTGGAAGATCTCTGAGTAGGCCAGCGATATCGGAAACTGGGTTGATGACGGCGACACAAGCGCAGCGCGGCAGCTACTGGATCACCACCTTTGGCTGCCAGATGAACAAGGCGGATTCCGAGCGCATGGCCGGGATCCTGGAAGCCATGGGCTACCGGGCCGGCACAGACGAGCACAGCGCCGATTTGGTGCTCTACAACACCTGCACAATCCGCGATAGCGCCGAGCAGAAGGTTTACAGCTACCTAGGCCGCCAGGCCCAACGCAAGCGCCTCAACCCCAACCTCACCCTAGTGGTGGCGGGCTGCGTAGCCCAGCAGGAGGGCGAATCGTTACTGCGGCGCGTGCCCGAGCTGGATCTGGTGATGGGCCCCCAGCACGCCAACCGACTCGACACCTTGCTGGCCCAGGTGGAGCAGGGTCAGCAGGTGCTGGCCACCGGTGAGCAACACATTCTTGAAGACATCACCACCGCGCGCCGCGATAGCCAGGTATGCGGCTGGGTGAATGTGATCTACGGCTGCAATGAGCGCTGCACCTACTGCGTGGTGCCCTCGGTGCGCGGCCAGGAGCAGTCGCGGCTGCCCGAAGCGATCAAGCTGGAAATGCAGGGCCTGGCGGCACGCGGCTTTAAGGAGATCACCCTGCTGGGCCAAAACATCGATGCCTACGGCCGCGACCTGCCCGGCATCAGCCCGGAGGGCCGCCGCGCCCACACCCTCACCGACCTGCTCCATCACGTCCACGACGTGGCCGGAATTGAGCGGATCCGCTTTGCCACCAGCCACCCGCGCTACTTCACCGAGCGGCTGATCGATGCCTGCGCCGACCTACCCAAGGTGTGCGAACACTTCCATGTGCCCTTCCAGAGCGGCGACGACGAAGTGCTCAAAGCCATGGCCCGCGGCTACACGGTGGATCGCTATCGCCGCATCGTTGAACGCATCCGCGAGCGCATGCCCGATGCCGCCATCAGTGCCGATGTGATCGTGGCCTTCCCTGGCGAAAGCGACGCCCAATACCGCCGCACCCTGGCCCTGATTGAGGAGATCGGCTTCGATCTGGTGAATACCGCCGCCTACTCGCCGCGGCCCAACACCCCAGCGGCCGACTGGCCCAACCAGCTCAGCGAGGCGGTGAAGGTGGAGCGCCTGCAGGAGCTCAACGCCCTGGTGGAGCGCACCGCCCAGCAGCGCAGCAACCGCTACGCCGGCCGCTGTGAGGAGATCCTGGTGGAAAGCAGCAATCCCAAAAACTCCAGTCAGGTGATGGGCCGCACCCGCACCAACCGGCTCACCTTTTTCCCCGGTCAAAACCCCGATGGCAGCCCGATCAAACCGGGCGACCTAGTGACGGTGCAAATCGAAGAGGTGCGCGCCTTCTCCTTGAGCGGCAAACTGGCCTGAGTTTTGGGCCCCCTGGGTCCCATACCGGCTGGCATGACTCCCACCCCAATCGCCGTTGGTCTGATCTTTGGGGGAGCCTCCGGCGAACACGCCGTCTCAATCCGTTCCGCCGCCACGGTGGCGGCGGCCGTGCGGGATGCCGAAAACGCATCCCACTACTCGCTGCATTGCTTCTACATCGACCCCGAAGGGCGCTGGTGGGGAGCTGAGTTGGCCGATGCTGTGTTGCGCCAGGGCAGCCCGGCCCGGCTCGAGCAACTGCCCCAACCGCTGCCGCCGCCTGGATTTCGGGGCTTACCTGCCGGCGCCCTGGAGATTGATGTATGGCTGCCGGTATTGCACGGCCCCAACGGCGAAGACGGCACGATCCAGGGGCTGTTCACCCTGATGCAGGTTCCCTATGTGGGTTCGGGCGTGCTGGGCTCGGCGGTGGGCATGGATAAGCAGGCGATGAAAGCCGCCTTCGCCGCCGCTGGCCTGCCCCAGGTGCCCTATGCCTGCGTGTCAGCGAGCGCAGTGGCGCAAAACGACGACGCCCTGCTCGACCAGCTGGAGAGCCAGCTCGGCTACCCCTGCTTCGTGAAACCCGCCAACCTGGGCTCTTCGGTGGGCATCAGCAAGGCCACTGATCGGGCCAGCATGCAGGCCGGGCTGAAGCTTGCCGCCGCCCTTGATCCCCGGCTGGTGGTGGAGCAGGGGGTTACGGCCCGCGAGCTGGAATGCGCGGTGCGGGGCGGCGGCCACCAGCCCCTGCAGGCCTCGGTGCTGGGCGAAATCTGCTTTGAAGCCGATTGGTACGACTACGACACCAAATACAGCGAGGGCAAAAGCCACACCGTGATTCCGGCGCTGGTGCCAGAGGCGATGGCTGAACGCTGCCGGGCTATGGCGATCGAGGCCTGTGAGGCCGTTGGTGCCATGGGGCTTTCGCGGGTTGACTTCTTCTTCTGCGAAGCCAGTGGCGAACTGTGGCTAAACGAGATCAACACCCTGCCGGGCTTCACCAGCCAGAGCATGTACCCGATGCTCTGGGCCGCCACGGGTGTGGCCCTGCCCACCTTGGTGCGCGAATTGATCGAAGGGGCCCGAGAATGGCACTCGCAGGTACCTAGTGGAGGCCCTTCGACATGAGTCACGGCCTGCTTTGGCTGCCACTGCTTTTGGTTTTCGTGCTGCTCACCGCCCTGGGCTGGCTAGAGCGGCGGCGGCAGCGCTTGTTTCGCGAATGGGCCGAGGGCTCCGAGCTGGCCAAACTCGACAGCTGCGGCGGCGCCCGGCTGGTGGATGGCGTGCTGAGTTGGTGCTCCTTCGAAGCCGGCCAACTCAAGCAGGATGACTTTTTTGTGATTAAGCAGCTCGAATTGGTTGAGCTGCTGTCGCTGGGTTCGGGCGAGGCGCCCCTCACGGAAGAGAGCCAGGGGGCCTGCCGCCTGCGCCTAGTTGGTGGTGGCGAACAAAAAGACCTGCCCTTTGCCGATGCGGAGCGGGCCCGGCGCTGGATCGCTGAGCTGATGTCGCGCTCGCGCTGCGAGTTGTGAGCCAGGAGTGGAGCCTGTTGCGGTGAGTGCCACCCCTGTCCCACCTGGATCGGAGCGGCGGCGCCAACTGCGCCAACAGCGGCGAAGAGAGCGCCTGCGCAATCTTTGGCGTTTCCTTGTGCTGCTAGCCCTCGCCGGCGGCCTGGGCTACGGCCTGCTGCGTCAGGGATGGGTGCTAACCGGTCCAGACCAGGTGGAGGTGGTGGGCAGCCAGCAGGTGGGAACCGACCAGGTGGTGCAAGCCGTCCGGCTGACCTTTCCCCAACCCCTGCTGGGCCTGCATCCCAAACGCATCGCCGAGGTGCTGGCCAGTGCCCTGCCGGTGGAACAGGTGCAGGTGAGTCGGCTGATGGCACCGCCGCGGCTGCGGATTGAACTGGTCGACCGCCAGGCGGTAGCCAGGGCCCAGCGACGCACCGCCAAGGGAAGCGAGCAGGGCTATGTCGATCGACTCGGCCACTGGATGAGCATTGGCCAGGGCCAGGGGGCCGCAGCAAAAGCCAGTGCCGGATTGCTGGTGCTGGGTTGGCAGGCCCGCTACCGCCCGGCCCTCGCCCTGGTGCTCGAACAACGGGGGCGGCTTGGTGGCGACATCAGCCAGATCCGCTTTGAACCAGACAGCAGCCTCTGGCTGCAGAGCAAGCGGCTCGGCAAGGTGCGCCTCGGGCCGGCTGATGCCCAATTGGGGCGGCGCCTTGAAGTACTCCGTCACCTGCAACAGGAACTGCCGGCAAAGGTGAAGGGCCGCCGGCTGCAATCCATCGATCTCAGCGATCCAGAACAACCCGAGCTGGGCCTACCCGCCACCCCTGGACTGGCTGCCGCCAGCAGTGAGCCGTAAGGAATCCAGCAGAGACATGCCAGGAAACCCGCAAAGGTGAGACACTCGCCTGATCCAGGCAAGGAAACGTCGACATAATGCAGTCGCCGATTGATCGCACCGCCACCCCCGATGCCGCTATGACCCAAAGCTCCTCCCAGTCAAACGGTGTCCAGGCCTCAAACGATCCGTCCTTTGGCGGCGTTTCAGGCGGGATTGTGCCGAGCCAGTCGGCACGCATCGAAGTGATCGGGGTCGGCGGTGGCGGCAGCAATGCGGTGAACCGGATGATTGCCTCCGACCTTCAGGGTGTGGGCTACCGGGTGCTGAACACCGACGCCCAGGCGCTGCTGCAGTCGGCATCGCAGAAGCGCATCCAGCTCGGACAAAAACTGACTCGCGGCCTGGGTGCCGGCGGCAATCCGGTAATCGGCCAAAAGGCTGCGGAAGAGTCCCGGGCCGAACTGCAGGAATCACTGCAGGGTGCCGACCTTGTTTTCATCGCCGCTGGCATGGGTGGCGGCACCGGCACCGGCGCAGCACCAATCCTGGCCGAGGTCGCCAAGGAAGTTGGAGCCCTCACCGTAGGCATCGTCACCAAGCCCTTCGGGTTTGAAGGTCGCAAGCGGCTGCGTCAGGCCGAAGAGGGCATTGCCCGGTTGGCCGAAAGCGTCGACACCTTGATCGTGATCCCCAACGATCGCCTGCGCGATGCCATTGCCGGCGCCCCCCTGCAAGAGGCCTTCCGCGCCGCCGATGATGTGCTGCGAATGGGCGTTAAGGGCATCAGCGACATCATCACCAGGCCGGGCTTGGTGAACGTCGACTTCGCCGACGTGCGCTCGGTGATGGCTGGCGCCGGCACCGCCCTGCTCGGCATCGGTGTGGGCTCCGGCCGCTCCCGCGCTCTTGAGGCGGCTCAGGCGGCGATGAGCAGCCCCCTGCTGGAATCGGCCCGCATCGATGGCGCCAAGGGTTGTGTGATCAACATCAGCGGCGGCAAAGACATGACCCTGGAGGACATGACCACCGCATCTGAAGTGATCTACGAGGTTGTCGATCCTGACGCCAACATCATTGTCGGTGCCGTGGTGGATGAACGCCTCGAGGGCGAAATCCATGTGACCGTTATCGCCACCGGCTTTGAAAGTGGCGCCCCATACCGCACCGAGCGCACTGTGGTCAGCTTTGCCGGCACCCCCCTGTTCAGCAGCAGCCAGGAGGAACGGGGCGCCAAAATCCCCCCCTTCCTGCTCAACCGCCAGAGCCAGGACAGCTAGCTAGCGGTTTGTGATTGGGGTGACCCGGATTCCACGCCTGCCCTGAGCATCCCGTGTGGCTGCTCCCTTCCGGTCCTGACCAGATTTGGGCGTCGGAGCCGCATGGGTCCGAGTCGGTTAGATGTTAGCAATGGCATCACTCGCACCGAAGCCCGTGCCCCTGCGCCCCGCTGATCTGGCGAGCCGCAAGCAGGCTGGCCTACCAATCACGATGCTTACGGCCTGGGATGCCCTCTCTGGCGCTCTGGTGGCCGAGGCCGGAGCTGATGCGGTGCTGGTGGGGGATTCCCTGGCGATGACCGTGCTGGGCCACGCCACCACGCTGCCGGTGACCCTCGAGGAGATGCTGCACCACACCCGGGCCACGGCCCGCGGCCTGGCCAGCAGCTGCGGCCCCGGGCAAATGCCCCTGCTTATTTGTGATCTGCCCTTCCTCAGCTACCAGTGCAGCCCAGACGACGCGGTAGCCGCCGCCGGCCGGGTGCTCAAGGAGACCCCCGCCGCCGCTGTGAAACTTGAAGGCGCCGAGCCTGAGACCCTGGCCGTGATCGACCGGTTGGTGCGCAGCGGCATACCGGTAATGGGCCACATCGGCCTGATCCCCCAGTCGGTGCATCGGCTGGGCTACCGCCGCCAGGGCAATGATGAGGTCAGTCGCGAGCGGCTGCGGCGCCAAGGCCTGGCACTGCAGGCAGCGGGTTGCTTCGCCCTGGTGCTTGAACACGTGCCCGCCAATCTGGGCGCCTTGCTGCAACAGGAATTGGATCTACCGGTAATAGGCATCGGCGCCGGTGAGGGCTGTGATGGCCAGGTTCGGGTCACGGCAGACCTGCTGGGGCTCACCAGCCGCCAGCCCCCCTTCAGCCCGCCGCTGCTGCAGGGTCGGGCCCTGGGGGTGGCAGCACTGCAGGGCTGGATCGCCAGCCAGCGTCACCCTGCCCAGGCAACTACTCCTGCTCCTGCCACCACGCCAGTAGCTCCCGCAGCACCCCATTGCTGAGGGCCAGGCCAGCTGGATCACTGAGTCGCCAGCGGGGCCCCTCAATCCGCAGCAGCCCCTCGCTGATCCAGGGCGCCAAGCGGCCACGCAAGGCCACAAGCGCTGCTGGCCCGAGCCCCGCCTGGGCCAGCAGGGCGGGCATGGACACCCCTTCGCGGCGGCGCAACCCCACCAGCAAGCGCTCATCCAGCGGCATGCCTGGGCAAGCCTGGCCAGCGCTAGCGGGCGGCGAGCCCGGCTGGGCCAACCAGTCGGCATAGGCCTCGCGGGTGCGCGGCCGGGCCAGGCGCTCACCCCAGGGCGCCGCGGTGGCTCCCATCCCAAAGCCCCACCAGCCGGCGCCGCTCCAGTAGACGCGGTTGTGGCGGGAGGCGTGGCCGGGGAGGGCGTAGTTGGAGATCTCGTAGTGGCCGTAGCCAGCAGCGCTGAGCTCGGCCCAGGTGAGCTCCATCAAGTCGGCGCCTAGGTCGGCATCGGGGAACTGCAGCTGGCCGCGATCGTGGCGCTGGGCAAACACGGTGCCGGGCTCCAGGGTGAGGTCGTAGACGGAGAGGTGGGGTGGTGCCAGGGCAATGGCTTGCCGCAGTTGCTGGCGCCAGTGGCCCAGGTCCTGACCCGGCAATCCCTGAATCAGATCCAGACTCCAGCTGCTGAGGGCACCGCCGGCCAGGGCTTGGGCCAGCCAGCCGGCGGCCTCCAGCAGGTCCGCGCCGCGATGGCGGCGACCCAGCCCGGCGAGCACGGCATCGTCAAAGCTCTGGCCGCCCAAGCTCACCCGGTTTACCCCGGCCTGCAGATAGCCAGCCAGGCGATCCTGGTCAAAACTGGCTGGATCAAGCTCCAAGCTGATCTCAGCTCCAGGAGCCAGGCCAAAGCGGCAGCTCAGAGCCGCCAGCAGGGCCGCTAGCTGGGGGGGCGTCAGCAGGGAGGGCGTACCGCCACCGAAATACACCGTGGCCAGCGGGGGGCCGGGGGGCGAGGCGGCAATCTCCTGCAGCAGCAAGCTGAGGTAGGCCGCAATCGAGGCCGACCCCGGCGCCGGCGCTTCGCCGCCGGCGCGGTCGCCGAGGGGCACCACTGGAAAGTCGCAATAAAAGCAACGCCTGTGACAAAAGGGGATGTGCAAATAGGCACTGCGTGGCGGCCAGGGCAGGGCGACTGCCGGGACTGGAGCTGGCGCTGGGACTGGAACTGGGACTGGCACTGGATGGGGAAATTGAGCAGTCACAACGACAGGTGCGGAAACCCCTTCAGGCCAAGGGCACCGAAATCAGGCATGCTGCAACCCAGATCAGCTGGGTAGCCACGCACGACGGGAATGGTTGACTCCCTCATCCTGATCCTGTTTGTGATCTCTGGCGCTGCCGCCGGCTGGCTGGGGGTAGACCTGCTGCCCGAGCAGCTGCTGCTGCAGGTGGACAACCCAGAAGGGCTGCGCACGGTGCTGGGGGGCTTCGGTGCCTTTTTTGGCGTGATCGCTGGAGTTTTCTTCCAGCAGCTGCGGCGCAAGCTGATGCAGCAGGTGCGCACCATGCCCACCGACCTGCTGGTAAGCCGCGCCGTGGGCCTGATCCTCGGCCTGCTGGTGGCCAACTTGCTGCTGGCGCCGATCCTGCTGCTGCCCCTGCCCTGGGAGGTGATCTTCGTCAAACCGCTGGCGGCGGTGCTCAGCAACGTCTTCTTCGGCGTATCGGGTTACAACCTGGCCGAAGTGCATGGCCGCACCCTGCTGCGCCTGTTCAACCCCAGCAGCACCGAGGCGATGTTGGTGGCCGATGGGGTTCTGCAACCTGCCAGCGCCAAAATCCTCGACACCAGCGTGATCATTGACGGCCGCATCCGCGGCCTGCTCGCCTCAGGGCTGCTGGAGGGCCAGGTGATCGTGGCCCAGAGCGTGATCGATGAGCTCCAGGCCCTAGCCGACTCGGGCAACGCCGAGAAGCGCGGCCGGGGACGCCGCGGCCTCAAGCTGCTGAGCGAGCTGCGCGACCAGTACGGCCGGCGGCTGGTGGTCAACAGCACCCGCTACGAAGGCAACGGCGTCGACGACAAGCTGCTGCTGCTCACCGCCGACACCGGCGGCACCCTGCTCACCGCCGACTACAACCTGGCCAAGGTGGCTGAGGTGAAAGATCTCAAGGTGCTCAACCTCAGCGAGCTGGTGATAGCCCTGCGGCCCGAGGTGCAGCCTGGCGACGAGCTGCTGCTCAAGATCGCCCGCGATGGCAAAGAGGCCGATCAGGGCGTGGGCTACCTCGACGACGGCACCATGGTGGTGGTGGAAGGCGCCCGGGGCCGCATTGGCGAGCGGCTGCCAGTGGTGGTCACCGGAGCCCTGCAAAACCCCACTGGCCGGATCGTTTTCGCCCGGGGCGACGGTGCCCCAGCCGAGGCCAATGGGGAGGCCAGCGCCAAGCGCAAACCACGGCAAGAGCGCAGCAAGGCCAATCCGCAAGCGGACAGCCCCCGCTAGGCTCCGCAAACGTGCTTCCTATCAATCGCGGATGTCGGTGTCAGCCCCCTACTACGGCGATTCCGCGGTTATGCGCACGCCGCCCCCGGATCTGCCCAGCCTGCTGCTGAAGGAGCGAATCGTTTATCTGGGCTTGCCCCTGTTCAGCGACGACGACGCCAAGCGCCAAATGGGCATTGACGTCACCGAATTGATCATTGCCCAGCTGCTCTACCTGGAGTTTGACAATCCGGAGAAGCCAATTTTCTTCTACATCAACTCCACCGGCACCAGCTGGTACACCGGCGACGCCGTTGGCTTTGAAACCGAAGCCTTCGCCATCGCCGACACGCTCCGTTACGTGAAGCCGCCCGTACACACCATCTGCATCGGCCAGGCGATGGGCACTGCAGCCATGATTCTCAGCGCTGGCACCAAGGGCCACCGGGCCGCCCTGCCCCACGCCTCGATCGTGCTGCACCAGCCCCGCAGCGGCGCCCGCGGCCAGGCCACCGACATCCAGATCCGGGCCCAGGAAGTGCTGCACAACAAGCGCACCCTGCTGGAGATGCTTTCTCTCAACACCGGCAAGTCGGTGGAGCAGCTATCCCGCGATTCCGATCGCATGACTTACTTCACCGCTGAGGAAGCCAAGGAGTACGGACTGATCGATCGGGTACTCACGAGCCAGAAAGACCTACCAACCGCCCCCCCAGCCACGGCAGCCGGCCTTGGCTAAAGGGCCATAGGCGACCAATCCAGTTCCCCACCCCGTCCTCACCCTCGACCCATGCCCATCGGCACCCCCAGCGTTCCCTACCGCCTCCCCGGCAGCCAGTACGAGCGCTGGGTTGACATCTACACCCGTCTGGGCGTGGAACGGATCCTCTTTCTGGGCTCGGAGGTCACCGATGCAGTCGCCAACGCCCTGGTGGCCCAGATGCTCTATCTGGATTCGGAAGACAACTCCAAGCCGATCTATCTGTACATCAACTCCCCCGGCGGCTCGGTGACCGCGGGCCTGGCGATCTACGACACCATGCAATACGTCAAGAGCGACGTGGTGACGATCTGCGTGGGTCTGGCCGCCTCGATGGGCGCCTTCCTGCTGGGCGCTGGCACAAAGGGCAAGCGGCTGGCCCTGCCCCACAGCCGGATCATGATTCACCAGCCCCTGGGCGGCACCAGCCAGCGCCAGGCCAGTGACATCGAGATTGAGGCTAAGGAGATCCTGCGCATCAAGGACATGCTCAACCACTCGATGGCTGACATGACTGGCCAGCCCTTTGAAAAAATTGAAAAAGACACCGACCGCGATTACTTCCTCAGCGCCGCTGAGGCCAAGGATTATGGCCTGATCGATCGGGTGATCGCCCATCCGAGCGAAGCCTGAAGGGCGTTTGCGTAAGCTCGATCTTTGCCCTGCCTAGACAGCCCGGATGGCCAAGCTCTATTACGACACCGACGCCGACCTCTCCCTGCTTGATGGCAAGACAGTGGCCATCATTGGCTACGGCAGCCAGGGCCATGCCCACGCGCTGAACCTCAAGGACAGCGGCGTCAACGTCGTGGTTGGGCTCTACGAAGGCAGCCGCTCGGCAGAAAAAGCCAAGGCCGATGGCCTGGAAGTACTGAGCGTGGCCGATGCCTGCGCCAAGGCCGACTGGATCATGGTGCTGCTGCCCGATGAATTCCAGAAGGCCGTCTACGACAAGGAAATTGCACCGCACCTGAGCGCCGGCAAGGTGCTCAGCTTCGCCCACGGCTTCAACATCCGCTTCGAGCTGATCAAGCCCCCCGCCGATGTGGACGTGGTGATGATTGCCCCCAAGGGCCCCGGCCACACCGTGCGCTGGGAATACCAGAACGGCATGGGCGTGCCGGCTCTATTCGCCATCGAGCAGGACGCCAGCGGCCATGCCCGCGAGTTGGCCATGGCCTATGCCAAAGGGATCGGCGGCACCAGAGCCGGCATCCTCGAAACCAACTTCAAAGAAGAGACCGAAACCGACCTCTTCGGTGAGCAGGCCGTGCTGTGCGGCGGCCTCTCCGAGCTGGTCAAAGCAGGCTTTGAAACCCTGGTGGAGGCCGGCTATCAGCCCGAGCTGGCCTACTTCGAGTGCCTGCACGAGGTGAAGCTGATCGTCGACCTTATGGTTAAGGGCGGCCTGACGGCTATGCGCGATTCGATCTCCAACACCGCTGAATACGGCGACTACGTGAGCGGCCCGCGCCTGATCACCGCAGACACCAAAACGGAGATGAAGCGCATCCTCAGCGACATCCAGGACGGCACCTTCGCCCGCAACTTCGTGGCCGAGTGTGACGCCGGCAAGCCAGAGATGACCAAAATCCGCGAGCGCGATGCGGCCCATCCGATCGAGCAGGTGGGCAAGGGCCTGCGCTCGATGTTCAGCTGGCTGAAAACGGCCTGATCCAACCCCTGCTCAGCAACCAACTGCTCAGCAATCCCCTGCTGCTGGTTGTCCTCGCCTGCGGCCTCGATCGCCTAGTCGGGGACCCGCGCTGGTGTCCCCATCCGGTGGTGGTAATGGGCTGGTGGATCACCCTGCTACGCCGCGGCGCCGAAGCCTGGGCGGGCACCAGAGCCTGGAAGCTGCGGCTGGCGGGGGGCTTAATCACGCTGGTGCTAGTGGGGGGCAGCGGCCTCGCGGGTTGGGGAATGGAGCGGCTGGCTCCTACGCCACTGCTGGTGGTGGCCTTGGCCAGCGCCCTTGCCGGCCGCAGCCTCGAGCAGGCGGTGGCTGGGGTGCTGAAAGCTCTCCCAAATTCCGTACAAGCTGTACAGAGGCAGCCCGTACAAAACCAGACAGCCCTTGAGCCCGCCCGTCGAGCCCTTGCCTGGATAGTGGGCCGCGACACGGCCGATCTCGACGGCCCGGAGATCCTGCGGGCCCTGGCTGAAACGGCCAGCGAGAACGGCGTGGACGGTCTGTTTGCGCCACTGTTTTGGATGCTGCTTGGGGCTGGGCTGTGGAGCCTCAACCCCGCATGGCCCGGCCCCCTAGCCCTGGCTTGGGGCTTCAAAGCAGCCAGCACGCTGGATTCAATGCTGGGCTACCGCCGCGGGCGCCTGCGCTGGCTGGGCACGGCAGGCGCCCGCCTCGACGACCTACTGGTTTGGCTGCCCTGCCGGCTGGTGGCGGTGAGCCTGCCGCTGGCAGCTGGCCAGCCAGGCCGCAGCCTCGGGGTGCTGGCAGCGGCCCGGCGCGATGGAGCTGCCGACCCCTCACCCAATGCGGGGCTATCTCAAGCCGCCTATGCCCATGTCACGGGGGTGCAGCTGGGAGGCAGCAATAGCTACGGCGGCCAAATACGCAGCAAGCCCCTACTTGGCGCAGGCCTGCCAGCGCCGGATCAAGCCGCAGTGCTGCAAATGCTGCAACTGAATCGGCGGCTTGAGCTGATATGGCTCACTGCTGCCGCGGCCGGGTCGTTCATCACGAAAACTCTCAGCTGATTGCCCCTGCCACAGGCCCTGCCGAAGCTGCGCGCAGATCACTGGGACCATGGCGATTCGCGAACTACTTGAAGATGCCCTCAAGGAGCCGAACATCGGCCTAACCCCCTGCTTTCGCTGGCACGCCACACCTGTAGGGATTGCAGCCCTCTGGCAAGCCGGGGCAGCGCCAACAGCTCCTCCCTATGAAGATGCCCTCAAGGAAGGTCTGCAGGTAGGGCTCGATCTAAGTCGCGAAGAACGGGAGTTTCACCAGCTCAATTCAGGCCTGGTGTTGCTGTTTCACAGCTAGGCCTGCTGGCGGAAACACCAGCGCCCATTGATGCAGCGTCCAGCTGACGCATCCCTGGAGGATCAGCGGATCTGTTCGAACAAGGGCCTCGGCTTCTTCCCAACTGGCGGCCCTAAACAGCAACATGCCGCCAGCCCCATCACCACTGCGGCCGACCCGATCGGCCCAATAACCACTGCGGGGCTCATGGCCCTTGCGTTCGAGATCTGCCAGCCAAGCCAGGTGAGCTGGAATCACCGCGTCAAATTGGGGCTTAGAAACCAGACCCAGCTCAAGCTTCACAAAGGTAGGGCCCATCCTCTAAACCCCCTTGGCGCTGCGTTGCCGGCGGCACCTATCTGAGCAGTAGCGCACCTCATCCCAAACATCCTTCCACTTGCGCCGCCACTGAAAAGGCCGCTCACAGACAGGGCAGATTTTGGTGGGACGGTTCTCGTGGTGGGGCATCTCCAGGGGCTCGACGCAGATCAGCGATGGGAAATTTAGGCAACCGAAACCAAATCCAAATCAGGGAAACGACAAAAAGCGACCAAACCATAGTAGGATTGTGAAGATTTCATAAGGCGGTCATGCTGTTAAGCATTTTTGGTTTCTTATTTGCCGCCCTTTCTTTTGTTCAGGTTCCCCAATGGGACAACGACTGGACCAAATGCTCGGTGGCAGTTCCAGACACCGCCTGCCATTGGTATGTAGTCAACCCCGACAACACATTTGGCAAAGGCTTCAGCTGGATCACCGCCCCTGAATACGACGTAACTGCATTGAGGGACATCGGCATTCAACACGAGGTAACTGTGGCCCAGGGCTTCCAAACGACTGTTGAACTCATGAATGCATCAACCGAAGTCAAGTACGGCGACAACTACTAAAGACAAGTATCAAAGCAGAACCACAATTCGAATAATCTTTAAGTTCACTGAGAAAAGCACTTCAAATACCCCCAAATGCATTGCAGCGCAACAACATACTGCAATCTACTTAATTTTTTAACACCAAAGGATGTGCCGAAACCCCCTTCTGACAGGGTATGGGGTTAGGGTTCGAAAACAATTAATCAGTCGTCCTTGCACCAGGGTGGCCTCAATACCCTGCCATGGACTCTTCAATTCTGTTTGCCTTAAACTGGAATTCGCTCGGCGAACTAGCAACGGAAGATCTTGAGCATGTTCTCAATTCAATGGCTCATTCCATGGATTCCGGCAAAGAAGAATTCTGTTCGCTTTATAGAAAAGTAAAAATCTCCGCACGACCCGCAAAATCAATTGCGGCTAGTTATTGAGCATTAAATAAGAGGCCCGATAACATGCAGGGTATAAAAATATCATTTTTTGCGCCTTAAGCAATTGGCAAGGTTCTCCTTGGCGATTGCCAGTGCTTCCGTGCAGGTCTCCCTATCGTCCTTATCAATATCGCCCTGCTCGCCACGAAGACGCTGTTCTAGAAAATCAATCTCCTCCTGCCAGTGATCGGCGCCCATATCAAAGACAGGCAGCTCCACCTCATTGGCATCGTCGTCGCTCAAAGAGAAGTCGTCGTCCCTCATCTTCAGTTGTGATGGAATTCAACCCAAGGATGCCGCAGGAAGCAGGAAAAGGAAATCCCCTGCAAATCCACAGACCAGCTACTGCAAGGCCCGTCCGCGCCTGTTTCGGTTGGATGCGATCCTGGGGAGGAAGAAGCGGGGCATTATTTACAAGCAAGGGGACTGTAATTACATTTTGCTTGCCACACTGCTTCACTGATGCAGCCGTATTTTAAAAATCCATCAACCTTGGCGACCAAACCTGTTGCAGCCACACACGCGATCAAAGGTTTGTTCACAAAAAAATCCCTAGCGTGTTCGACTCCGCCAGGGACATTCTTCCCGTCGCTCATCACGACTCCCTTACGCTATTAGGCATTTACACTCACGGCATGGAGTGATTGTCGCAAGTGTTCATGCGGACACCTGCGGCAATGTTTCAATGGTGGCATTGGGAATCCCCACCGCCCACCTGCCGATCAAAACTGCCCTGCAGCTGAGTCGCTAATGGAGCACTTGAACTGGGGGTATATCCAACTGGCTCTGGTCGCCCTGGCGTTTGGCGGGCTTCAGGTGTGGTGGATTAGCAGCGTCTTTTGGAAGCGTGACCTAGCACGACCACAAAGCGGTGAGGAGTTCCGCAAAACACTGGAGCAAATCTGGAAGAAGGAACAGAGGCAGAGGTAGCGGCGCAATAATTGCGTATCTATGAAGTTGCCAAAAACCGTCTGCAATAACTGCTATACATCAAGAGTTATGGTTTGCAACCATAAAATCATCTTTAGTGCTAAATTTAGAGTTCAGAATTTACCGACTTTTTATGAGCCTTGAGTTTGGCGATCCAGATATTTTTGATAAGATTTATGAAAATTCATACTGGGGCAAGGGATCTGGGGGCGGAAGTTCCCCTGAGGCAACTCAGCCCTACAAGATATTCCTAGAAAACTTTATTCGTCAACACGATATTAAATCAGTCGTTGACCTTGGCTGCGGCGACTGGCAGTTCTCCCAATTTCTAGACTTTGGCAGAGCAACATATATTGGCATCGATGCATCTAAAAATGTAATCGCAAACAATCAGAAGTCATTTTCACGACCAGGGGTTTCCTTTGCCTGTCTTCCAAATGATTACAATGAACTCCCTCGCGCAGAACTGCTGGTTTGCAAAGACGTACTAATGCATTTAAGCACGAAGAAAGTTCAAGATATTTTATCAATTCTTCCAAACTTCAAATATGCATTAATTACCAATGACATTCCCTGCGTATCCGCTTTCGGGGAAATTCTTCTAAAGCTGCGGCGTCCATTTTCACCCGTAAACAACAGAGAAATAAAAACAGGAGACTTCAGAACTCTTGACCCGACTCAACACCCATTCAACCTTAAATTGAAAAAAGTATTTGAATGGAAAGGAAGCAATCTAATACTTGGCAAAGACTGTGATTGGAAAAAGCGAACTTATTTGCATCAATAATGCCAAATGCTGGGGAGGTGAAGGCAAGGAGTCCATTGAGTCCCTTGTCGCCGAGGCAGTCGCCAACAGCAGAAAGCACCCATACCCTTCAAGCAGCGCCAGAAGATCCCGATGAAGCACCTACTTGTCGCCACTGGCCTTGTCCTACTCCCCACTGCGATCCACGCCCAGGGACCCCAGATCCGGTGCCCTGGCGAGAACACGGTGGAGATGCGCTACTGCGCTGAGGTGTCCTGGCAGCAGTCCACCGACCAACTCCAAAGCAAGATCCCCAGGGCAATGTTCCAACAGTGGCAGGACGCCACCCGTGCGGTCTGTGCCCACGCCTATGCCCCCTACAAGGACGGCACCATCTACCCGCAGTTGGTGGTGGGATGCGATGACCACCTAAATCGGGCACTGCTGGAAGAGTTCAAGCGGATGGGTAATTAATCAGGGGAGCACTGGCGCAATGGAGCAGCTCAACTGGGGTTACATCCAACTGGGTCTGGTCGCCCTTGCGTTCGGCGCTCTTCAGGTGTGGTGGATTAGCAGCGTCTTTTGGAAGCGTGACCTGGCACGACCACAAAGCAGTGGGGAGTTCCGCAAAACACTGGAGCGAATCTGGAAGAAAAAGTCCTGAAGCATTCTTGGACTACATCCGAACCAGCTTCCAGATCCACCAGACAACAACCCCAATAAAGACCCTCAGCACAAGAGAAGATTTGCCATTAACTCGCTTAAGCATTTTTGCAGCACACCTAGGACAAGAATAATAATTAAAGTGCCGCAAGAACAAGGACGACAGAGAAAAGCCCGCCGAGGTTTGTCGCAACAAGGGGGCTAGCGGGATCTTCTGGGTTGTATATTACTGTGGTTGATTTAAGCCAAAAACAATACGTCAAGCACCTTAGTAGAGCAAAGCACTGCTAATCACCTATTGCTTCCCTGCCCAGCAAAGGCACCAGAATGTCAGGCACCAAACTTAAGTACTACTTCAACCACAACAAACCCCACCAGGGCGACAAAGGCAAGAAGGAAAGGCGAACCAGAGAAATCCATACCGACTCCGCTGAATCTGCCATTTCTAAAGCAAATTCATAAGAATGCCGTAGCGATATATACAGCCGAACCCAGTGGAATATTCCGCAAGGTCCCGAGTGCAGATCCAATAGGTTCAGACCAATGCCAACCGACTTCTCCACCATTGACCTGGCAAACCTCAATGCCGCCCAGAGCGTGATGGTTGCCGCTCATCGTGACTGCAGCTGCCAGTGGGAACAGGACTCTGCCTGCCTCTACTGGGGCAATCCCCTGCCACACTTCAACCACACGACCCAGCAGCAATGAACGAACAGCCAGGCGCTCCAAAGCTGTTGGGCAGACACATTGGCGAGGAGACGATTGATGAGAATAAGGAACTTCTTGCCAAGATTGGCAGCGATAGCATCCTAAAAGCGCCTGCAATCAAAGGAAGCATATACTTCTATGTCAATTCTTGCAGCGATGGCAATCAAAGCAAAGAAGAATTAATTGACGATCCAACTGCGCTAAATGCTGCAATCAAGAATCTTTCAATAGAGATAAAATACGAAAATAAACACCACCGATGGGCCGCCCAGCTGCCCCACACATTAAAAATATTGGAATTTGCGGTGGCACGCTTAAGGCTAAATAACAATACTTCGTCCGATAATCTTGGCATTAATGCTGAACTAAAGTGGAGGGGCGAGAAAGATTTTGAAAACATCATTCATCTTACGCAGAGTAAAGGCAATGCCGAATGGCAGATATCGCGATTTGCCTGACAGAATCACAATATTTTTAGGCAAGCAGCGATTGTTAAATAGTGGGATCGCCTGTTGCTGAGGTCGCCTCAACTGCGCCCTGGCACAATCGCCCGGCGCCCCATCATCCACTCACCCCAAGCGGAAATGGCAAACGATCATCCTGATGTTCTTCTCAGTAGAAGGAGCGGTCACAAACCAGTTGGGAATACGACACAGAAGTTAGTGATGCCATCAAGAGTCTTCAAGGTCAGGCACAACGGGATGGAATAGCACAACCGCTGCTGAGCGCCTATCTGTTGATTTCCGAAAAACAGAACAGCGAAGGGAGGGCAAAATAGTTAGGATTGAAAAGGAATAAGGCAATAACAAAGATTCTTTATATCCATTTTTCACAATTTTACAAGCAACGACGAAAGACAATGCGACAACTTTTTTTCGCCTTGACCCAAGAGACTTTCCCAAGCGAATAGAGCTGGAATTAAGCGACGAGATCGTGGAAAAATTAGCAAGATTGCAGAGAAAACTAGTCGCTCATTCTCAGAAGTAGCCAAAGATATTCTTTCCAAAGACGAGTCGCAGTAGCAGTTTAGACAAAAAGCGAAAAATGATGCAGAAACGACATAATGCAGGGACTGCATAATGCAGGGACTGCATAATGCGGGTCACAGCATTGGCGAGGTTGCGCTAATTCACTTTCAGGATAATGTGGGGGTCGCTAAATCCAGGCACGACCTACCAACCATGGGCACTCACGAATCCCAAGGGAGCGATCAAACTCCAGTTGCCTTTAGAAAACCACAACGAATCAGCGTCACCATCCCCCATACCGTTTATAGATATTTGCTGACGAAAAGCGATTGCGAGGGGCGGTCGCTTAGCAACCTTGCATCCCACCTTCTAGAGCGGTTTTCAAAAGAGGCGTAATCAACATCATCTACAGTCGATACGCCCTTGCGCCAGAGGGCTTCTAGCGGAATCCCCGACAGATTCGCTCTGTCTGCAATGACCCGTCTGCAATGACCTGCCTTCAGAGTGCGGACCTGCGCGTCAGAGAAGGGCATATCAGCAGTCCAACAACACAACAGGCAGAGACCCTTGTTTTCGGGCGGATCCACCTGGACCACCCACCCACCAAGAACCCAGTTACAGCAAAGGGTCTGGACGAATCAGACCCTTTGAAAACTATTGAGAAGCGGAGAGGGTGGGATTCGAACCCACGGAAGGTTTCCCTTCAAACGATTTCGAGTCGTTCGCTTTCGACCACTCAGCCACCTCTCCAAAGACCCGCTGGGCCTGCGTCACTCTAAGGATCGGTCAGCCGAGGGCGGCCTGCAGGTATCCACTGGGACCGCTGGCCGCCCAGGCCGCTGGCAAGCCCGCCGGGGTGGCGCCACTGAGCCACAGCCACTTGGCGCCAAGCTCCTTGAGGTGGCGGCGCTCGCGGGCGGAGGGTGCAAAACCCAGCCAGACGCCATCAAGCCGGCCGCGCAGCACGCTTGGCTCTGAGCCATCGGCGGCCAGCTGCCGCCAGGCCCAGAGCGCCTGGCGGTCGGGCAACAGCAACCAGCGCCAGCGGCCCAGCTGCAGCTGAATGGCCCGGCTCTCGATCGCCACCGGTGCGGCGCTCAGCCCAGGGCTAGCCAGCCTTTGGCCAGGCTGAAACGGCAAACTGCCATCGGCACTGGCCATCACCAGACCGGCCTGCCCCTGCCAGCAGTGCGGCTGCTCGGGCGCCAGCGGATCTAGCAGTAAGGCCCAGTCGTAGCGCTGCACCCCCAGACCCCGGGCCAGCTGGCTGGCCTGGCTGCAACTGAAGCCATCACCTGAACTGCTCACCAGCACCGCCCGGCCCTGGTGCCGCGCCACCAGCAGATCCAGCCGCCCCTGGTGCACCAGCAACAACTGGTCGGCGCTTAGCAAGCTGAACTGCACCGCCACCACCAGCGCAAACAGGGCAGCACCAAGCAGGCGCCAGCGCCGGGCCAGGGCAGGCCAGGCCAGAGCCAGCAACGCCACACTGAACAGCAGCACCAGGCCCGGGGCGGGGCGGCCCAATTGCCACTGGGCCATGGGCAGCGCCGCAAACACCTTGACCACCGCCACCAACACATTGGCAAGCCAGGCCACGGGCACGGTGGCAAGCGGTAGCAGCGGCGGCAGCAGCACCGCCAGGCAGGCCAGGGCCATCGCCCCGAGGGTGAGGGGTGTGAGCAGGGGTGCCACCACCAAATTGGCCGGTACCGCATAGAGGGGCACCACGCCGAAGTGCAGCAGCTGAAGTGGCAGGGTGTAGAGCGAAGCCGCCAGCGGCACCGCCGTGGCCACGGCCAACCAACCCGGCAGCCAGCGGCGCAGGCCCAGCTCCAGCGGTCGGGCCGACACCACCAGCGCAGCAGTCGCCACAACGCTGAGCTGGAAGCCCACATCGAGCAGCCAGTCGGGCCGCGCCAGCAGCAACACCAGGGCGCTGGCGACCAGGATGCCCAAGGGCCTACCGCGGTAGCCGCACTCCACCACCCCCAGGGCCAGGGCCCCCATCAGCACTGCCCTGAGCACGGAGGGCTGGGGGCCTGCCAACAGCACAAACAGGCCCATCGCCGCCGCCGCCAAGGTGAGCCGCCCCAGCCGCGGCAAGCGCGCGCCCAGGGGCAGCACCACGCCCAGCAGCACCGACAAATGGAAGCCGGAAGCCGCCAGGGCATGGGATAGCCCCGCTGCCCGAAACGCCTCGCGCAGCTCCGCCGGCACGGGCACCACGGCGCTCCCGAGCACCAGGGCCGCCAGCACGCTGCCGTTGTTTGGGCCAGCATGCTGCACCAGCGCCTGGGCCATGCGGCGGCGCAGGTCTGCCACCGGCGTTGCCGCACGCTGCAGCACCTCAAAATCCTGCACCTGCAGCTGGCTGAAGCTTCCCTGACGCGCCAGTCGCTCTGCTGGTGCGGCCAGCAGCGGATGGGGTGACACCTGGGGGCGCCGCAGGCGGCCCTGCACCTGCAGGCGCCAACCCTGTTGCAGCTCCGGGCAATCGCCGAAGCGCAGTTCGGTGCGGCCCACGGGCAGCTGCAGCAGGGCCCGGCAGGCACCACCACCACTGAGCACCGGAGCACCGCTGGGCACCGGATCACTGAGCAGAACTCCCCGCAGCGTCAGGTCCAGCGGACCACCGGCTGCCTGGAGTTGAAGCACTGGATCACCGGCCGCCGGCTGGGGCGGCGTGAACGCCAGCCAGCCCACCCGCAGCAGCAGCAGGGCCAAAAGCAGGCCCCACAAAAGCGGCTTTAGGCGCGGCCCGGCTGCGCCGGCAGTGTCCGCCACACCTCCACAACAGCCCACTGGCCACTCCGCATGAACCCAGCCAGGGTTCCCACACGGGCTGGAGTTAGAGGCGCGGAAGCTGCAGCAACAGCTCGCAGAGCTCCCGGCTCGGCATCTCCTGGCCCAATAGCGGTGCCACCAGCTTGGCCACCGGGCGCAAGCGACAGGGCCACACGGCCCGCTCACTTAAGCGCCCCAACTGGAAGCTGCCGCCGGCCAGCACCACCACCAGCAAGCTGCGCTGGAGCAGCCTCTTCACACCACCACGGGGCGCTTGGCCTCGCTCAGCAAAGGAAAACCGAGGGCTTCGCGTTCGGCCAGCCAGGCCTCCGCCACCTGACGGGCCAGGGTGCGGATGCGACCGATCGTGGCGGTGCGCTCCGTGACAGAGATCACGCCGCGGGCCTCCAGCAGGTTGAAGGTGTGGCTGCACTTGAGCACGAAATCCAGGGCTGGAGCGGGTAGCTGCTTGGCCACCAGATCTGCCGCCTCCGCC
Organism: Cyanobium sp. Tous-M-B4; assembly: GCF_024345395.1. NCBI lineage: Bacteria > Bacillati > Cyanobacteriota > Cyanophyceae > Synechococcales > Prochlorococcaceae > Cyanobium > Cyanobium sp. Tous-M-B4. Next base: position 214,370 of record NZ_JAGQBA010000002.1, on the reverse strand, counting down.
TCATAGATGGCAAACAGCTGCTTGAGCCGCTCGGGGTTGGAGGCTTCGAAGTTGTAGGCGCAGTGGCCCTTCTCAAATGGCAGCCAGATATCGCCATAGGAGCGATTGCCATCCCAGCTCAGATCCCAGATGCTCTCCACATCCTGGAGATACATGGCCAGGCGCTCCAGGCCGTAGGTGATTTCAATCGACACCGGCCGGCAATCGAGGCCGCCGCACTGCTGGAAATAGGTGAACTGGGTGACCTCCATGCCGTCAAGCCACACCTCCCAGCCCACACCCCAGGCGCCCAGCGTCGGCGATTCCCAGTTGTCTTCTACGAAGCGGATGTCGTGATCCTTGGCGCGGATGCCCAGCGCTTCCAGCGAGGCCAGATAGGTCTCCTGGATGCCATCGGGGCTGGGCTTGATCAGCACCTGATATTGGAAATAGTGCTGGGCCCGGTTGGGGTTGTCGCCGTAGCGGCCATCGGTGGGGCGGCGACAGGGTTCGGGGTAGGCCACGGCCCAGGGCTCGGGACCGATCGCCCGCAGCACCGTGTGGGGGCTCATCGTGCCGGCGCCCTTTTCGGTGTCGTAGGGCTGCAGGAGCAGGCAGCCCTGGTCGGCCCAAAAGCGGTTCAGGGTGCTGATGATGTCCTGGAAGTTCACGCTGCTGTGCTGGGCTTTGGATCGATTCTGCCCAGTAGGGGGGCCTCAGCCTCCAGGCACACCACCCGATCACGCCCCCCACGCTTGGCCGTGTAGAGGGCCTGATCAGCCCGCAGCAGCAGCTCCTTAAGGGTTTCACCATGCTGATAGGTGGTGACGCCGCAGCTGAGGGTGGGTGGGGCAATGGGCTCAGCCAAGCTGGGGGAAATGGCCAGGGGCTGCGATCGCAGGATCTGCCGTTGCCGCTCCGCCCGCTCCACCGCCTGGACCGCCGAGCACGCCGGCAAAAGCAGCAGAAACTCCTCCCCACCCCAGCGAAACAACAGATCACTGCCACGCGTCGACCGCTGGAGCACAGCAGCAACGTGCTGAATCATCTGGTCGCCCACCGCGTGGCCGTGGCTGTCATTAATCAGCTTGAAGAAATCGATGTCAAACAACATCACTGCCAACGGCTCCTGCCGCCGTAGCGCGTCTTTCACCAGACGGGCAAATAGGGTGTCGAAGGCGGTGCGGTTGAGCAGCCCGGTGAGCTTGTCTGTGATCGCCAGCTGCTGCAGCCGGCGCTGGTAATTGCCCACGGTGGCATTGGCCAGCAGCAGCACCACTGCTGACACCCCCAGGGCAATAAGCAGATTCTGACCAAGGATCGGCAGCAGCGCTGCCTTGCTCGGATCGTTTTGCTGCAGCACCACAATCACCCAACCGAGCTCAGGGATCTGGCGACTGTTCACGAACAGCTGGCCCTCACCGTGGGGGAGCTGCAGGGAGGTGGCGGGCTGCTCGAGGATCCGGGAAACGTAAGGAGCCAGCCCTGGCACCTCCTTCAGGGTTGCCCCAGAGTGGGCGCCGGGGGAGAGCACCACCTGACCTGCATGGGTCACCAAGAGCACTTGGGCGCCATAGCGATCCTGATAGCGATTCAGCTCCCGAGCCAACTCGCGCACGTCGATACCTAAGCCGATAGCGCCGATGAAGCCACCCGCCTGATCCAGCACCCGAAAGTTGGTGAAGGCGGTTACCCGGTTGGGATCGGCCGTATCGCGATCGATGTTGACTTCAAAGGGATCGGCACTGGCCTGCACCCGGTAAAACCAGCGGTCGTTGGGATCGCTGGAGGAGTCAGACTTGAGCACCCCGCTTGGGTGGTAATAGCGACCGGTGCGATCGGACACAAAAAAGGCGGTGGTGGCGCCGTGTTCGGCCTGGATATTGCGGAGATAGCCCACCATTTCGGATTGGTCCCGCTCCCCGGCGGCAACCCAGCGCTCCAGGAAGGTGTTGCGGGCCATCGAAGACGAAAGCAGCGCCGGCCGGGTGAGATAGCGCTCCACTTCACCGGAGAGCGCCTGGGCCGTTAACGGCAGGGTGGTTGCCAGCTGGCGGTCCAGGATGCCGCGGGCACTGAAGTAGCTGAAGGCGCTGGAGGCACCAAAACCGCAGAGCAGCAGCAGCCCCATGGTGGGTAAAAACCGAAAGCGCCTCCCAGCTCGCACCGAAACAGGCCCCACAAAAAAGCACCTCAATCAAGGCAGGATTCTATAGCGCTTAACGCCAAGTTACCCATCAAAGGGTAGAATTACAAGTATCTTTTTAAACTGTTTTTGTTAAAAGTATTTGCTATGCCAGCGGTGGTTTTTTTATTCAGGACGCGTTGAGCATCCGGCCGAGCGACTCGGTGACGGCTGTGCTGGGCACGGTGAGGTTTTCAAACTGCTCAGCCGGTATGGCCTTGCTCCACAGCCAGCCCTGGCCCTGGTTAACGCCGATGCGGCGCAGGAAGGTGGCCTCCGATTCCGTTTCCACGCCCTCGGCGCAGACATCGACATTGATGGCGTGACACCCGGACACCAGCCACTTGAGGAAACGCTGGCGGAAGGAATCGGCATCGATACCGGAGACGATCGAGCGATCCACCTTCACCTTGCTGAAGTTGAGGTTCAGCATGTGGGAGAGAGGCGCATCGCCGGTACCGAAGTCGTCGACGGCGATGGTGTGCAAGGAGGTGAGCTCGTTGATGAACGACGACTCGTGCTGACCCGCAACGCCCTTCTCCGTGACTTCGACCACCAAGCGGCGACCAACCTTGCGGCGCAGGGTGTCGAGATCGCCAACCGCCTTAGAGATCGGCCGGAAAAACATCTTGCCTGAGCCAACGTATTGGCAGGAGAGATTCACCGACAGCCACACGTTCGACTGCATCCGGTCGAGGGCCCGCAGAGCAAATACGAAAGAATCTTGGGTAACCGAGATATTGAGAGCGGGATCTTCGTCTAGAGCCTGAATCTCCTCAGCGCTTGGCACGTTGTCGTTGGGACGCCAAAGCACCTCGCCGCCGCAAACCCGGCCTGAGGAAAGGTCGATAATGGGCTGGATGTAAAAGTTTTCCAAAACCCTGGGGGGATTTAACCCCTACGCAAAAGAGACAGCTCAACCTTAATCACAATTGGGCCGCGCACCAGCAGCCAGGAACCAAGCTGTCCACTGGCCTCAGGCCACCAGCTCCAGCAAACCCATCAGGCCACCTGCTAAGGGCCGATGCCGCACTTCTCTGAAGCCCGCCCGCCGCGCCAGCTGCTGCTGCTCGGAGCCGGTGGGAAAGCGCTGCAGGCTCTCCTCCAGGTAGGCGTAGTGCTCGGGAATGCCGAACCGCTCTGCGGTGGGCACCACCAACCGGCGTAGATAAAAGCGCTGAAAGCTCGCTACCGCCCCAGATGTGCGGTTGAAATCAAGCACTGCGGCTCGGCCGCCATCGCGCAACAGTCGCCGCAACTCCAGCAGGCCCGCACCTGGATCAGCAAGGTTGCGCAATCCGTAGGCGATCACGGCCCCATCGCAACTAGCGCTCGCCAAGCCCGTGGCCAGGGCATCGCCCTGCTGCCAGCTCACCGCTAGCCAGGGCTGGGCGGCTGCCCGCCTGGCCGCCACTGCCAGGGGGGCAGCCGCCGCATCTATGCCGAGCACGCTGCCACCTGGGCGCACCCGGGAAGCCAGCACTAGGGCTAGATCGCCGGTGCCGCAACAGAGATCTAAAAGACGCTGGCCAGGCTGGGGCTGCAACCAAGCAATCGCCTGACGTTTCCAGAGGCGATGCAGGCCAAAACTGAGCAGGTCGTTGAGCTGGTCGTAGCGGGGCGCGATCTGCTCGAACAGCTCCTGAACCGCCTGTGGATCTCCGGGCCTAAAGCTGGCCATCCCAGGGCAACACAATCGAATCGAGGCTGATGCCCGCATCCACAGCAGGCAGCAGGCTGGGGCTGGGGCTGGTGAAGGTGAGCACCATCACGGTGGCCAGGCCAACTGCCGCTGAGCACACCATGCAGCCAGCCAGCATTAGCGAAAATTCCCGGCGATCACTGGCGGCCTGCATCAGCTGCAGCGCCCAAGCAATCAAAGCCACCACCGCCGCCACCATGCCGAGGGCAATTGCGGTGGAGGCGGGAGGCGGAAGTACGGGAAGGGCGGAAAACAAGCTCTGGCCGTGTCAAATGAAAGTCTTTAAGCAATGTAACGAGGCTTAACAACTCGATGCGAGGGGCCGGATTGGCAAACCACGACCCAGCAGCTCCGTTTTGATCTGCTCGACGCTGAGGATCCCATCGTGGAGCAAGGAGGCCAATAGGGCTGCTGAGGCGTGGCCACCCGCCGGCCCGGGGTCGAGGGCCTCAGCCAGGTGGTCGATGCAGCCGGCACCGCCGGAGGCGATCACTGGCACCTCCACCGCATCGGCCACGGCCCGGGTGAGCTCCAGGGCGTAGCCCGCCTGGGTGCCATCTCCATCCATGGAGGTGAGCAGGATCTCGCCAGCTCCGAGGGCCACCACCTGCCGGGCCCAGGCCACCGCATCGAGGCCCGTGTTCTCGCGGCCACCTTTGACATAAACATCCCAACCCCCACCAGCTCTGGCGCGGGCATCAATGGCCACCACGATGCATTGGCAGCCAAAGCGCTCGGCGCCGCGGGCCACCAGCTCGGGATCGCGCACGGCCGATGAGTTGAGGCTCACCTTGTCGGCGCCGGCGCGCAGCAGCTCGGTGATGCCCTCAACGCTGCTGATGCCACCGCCCACGGTGAAGGGGATCGTGACCGCCTCAGCGGTGCGTTGCACCAGCTCCACCAGGGTGCCGCGGCCCTGGTGGCTGGCGGCGATGTCGAGAAAAACCAGCTCATCGGCTCCAGCGGCGCTGTAGCGACAGGCCAGCTCCACCGGATCACCGGCATCGCGCAGCCCAACAAAATTCACCCCCTTCACCACCCGGCCATCGGCCACGTCGAGACAAGGAATGATCCGCTTGGCAACCATGGACTCGAGCTCCGTAGGGCACTGTTAAGGTTGCGCCACTTTCCAGTCGCGCCGGCCATGTCCCAGGCTGCCACCATCAACATCGGCTCGAAGGTGCGGGTCACCCGGGTTCGGGATCGCATCTCAAGCAAAATGGTTGACTCCCTGAAGGCAGACTCCATCGGCACCGTAACCGGTTTCCGCACGGTGGATGGCAAGGGCATCGGCGTGGTTGTTGAACTAAGCGATGGTGAAATCGCCTGGTTCTTTGACGACGAACTCACCCTCGCCTGAGGCCTAGGCCGTTGAGCAACACCCCCAATCCCGAAGCGGCCAGCGGCGGCGGTGCCCGTCAGCTGCTCGGCATGAAGGGTGCCAGCGGCACCAGCAGTATCTGGAAAATCCGGCTGCAGCTGATGAAGCCGGTCACCTGGATACCCCTGATTTGGGGTGTGTTGTGCGGTGCTGCCGCCTCAGGCAATTTCCACTGGAGCATCAGCGAGGTGGGCGCCTCGATCGCCTGCATGCTGATGAGCGGGCCCCTGCTGGCCGGCTACACCCAAACGATCAACGACTACTACGACCGCGAAATCGACGCGATCAACGAGCCCTACCGGCCGATTCCTTCAGGAGCGATTCCTTTAGGCCAGGTGAAGGCCCAGATCTGGATTCTGCTGCTGTCAGGGCTAGGAGTGGCCTACGGCCTTGATCTCTGGGCCGCTCACACCACCCCGGTGCTGCTGCTGCTTGCCCTAGGTGGCTCCTTTGTGAGCTTCATCTATTCAGCTCCGCCGCTGAAGCTCAAGCAAAACGGTTGGCTTGGCAACTACGCCCTTGGCGCCAGCTACATCGCCCTGCCCTGGTGGGCCGGCCAGGCTCTTTTTGGCCAGCTCACCTGGACCACCGCCCTGCTCACCCTGGCCTACTCCCTAGCCGGCCTAGGCATAGCCGTGGTCAACGACTTCAAGAGCGTCGAGGGCGACCGGGCCATGGGCCTGCAATCCCTTCCGGTGGCTTTCGGTATCGAGAAAGCAAGCTGGATCAGCGCCGGCATGATCGATGTGTTTCAACTGGCGATGGTGGCCGTGCTGATTGCCATCGGCCAGCACTTCGCGTCGGTGTTGTTGGTGCTGCTGATCATTCCCCAGATCACCTTCCAGGACATCTGGCTGCTGCGTGATCCAGTCGCATTCGATGTCAAATACCAGGCAAGCGCCCAACCATTCCTGGTGCTCGGCATGCTCGTGACCGCCCTGGCAATCGGCCACAGCTCCCTCGTTAGCTGAGGTGAACCGCCAGCGCCCCGCCACCGGCAAAGCTCCCCAGCCCCGCCGCACGAACCTGGTGGGAGTAGGGCTGCTTGCCGCCCTGATTGGCGGCGGCGTTGCCTGCGGCCAGGCGGCGCTAGTGGCGGGCTTTGACAGCCTGCTGCCCGACGCCCGTGGCATCAACCACTTCAACCGCCCAGGCACCCTCACCATCCTCTCGGCCGACGGCCAGGTGGTGCACAAAATCGGACCGGTAACTCGCGAGAAGCTGACGCCCGAAACGATGCCGCCGTTGGTGCAGCAGGCTTTTATCGCCGCGGAAGACCGGCGCTTCTATCAGCACAACGGCATTGACCCGGTGGGGATCGGCCGGGCCATGGTGCGCAACCTGCGCAAGGGCTCGGTGGAGGAGGGGGCAAGCACAATCACCCAGCAGCTGGCCCGCACCGTATTTCTGAGCCAGGACCGCACCCTGATTCGTAAGCTCAAAGAGGCCGCCCTGGCCGGCAAGCTCGAGCGCCAGCTCAGCAAACCGCAGATCCTCACCGAATACCTCAACGTTGTTTATCTCGGCTCGAGCGCCTACGGCGTTGCCGACGCGGCCTGGGTGTATTTCACAAAAACCCCGGAACAGCTAACCCTTGCGGAAGCCGCCCTGATCGCAGGGCTACCACCGGCTCCCTCGGTTTATTCACCCCTGGTGAATCCTGACCTGGCCCTGGAGCGGCGGGCCGTGGTGCTGCGCCGCATGGAGGAGGCGGGCTTCATCAGTGTCAGTGAGCAACAGCAGGCTGAAGCGGCACCGCTGCAACTCAAGCCAGCCGAACCCAAATACTGGGACAGCCGAGCCCCCTACTTCAGCGGCTGGGTGCAGCAGGAACTGCCCAAGGTGCTCAGCCCCGAGCAGCTCGAGGTGGGTGGTTTGACAGTGCGCAGCAGCGTCAATTTGGCCTGGCAGGAGAAGGCCCAGTCGGCCGTGAACAGCTATGCCAGCGGCAGCATGCAGGGCGCTCTGGTGGCGATGGAGCCCGGAACAGGCCTGGTGCGGGCGATGGTGGGCGGCACCGACTTCAAGGACAGCCAGTTCAATCGGGCAGCCCAGGCCCTGCGCTCACCCGGCTCCACCTTCAAGTTGTTTGTGTATCTCACGGCCCTGCAGCAGGGGATGCTGCCGGAGCGGCTATTCCGCGATTCGGCCCGCTGCTTCGCCGGCTACTGCCCCAAGAATTTCGGCAACCGTTACTTCGGTTCGGTGTCGATGGTGATGGCGCTGCAGAACTCGCTCAACACAGTGGCGGTGGGGTTGCTGCAGGAGCTGGGCTTCGACAAGGTGATCGAAACGGCCAAGAGCCTCGGCATCACCCGAGAGCTGGGGCGCTTCTACCCCCTCGCCCTCGGCGCCACCGAGCAAACGGTGGTGGACATGACCGCCGCCTACGCCGCCATCAATAACGGTGGCATCTACGTGAAACCCACACCGTTTGAGGAGATCCTCGGCCCCGATGGCGAGCTGCTGTGGAGCCGCCGGGTGGATGGCGATCAAGGTCGCCGGGCCGTCAATAGCGACATCGCGGCCCTGATGCTGTGGATGCTGGAGCGGGCGGTGCGGTCGGGCACGGGCGGCGGCGCGGCCCTGCCGGACCGGCCCGTGGCCGGTAAGACGGGCACCTCAGAGGGGGGCCGCGACCTGTGGTTTATCGGTTCGATCCCCCAGCTCACCACCGGGGTGTGGCTCGGCTACGACGACAGCCGCACCACCAAGGACACCAGCGTGGTGGCCACCTACGCCTGGAGGGCCTTTATGGCGCCGATCAGCAAGGACCTGCCAGTGCGCCAGTTTCCGCCCAAGCCGCAGCTAGAGGACACCTACCGGCTGGACAAAAAGCAAGCCGAGCGCCGCCGTGAACCGGCAGCCAGCACCGAAAGCTGGCGTGAGCCGGCACCCCAGCCGTTGGAGCTTGATCCCACCCCCAGTCTCAACGAGCAGCCCTACACACCAGCCGCGCCGGCCAGCCCTGCCGCCCCCCAGGCGCAAACACCAAGCACCCCTGCTGCCCCCAGCCCGGCGCCCGCCACACCACCGCCGCTGGAAGCCCCACCACCCCCGGTGGTGGCGCCACCACCACCCCCCTAACCCCGCCTTAAGCCTGCAGCAGAGCGGCAAAAAAGCCGTCGCCACCGCTGGCGGCTGGCCAACGCTGCCAGCTCTGCTGCAGCTGCAAGCCGGGGTGATCGGCAAGGAAGCCAGCGAGCAGCTGGCCGTTTTCAGCCGGATGCACGGTGCAGGTGGCATACACCAGCTGGCCGCCCGGCTTGAGCAGGGGCAGCAGGGACTCCAGCAGGGACCGCTGCAGCGGCACCAACTCGGTGATCGTTTCAGGGCTGATCCGCCAGCGGGCATCGGCGTGGCGGGCCAGGGTGCCAAGGCCCGAACAGGGGGCATCCAGCAGGATGCGATCAAACCAGCCGAGCCACTCAGGCTTCTCAGCCGCTAGGGCGGTGGCATCGGCGGCCAGGGTGTGGATGCACTGCAGGCCAAGGCGGGCGGCATTGACGCCCACCCGGCGCAGGCGCCCCTCGGAGCGATCCACGGCCCACACCTCACCCTGGTTTGCCATCAGCTCAGCGAGATGGGTGCTCTTGCCACCCGGGGCGGCGCAGGCATCGAGGATCCGCTCGCCGGGCTGGGGATCGAGCAGCAAACCCACCGCCTGGGCAGCGCGGTCTTGCACGCACCAGTGGCCCTCGGCGTAGCCGGGCAGGGCGCGCAACTCACCGCTGCGGCCCAGGAGCGTGAGGCCCCCGGGCAGATCCGGCAGGGGGGCCGCCTCGATCCCGGCGGCAGTGAAGGCCTCCAAAGCAGCAGCAGGCGTGGTGCACAGCAGGTTGAGGCGCAGGTCGAGGGCGGGGGGTTGGTTGCAGGCCAGACCGAAGGCCTCGGGATCAGGCCATTGCAACGCCAGCTCAGCGAGCCAGGCGGGCAGGGAATGGCGCAGGCCATAGCTGGCGGCGGGGTCGCTGGGCAGGGGGCCCAGACCATCCCAGGACTCAGGCCCGGCCTCCGCGCGCCGGCGCCCGCAGGCCCGCAGCAGGCCATTGGCCACCGGCGCCAGCCGGCCGAGTCCACCCCGTTTTGCCAATTCCACGGTGGTGCTCACCGCCGCAGAGGCCGGCACCCGGCTGCTGAACAGCAGCTGGTAGAGCCCTAGGTGCAGCAGCCAGCGCAACTTGGGTGGCTGGCGGGCGGCGGGAACCTTGCCGAGGGCATCAAGCCAGGCATCGAGCAGGCGTCGCTGGCGAATGGCGCCGTAGGCCAGTTCGGTGGCTAGGGCCCGGTCGGCGCCCTCAAGGGGATGGCGCTGCAGCTCCCGCTCCAGCGCCAGATCGGCGTAGGCGCCAGCGCCCACCGCCAGCAACACCTGCCAGGCGAGCTGGCGCGGCGCCAGGCCAATCGCGGGAGTTTCGGTTGCGGGGGCGGGTGCCAGGGCGTGGGGCGGCGGAGGGCAAGGCTCCACAACTAGCGCGCAGGGGGAAGCGGCAGGGGAGAGGAGGAGGTGGTGGATGTTTTTTGGTAGTTAGCTAAGAAGAACTAATTTGCAAAGTCATCAACCCCAGCACGCCAACGGTGCTGGGCCAGGGGCAACTGGCCCGCGGCATCCACGGGGATGCCGATAACGGCAACGCAATGCGCGCCGCCACGCTGGAAAGCCGGCTGGAAGAACTGGGCGCGGTGCAGTCCTTCTCCAGACCAAGGGTTAGCAACGACTAACCCTATTCCGAATCGCTTGTCCGCACAGCAAAATACCGGCCCAATTACCCAAGGGGCCATTCGCCAGCGTGGAGGAGTCATGCCTTTGGGTGGCGTCATTTGTGGATTGGTACAACCACCGACACCGCCACAGCAGCATCAAGTGCATGACGCCCCACCAACGCCAAAGTGGCGAGGCCGTTGACCTCTGCCGGAATCGTGCCCACATCTATGAACAGGCACGCCAGCAGAATCCAAGTCGCTTTGGATCAATCCTCCACGACCGGAAATCGACCCAAGACCAGCTGCACTTGCCATAACTACTTGAATGGCAGCAGAGAAGTCATCTTTCCTGACAGCTACCGGAATCGAGCGAAGAGGGATATAGGCAACTAAATATATGCGGACAACGCTAGCATTACCAATAACTTGAAGAAAAGGGGTCATATAGGGATGATCTGCACGATCACACGGCTGAGCCAGTCCATTTAAATGGGAATAGAATTACCATGGCGCTAGTTGAGTCTATTCTCTGAAATATGTGAAGATTTAAAATACTGATTGCGAGCAATTTTGGCGGCCGACCTCAAGCTGTCACCAAAATAGCCGATTAGCAAGCAAGAAGGGAAATATTTCGCTCAGGCGCGAGGCTGATGTTCCGCCATTAGGCCTACAAGCCCTATCACTAACAGGACAATTGAAAACCCTTTGGCAAAGCTCATTGCCTCATTGAAGATGCCGACACCCAGGATCGAAATCGCCAAGATCGAGCATCCCGTCCAAACAGAATAAGCGATGCTCATTTCAATGGTTTTCATAGCGAGTGTCAAACCACTCAAGGACAAACAATAACAAATAACCATCAGAGCTGATGTATTGAGATTTTGAAAGCCATTTGTTTGCTTAGACAGAATCGTGCCTATCACTTCCGGGACGATTGCCGCCACTAAAAGAAACCATCCCATAGATCAATCGTGGATAAACTGCTAAGTATTTTGGAATTGCCAGAAAGGCGAGGGGCAGCTTCAGCGCTTGGCTTTGCTTAAGTCAAGAAGGCAATTAAGTGACTACAGCTGTTGGAGATACTCAGAGCCCTCTCGTACAATCTCTTTGAAAAGTCTTTGCTGGATCTCAACAAAGTCTGAGAAACCCTGCAGAGCCCATTGTTGTATTTGCTGTGCCGACTCAGTTCGATAGCATGAAGCTAGATCAAGCGCTTCAAGAGCCGACTGAAAATGTTCATCTTCAACCCCCGAACCTTTATGCTTGCCATGAATGACAATCCAGTACCAGGCGCTAAATAACCCTTGCTCGACTTCAACCCTTTCATGGATCCCGCGAAGATAAGCATCATAACCGATATTACGGTTATCATGCCTAACAACTTTATCTATAATTGAGTATTCAAAGCTGGCGAGGATTTCAGATGCTGCGTGAAATCCCAACGCGCGAATCAGCGAACGAACATCGCCAGGCACGCCTTGATATCCTTGGACGGTATTTTCCAAGGTTCCTTGCATCCAATTGGGGAGAATGGAAAGATGGTTTCTCTCTTCTACGGTCAAGACTGCATAGTCACCTATGGATTTTAGAGTTGCTTGAGCTAGCGCTCGATGAGGGGCGCATTTCTGACCTTTATCCGCATGCTCATCAATAGTTGCTGCCAATATTCTTGCCGCAATTTCAAGTCCTCTATCTGCTTCGTCTGCAACAACAGCAGAAGAGCTTTTAAACAGGTCGCGGGAAAGACCAACCGAGCTTGCCAAGCGAGCCACTAAGCTGCCTGCATAACCGTTGAAATGGGCATATCTCTGCATGAATAAGTAGAGCAGCCTTGGATGTTGAACCGCCAATTGGCAAGCGAGCTCTACAGATTGATTTAGACTGGAAAAATTGAATAAGTCGTCAAGCTGATTCTTTGTCAGAATGGGAGCATCAGCAGCAACCATGACCTTAAAAATTGATACAACCTCCTACCAGCTTAACATGCCTTGACTGACTCGCTAATTGATGTCCCTGGTCTCGATCAAAGCGAGGTACGGGATCTTGCGAATGGCGCTCTAGCCGTCTTGCGATAACAAAATAGTGTCAAACTGTTTATCTCCGGTGTCAACTGCCTAAGCGCGCGCTTTGCATCAATCAAGTTGGCGGGCAAGAGTCCCTCGACCCCCACTTGGAAGGTGCACAGACCAGCAAGGCGATGAACTATGAACTCCCCACAGCGACGGAGCTGAAGGAGTGGCAGAGCTGCTAAGATGTAAACATCAACCTCAGACAACAATAGCCAATGTCATTTCGCAACCTTGCAGCCTTCCCGTTTAACAATCAACCAAATACAGCGATTTCCGATGGTGGATGGTATGTCGTTTCGGGTGAGGCGGTCGAGGCGCTAGCTGGGGGCGATACCATTGTTGGCATTTCTGCTGCTGAAAATGTAGGCATTGAAATCGTTGGCACCCTCGATACTGGATCTGGCAACGACATTGTTTTAGGCAAAGGCGGTGGAAAATATGGCATTTACAGCGTTGCTGGCACTCTCGATACTGGATCCGGCATCGACACCATCACTGGCGTCGGGAAAGTAGTCGGATTTGTCAACACTGGCTCCATCGATACGAGCAGTGGAGCAGACACCATCGAGGGCAGCATAAAGCAAAATGGGAACAAAGAAAACGGTGGTGGTATTGAGAACCTTGGTATTATAAATACAAGATCTGGTAACGATACAATCCGTGGCTCAGGCCCAGATTTTGGTGTTAGCAACGATGGCTCCATTGATACGGGCAGCGGAGCAGACACCATCGAAGGCGTAGCCCGTGGTGGTGGCGACATTGATCAAGAAGGCGAGGTCTTTATCGCCACAGGAATTTCAAACGGGTCACAAGTCATTCAGCTAGGCAAAGGAAAAGACACCGTTAAGGGAGAAGCAGATTCATATGGAATCTTCAGCACCGGCACAATTGATGGAGGCAAAGGAAGCGATTTCATTTCTGGAATAGGAGGATTTGCTGGTATCGCCAATGGAAGCCGTGCCCTTATCACGGCCGGCAAAGGAAACGATATCGTTGAGGGCCAAGGCGGCAACGAGGGAATCGTTAATAACGCCACCATTAATGCAGATTCTGGGAATGACACCATCCGTGGCGAGGGGGCGGACTACGGAATCCTGAACAGTTTATTTGACTTAAGCGTTGGCGTCGACTTCCTCATTGAGGGGGGCTCAGGTAATGACTCCATAGTTGGTAAAAGCGCCAGTACCGGAATCGGTAATGGCGGCAACATATTGGGCGGCGACGGAAGAGACTCCATCCTCGGTAAAGGTGGCAACGATGGAATCATCAACAAAGGCACCATTAATGGTGGTACCGGAGATGACACTGTCGAGGGTAAAGGAGGCACCGAAAAAGGAATCATCAACGAAGGCAGCATCATTGGCGGCTCCGGTCGTGACACCATCAACGGGGAGAGCAAGGATGGATCTGGCATTTTCAATGCCTCGTTGATTGGTCCTGAAGTTGGCGATTATTTAATAGACTGCGGTAGTGGGAACGACCTCGTCACGGGCAAGAGCGATTCGAGTACTGGGGTAAATAATTTTGGCATAATTAATGGCGGCGAGGGAAATGACACCATTACGGGGGCTGGAGTAATTGGGATTCAAAATCTTGGCACAATCAATGGCGGGTCGGGCAAAGACAGCATTCGTGGCATTGGGGGAATAGGAATTTTTAATCAAGGCTTCATCGATACGGGGGCTGGAGATGACACTGTCGATGCGTTGAATGGAGGGTTCGTTGGCCGCCTCGGCAAGACATCCCTTGGAGATGGCAATGATCGCCTTCTTGGCTTTGGCGACGGCGAATTTTCTGGTGGATCTGGTGTTGATAAGATCCTATTTGGCCAAGGAACTTACACCATTATTGGCAGCAATATCACCTCTGAAGGTGTCTCCATGACTGTCAACGAATTTGAAAAGATCGGTGGATCGAAAGGTGGGATCTTTAACTTCGCAGACGGCACCCTCACAGTGAACGCCAATGGTGTTGCCACATTTGCTGCTTGATCGCCCAAAACGATTCCCCTAGCGGCCCGCGCTTTAGCAACCGCTGCCATGGGCGTCGGAATCGGGCGCTACAGCGGAAAGTCACACCTGGCGAGCCTGTTGATGGTGCAGGCGCTGGACGCTGCCCATGAACAGGACATCACCCGAGCGCAGCACCCGTCAGGGCGGATGTCGGCATTGCCGGCACGGCAAAGACTGCGGATGGTGGGGTGAGGGGCGTCGTCTGGCCTCGGAGTGAAACGGCATGCGCGAAAAGGGAATTTCTCGCGCACGCAGCTTCAATACAGCACCTAAAGCAAGACATTTACCATGCCAGGCACTCAGGGAATGGCTGCAATCGAAGCTGGCTGCCTACCTAAAGAACTGCGATCAAAACCTGTTTTTAAACTCTTCAATCTGACGTTCTATAATTCCTAATATAGCAAGGCAAAAGGGTAGAAACTCTTGCTGACCGCACTCTCTTAAAAGAGGTACCGTCCGCTTTTCAGCGATTGCCGCTACATCTTTAGGCGCAGCCCCAGCCGCCAGAGGCATGGCAGTGGATGCGGCGAGGGTAAGCGCCGCCAGGGCAGGCGCAGCAATACGGCGAATCATGGGATTTGGATGCTCTTTTCCTTTCTAGCTGAGGGTGCTGCCCACTGGCATGAGAGCTTGCTGAAAGTTGGCTAAGCGCTGCGCCCCGATCAACCAGCATCACCCAGCCAGCGCTGACCGCCATTCCCCAGTTCGCCGTTTTGTTCCCTGCGGATGCATGCTTCGGCATCGAGATGGTGCAGGCGCTGGACGCAGCCCACGCACATGACATCGCCCGAGCGCAGCACCCCATGGGAAGGCTGTCAGCAGCGCCGACTGAGCTGCCCGACGGCCAGGACCTCCACAAGCTGCTGGCTGCGTGGGTCAGGGGGGAGGGGTGAGCGAGGATGGTGCTTCGCCGAATGCGCACGGGAACGGCTGCGGATGCCGATTGTTCCAAGTTGTAGGCGCTCATAAAGAGTGCTGTTGGGTATATCGAGACAATAAAAAACCCCTGTAATGGCAGGGGCTTGGTAAGTTGTAGGTAGGAGTAGCACCGTGTTGTCAGTCTGGATTCCAAGAACCCAAGCAGATTTCACAAAATGGAGAACCTTGGGGTTGGATTCCAAGAACTCCCAGTAGTTGCTGAAGGAATGCTGGCACTACAAATTTTCTTCCATCATTACCGCCTCTTGCCACTAAGACAGTTGATGCACCCTGAGTCTTCAGGTTGAACTGCTGGGCATTAGGCGAAGTCTCCACCACCCCGATGCTTGAGGTGGTTCCTTCGGCGACCTTGGCAGCACTTGCAGGGGTGATGCCAAGGGGCAGCGATGCCAGTGCCACAGCGGCAGTGCTTGCCAGGGAAAGGCTGAGGCGGTTGGAGCGGGGCACGACGACCTCCTGTCAAACGGTTGGACCTCTTCCACTGTGCCCCATCAGCGCAGCGGTGTCTGCTTGGTGTGACACGAGTCCAGTACCGCAAGGCTGCGCTGCATCGACCACGCTGACCCTTGCTAATGCCCTAGGTGGTCGGTTCAGAAATAGGGCAGCGACACCGCCGACACCGTCAGGCAGGAGCTAAAACCAACAGTGCGGCTACCAGCGGCGCAGCAATCAGTCCAGCATCTGGATCCAGACCCGCCACAGCAGAGACACCGGCACCATCGCCAGTACAAGGACAGCAAGGCTCTAAAGCTGTTCTGAGGTCATCTCCTCCACTTTGTCGGGCAGCAACCAGAACCGTCACCGGGTCCCCCCCCCACCCCACTACGGGAACACTGCCCTCCAGTACCGCGCCCGCATTGCCGGCCAGGCTTACCCGTACGAGTTCGCAACTGTTCCCACCAAACCCTTCCCTGACCGGCTGCAACGGGCCAGGCTGGGCAGCAGCCAGGCAAACCCATCAGGCGGCCAGCGGGGGCTTGGAGAGGGCTACAGGACGCCGCTGGGGGTCTCTCTATGACGGCATGCGCCTATCCATTTCCAGCGCACCAACCACTTGGCGCACGGCTTGGCGCAGCACAACACTTGTGGCCCTAAGTGATTTGACTTGGTCAAGCATCTGCTCGGCGTGCCGAGGGACATGGCCAACTCGATTGCCACCCTATGAGCGATGAATGCCTTTTAGGGCCACTCTCGAGGTGGGACGAAGCTCCCGCCAACAGACCCACTGAACCAACTGAATTCCAAAATGGCCGCAAAAATGGCCTCATATCAAATTTCAACTGCCGTTGACGCCTCCCTCAATGCGTCGATTCAGACGCGCCTTTATCCCAGCAAATTCACAAATTTTCTTTTGCCCGCCAACGGTGCTGGGCCAGGGGCAACTGGCCCGCTGCATCTACGGGTATGCCTTCAGCGAGCAGCAGATCACGCTGGATCCAGTCGCTGCCTTCGCGGCTGGGGTTGAAGCTGATCTGCCCTTTGGCATTAACAACCCGCTGCCACGGGATCTCCGACGGCAGGGGCAACCGCCGCAGGGCCCAGCCCACCTGGCGGGCGGCGCCCCAGACCCCAACCAGCTCAGCGATCTGGCCGTAGGTGGCCAGCTGTCCGCAAGGGATCTGGGCCACGACGGCGTAAACCCGCTGATCAAAGGTGGGGGCGGGAGCTTGCATCGAGCGCCGAGCGGGAGGAAACAAAGCTGGTTTGAGCTTGGGCAACCGGGTGTTGAACCCAGCCTAAAAACAAAAAAGTGACTGCCCAAGGGCACTTGTCATGCGTTCGACTCGTAATGCAGGCGACTTGTCATTGGGGAGACTGGGCATTCGGGAGATGCCCGTGATTCCGCACCTCAACTGAGCCCGACGCCATGACCCTGCTGCCCCGCCGCTTTGAGCGGCTCAAGGCCGTGCTCGATCGCCGCATGGGCGATCTCACCGTGGTGCTCGAGCACGTGGATAAGCCCCACAACCTCTCGGCGATCCTGCGCAGCTGCGATGCGGTGGGGGTGCTTGAGGCCCATGTGGTGAGCCTGGCGGGCCGCACGCCCACCTTCAATTGCACCTCTAAGGGCAGCGAAAAGTGGGTGCCGCTGCATCGCCATAGCGACGGCGACAGCGTGGCCCTGCTGCGCCAACTCAAGGACCAGGGCTTTCGGCTCTATGGCACCCACCTGTCGGTGGAAGCGGTTGACTACCGCCAGTGCGACTTCACCGGCCCAAGCGCCCTGGTGCTGGGGGCGGAGAAGTGGGGCTTAAGCGCTGAAGCGGCGGCATTGGTAGATCAGCCGATCGTGATCCCGATGCACGGCATGGTGCAGTCGCTGAATGTGAGCGTGGCCTGCGCCACGCTGCTGTTTGAGGCGCTGCGTCAGCGGCAGGTGGCCGGGGTGCTGCCACGCCACGGCGAAGGGGTGCCGGACGGGCGCTACGACACCCTGCTATTTGAGTGGGCCTATCCGGAGGTGGCGGCCTGGTGCCAGCGTGAAGGCCGCCCCTATCCAAGCCTTGATGCCGAGGGGGCCATCAGCGAAACCCTGCCTCGCACGATCAAGCTGCGCTGCTGATGCTCGGTTACTGATATCTGCGGGCACTGGGAAGCCACAGGGCCAGGCCGAGGCCCAGCAGCTCAAGAAAAATCTGACGGCCGCCGAGCAGCACCACCGCCAGGGCAACGGCAGCAAGAAACTTCTGGAACAGGCTCCAAACGTCGTCGTCATTGGCATTGCCGCTGCACCAAAGCGCCGCAGCAGCAGAGAGCAGGAGCAGATCCAACCACCAGGGCACGACTATCCACAGGGTGACGGGGTGCTTCCATTGTGGGCCTCTCCTCGCAGGCCGTGTCCCCTAGCCCTGCCAACTTGCAGATTCCGGCTTCGATCGGGGAGGTGGTCGACAAGATCACGATCCTGGAACTCAAGGCCGCGCGGCTCAGTGGCGAGCGGCTAGCGAACGTGGAGCGGGAGCGGCAGCTACTGCTGGGTTGTCTGGAGGCAGCGGGCCTGGCGGTGGCAGAAGACCTGTTTGACGCCCTGCGCCAGATCAACGCCAAGCTCTGGGCCATCGAAGACGACATCCGCGCCCTTGAGGCCAAGCAGGACTTCAGCGACGATTTCGTCGCCCTGGCGCGAGCGGTGTATTTCAGCAACGACGAACGGGCCGCCGTGAAACGCGCCATCAACGAGCGCCACGGTTCAGCGATTGTGGAAGAGAAGCTCTACGCCAGCTATGGCGATGGGAATCAAGCGAGCGAACGCCTAATTCCCATGCAAAATGGCTAGCAAAACTCCATTTCGGCTGCGTATATGGCGGCAGTGCGGCGATTTTTGCAGCCACCTCCTGGCAGCTTCTTCCTGTTTGGCCCCCGCGGCACCGGCAAGTCGACCTGGCTGGCACAGGTGTTCCCCGAAGCCCTGCGGCTGGATCTGCTGGCACCGGATGTACTGAGGGCCTACCAGGCCCGGCCAGAGCGGCTGTCGGAATTCATTGCTGCCGCTGGCAAATCCGCTCAGACGGTGGTGATCGACGAAATCCAGAAAGCCCCCCAGTTGCTCGACGTGGTGCATGCCCTGGTGGAGCAGCGGCGGGATCTGCGTTTTGTGCTCACCGGTTCGAGTGCCCGCAAGCTGCGCCACGGGGCCGCCAACCTGCTCGGTGGGCGGCTGGTGGCCGTGCACATGGGGCCCTTCATGGCTGCTGAGCTCGGCCAGGATTTTGATCTGATGCGGGCCCAGGCCAACGGACTGGTGCCCCTTGTGTGGCAAGCCGTGGATCCCCAGGCCACCTTGGCGGCCTATGCCTCGCTGTATCTGCAGGAAGAGGTGCAGGCAGAAGCCCTGGTGCGTCAGATCGGCGATTTCGCAAGGTTTCTGGAGGTGATCAGCTTTTCGCAGGGCACCCTGCTCAACCTGGCAAACCTGGCCCGGGAAACCGAGATACCCCGCAAAAGGGCTGAAAGCTATCTGGGAATTCTTGAGGATCTGTTGATCAGCTTTCGGCTGCCGGTGTTTCAACGGCGAGCCCAGCGGCAGCTGGTGCAGCACCAGAAGTTTTTCTGCTTCGATGCCGGAGTTTTTCGCTCCCTCAGGCCCCGCGGCCCGCTTGATGGGCCGGAAGAGATTGGCGGCATCGCTTTGGAATCCCTGGTGGCCCAGCACCTGCGGGCGCTCTGCCAGCTGCGGCCAGGAGGGGCCCAACTCAGCTTCTGGCGCACCCGATCTGGACTGGAGGTGGATTTCGTCGTGTATGGCCCAGACTTATTTATGGCCATCGAGGTGAAACACAGCCGTCGCATCGATCGCAGCGACCTCAAGGCGCTGCGGGCCTTCGGTGAGGACTACCCAGAGGCAGAGCGCTTGCTGCTCTCCTTGTGCCCAGAACCGCTGCTGATCGATGGCATCCGCTGTGAACCGCTGGAAGCCTGGTTGAGACAACTGCGCCCCTAACGACGGGCTTCGGCTCCGACCTTCAGGATCCGGTGCGCTGAGCGCTGCCGCCGCTGAGCCAGCTCTCGAGGCCTTCGCCTAAAAACGACAGCCCCAGAACCAGCACAAACATGGCCAAGCCCGGGTAGAGGGCGGTCCACCAGATGCCGGTGGGCACGGCGGTGAGGGCCTGCTGCAGGTCGCCGCCCCACTCGGGGATGGTTTCGGGCAGGCCAAGGCCCAGAAAGCCGAGGCCACCGAGCACCAGCACGGCATCGGCGGCGTTGAGGGTGAGCAGCACCGGCACCGAGGTGATCACGTTGCGCAGCAGGTAGCGGCGCAGGATCCAGATCGGGCCGGCGCCAAGCGACTGGGCCGCCTCCACAAACAACTCAGCCTTCACCTGGGCGGTTTGGTTGCGCACCACCCGGAAGTATTGGGGGATGTAGACGACGCAAAGGGCGGCGGCGGCATTGGGCAGGCCCCGGCCCAGCAGGAAGGCAAGCACCACCGAGAGCAGCAGCACCGGCAGGGTGTAGAGGGTGTCCATCAGCAGCACCAGCACCCGATCCACCCAGCCGCCCAAGTAGCCGCTCACCATGCCAAGGGGCACACCGATCAACAGGGCGATCACCAGGGCCAGCAGCACCACCTGCAGGGCCACGCCACTGCCGGCGAGGGTGCGCACGCACACGTCGCGGCCTAAACGATCGGTGCCGCACCAGTGGCTCAGCGAGGGCTGGGCATAGATCGGATTTTGCAGGCCGGCGTTGGGATCACTAAGCCAGCCGGCATGCACCAGCAGCGGCGTGAGCAGGGCCACCAGGGCGTAGGCCACCACGATCACCAAACCCCAGCGGGCCATGCGGACCGAGAGGCTGGGGGCGCGGCGCAACGACAAAAGCATGGCGCGACCTTACGCAGCTAGGCGGCGGGCTGCAACAGCTCGATCCACCAACAAGGCTTCCTTACCGTAAGGAGAGCTCCGCGCTAAAGTGAGTTTTGGATAAAAACGATGGCAAGGGCCATGGAAGTGGCAACCCTGACGGCCAAGGGGCAGGTGACCGTGCCCAAGGCGGTGCGCGAAGCCTTGGGGCTGCGACAGGGGGATCAACTCAGCTGGGAGCTGGAGGATGGCTCAGTACGGGTGCGGGCGATTGCGCCGCTGGATCTGGCCTACCTGCGCAGCCTCGACGCCAGCCTGCAGGAATGGAGCAGCCCGGCGGATGAGGAAGCCTTCGCAGGGCTATGAAGCCGTTTGACCGTCATTCGCTGGTGCTGGTGCCGTTCCCCTTCACGGATCGCGCCACCCAGAAGCGGCGCCCGGCGGTGGTGCTGTCTCCACCCGACTTCCAGCGCGCCTCAGGCCACGTGCTGCTGGCGATGGTGACGTCGGCCAAGCAATCCGCGTGGCCCCTGGATTGGACGATCCAGAACCATCAGGCCGCCGGCCTGCCCCAGCCCTGCCTGGTGCGCTTCAAGGTGTTCACGCTGGATGAACGCCTGATCCTGAAGACCCTGGGACACCTGGCCCCGCCCGATCGAGATGGAGTCGCAGCCCAGCTGCACCAATTGGTGGACTGAGAACGACGCTGACGATCGCGGCTAGGGTTGATGATTGATGCCTCACACCAGATGCGCACCACCCTGCGGCTGGATGACGACGTGCTCTCTGCAGCGCGGGTATTGGCTCGCGAACGGCGCCAACCCATTGGCAACGTGGTCAGCGAATTGCTACGCCGCGCCCTAACCACCCCAGGGCCAGCAGTTCCCGGCAGCCCGCCGCCGGAGCAGCGCAATGGGTTTCCGTTGCTGCCCCTGCAACCCAGCGGAGGCCCAGTAGATCTTGAGCTCGTCAACAGCCTGCGGGGGGACGGGGAGTGATTCCGGTCGCCTTGCTCGATGCCAACGTGCTGATCGCCTTAATCGACCCAAGGCATGTCCACCACGAGAGCTGCCACCGCTGGTTTTCGAGCCGAGAAGGGGCCGATTGGGCCAGTTGTGCGATCACCCAAAACGCAGTGCTGCGCATCGTGGGGCATCCGCGCTACCCGAATTCCCCGGGATCGCCGGCGGTCGTGAGCAGGATCCTGCAGGAGCTGGTTGGCCATCCGCAGCACCGGTTCTGGGCAGACGCCCCGAGCCTGCTGGGCCTTGGCCATGTCAACCCCAGGGCCCTGGTGGACTCGGGCCAGATCACGGACACCTATCTCCTGGCTCTGGCGGTGCAGCAGGGAGGGGTGCTGGCCAGCCTCGACCAACGCCTCAGCACCGTTGCCGTGGCAGGCGGGCAGGGCGCCCTCGAGCTGATTGCCAACGCAGGCTCCTAGCCACCAATCCTGCCAATCGTTCGATCCCATCGCAGCATTGGCAGGATTTGGCGCCAGGGTTGGCAGGCACTCGCACTAAATTGCCACCAAAGCCTGGACTGCTGTCAATGCCGTCGCTGCAGATTCGCGACCTGGAAAACCAGGCGGGCGACGATCTCCCTATGCGGCGCCAAGCGGCCTTGGAGCGCATCGAACAGCGCTGGTCGCAGAGCCCTCCCCTGAAGTGGCCCCAGTCGCCGGAAGAGCTGATCCGGGCCGACCGGGAGCGCTAATGCCCAGCCCCCGCCTGCTGATCGTCGACGACGACCCGGAGCTGCGCCACTTCCTGCGCACCGAGCTGGAGATCGAGGGCTACGCCTGCGCCGAGGCAGCCAGCGGCCAGCAGGCGCTGGTGCAGCTGCGGGAGAGCCGCTGGGACCTGCTGCTGCTGGATTGGACCCTGCCGGATTTCAGCGGTGTGGAGATCTGCCGGCGCTTGCGGGGCAGCGACGATCACACGCCGGTGCTGATGCTCACCGCCCGCGATGACGTGCGCGAACGGGTGGAGGCGCTAGATGCCGGCGCCGACGACTACCTCACCAAACCCTTCTCAATCGAGGAGCTGCTGGCCCGGGTGCGGGCCAGGCTGCGCAGCGCCAGCAAAGCCAGCAGCGAGCCTGAAACCCTGCAGCTGGCGGATCTGCAGCTCACTGCAGCCAGCCGGGAGGTGAGCCGCGGCGGCGAAAGCATCAGCCTCACCGGCAGGGAATTTGAGCTGTTGCACCTATTACTGCGCCAGCCCAATCAGGTGCATGGCCGCGAGGCGATTCTCAACGCGGTGTGGGGCGAGCAGTGGGTGGGCGACGACAACGTGCTCGATGTGTATATCCGGGCACTGCGCCGCAAGCTGGAGCGAGAAGGCCGGCCAACCCTGATTCAGACCATCCGCGGCGTGGGCTTCATGCTGAAGGAGGCACCCCCAAGGGCATAAGCAGCTCGTGTGCCCAAGGAGGCAGTGGATCTTGGTGGCGCTGCTCAAGGCCAGCGATGATCGTGGCTACGGGCAAAAAGGGATGATCGGTGGAGGAATTATCAACAAGCCGCACTTGATCGCATAAGGGTAAAGATGCTTGGACGTTGTTTAATAATCGGGGGATACGGCTGATCACCTTTTCAGCCGGCACGTGATGACCACCCTCTGAGATTCTCTGGGCGATCCGCGCCTGATTTAGGGAGGCGTCATTGAGATGAAGCAGCACCAAGACCACCTCATAACCAAGTGCCTTGGCGCGGGCAACGAAGTCGACTTTGGAGGGATGGGAATAGACCGTTTCAAAGCAGAAACTGAAACCCCTCAGCAGCAAGGATTCACGCTGCTGCTCAGCCAGCAGGGCCGCCTCAAACCCATGGGCTTCCGGGCTATCCGGCGCAATGAGTTTGGCGAGGTTGTCGGCATTCACAAAGGGAAGACCCAGCGGCTCCAGAAACAGCCGGTGAAAGGTGCTTTTGCCGGCGCCATTACCGCCCACCAGCAACCAGAGCTGTTTGCCAGAAACCGTGCGCCCGCTCAACCCGGCTCCGGCTCAAAAGGGATGAAGATGCCGTTGCTAAAGCTGCCGGTGCTGCGGCTGCCATCGGCCGCGATGCGCTCCAGCGCTCCGGGCTGGCTGGCGGAAGCCTGATAGCGGATGGCGGCCTTACTCACCAAGTGGGGCAGCTCCCCGCTCTGCCTTGCCAGTTCCACGGCGGAGAACACCGCTTCTGGCGCCACGGGCTGGGCCACAACCGGCTCCACCTGCAGCCGCGCCAGCCCAGCTTCCACATCCAGCAGGCTGTCGGGGTCGACAAAACGACAAACCTGCCGGCCCAGCGCCGCCCAGTATTCGATCTGCTCGGCGGCGCTGCGATGGTGCCGGGCCCCGGCCTGGGTGGCGCTTTGCATCAGCTCCTCCTGCAGACGCACCGGGGATGGGGATTTCGCCATAGCCCAGCTCGCCAGAGAAACCGAATTTGATCGTAGCAATCTGCTACGGGCTGACCACCCCCAAGGACCTAACCAAGGGCAGATGCAACTGAAAATCAGCCCCACCCCCTGGCGCCTCGGCCACCACCACAGAGCCACCCATCGCCTCCATCAGCAGCCGCACCACGGCCAGGCCGATACCACTGCCGCGGCTGTTGGCATTGATGGCGGCGCTGCCGCGGGCGAAGCGGCCAAAGATTGCATCGCGCTCGCTGGGGTCCACGCCGGGGCCCTGGTCGCGCACATGCAGCACCAGGGAATCACCCTGCTGGTCGGCAGCAAGGGTGACCGGCAGCGGCGTGGGGCTGTAGTGAAGAGCGTTTTCGATCAGGGCGGCCAGGCACTGCTGCAACCGCTCCGGATCGCCCATCGCCACTGGCAGCTCCGCAGCTGGCGTGTCTAGGTGCAAGCGCCAGCCGCTGCTGGAGGCCAGCCGCTCATAGGCCTGCACCAGGGCCTCATCAGCCAGGATCGGCCGCCGCCGCAACTGCAACCGGCCGGAATCCTGGCGGGCCAGATCGAGCAGATCGCTCACCAGGCTGCCCATGCGCTGGGCCTCCTGCTGGATCAAGCGCAGCGAGGGCGCTGTGGCCTCCAAGCCGGGCTGACGCAGCAGGCGCTGGGCGTGGCCGGAGATCAGGGTGATCGGCGTGCGCAGCTCATGGGCAACGCCATCAACAAAGGAGCGCTGCCGCTCCCAGGAAACCGATAGGCGCTGCTGCAGGTCGTTGAAAGCGAGGGCGATGGGCTGCAGCTCTTCTGGCTGCTCGGCCACGGGGATCTGATCGGAAGCCAGCGGCGGCGCCTGGGTGGCGGAGAGCTGGGTGGTGAATTCCTGCAGGGGCTGCACCAGGCCGCGCTGCAACACCAGGCGCAACAGGGCACTGGTGAACAGGCTGGATAGACCAGCCGCCACCGCCAGCAGCCAGAAGGCCAGGCGCTCCTGCCGCACCGAGGCCGACACGTTCTGCAGCACCTCCAAGCTTGCGGTGCTGCCATCCAGCAAGGAAATGGCTGTGGTGCTCACCAACAATTCCTGCCCTTGGCGGCCTTGCTCGGTGGGTTGGGCTCCAGCCGGGGCTGGCGCAGCAGCAGGCCGCAGCCGCAGCTCCAGGCCTGGCAGCAGGGAGGAATCAGTCAGAGCCTGCAGCTGGCCGCGGCTGCGGGCCCGGGCCGCCAGGGTGGTTTCCAGCTGCTGCACCAGTTGCTGGTGGGCAGTGCCCCGCTGCAGACCAGCCAAGCCCTGGTTGAACAGCAGCAGCAGGCTGTAGCCAGCCAGCACCGCCAGTAGGGAGGTGCTCTGCAGCCAGAGCCGCAGGGGCGAAATGCGCATGGGCCAACGGTCCATAGAACGCCTTCTTCAGGCAATCCTCAGATTCTGCTCACCCCTGACTCAATACAACCGAATTGATAGCTGTGATGATCAGTTCGAACTCATAGATCACTCTGAACCGTGGCATCTTCCATGGCAGCCAAGCTGCTCGCGCAGCGCTCCCTGATCCAACGCCTCAACAGCTCCAAGAAGCGCAACGCCCTGCAGGCCGGCTTCACCTTGGTGGAACTGCTGATCGTTGTGATCATCATCGGCATCCTCGCAGCCATTGCCCTACCTGCCTTCCTGAACCAGCAGGGCCGCGCCAAGGTGAATGGTGCTCAAAACAGCGCCATGTCAGCTGCCCGCGCTTGCGCCGCCGCTCAGGTCACCGGAGATCAGGCTTCTGCAACCGTTACCGGAAGTGGCACCAACGGAACCTGCAACGCAGCAGGAACGCCTAGTACATTCACATCACCTCAAGCTGCTTTTGGCACAACTGCAGATGCCATAGCCACAGTTGCTTCCGACGGATCTGCCGCTCTCACCACATGCGCCGCAGCATCTGGTTGGACTGCAGGTACCGTACCTGCATGCGTTCCTGTTAAATCCTAGTTATTAACAGTCCAATCTTTGCGTTTGACAATTAAAATATCAAGCTCCCTTCGGGGAGCTTTTTATTGCCAACCAATAATTATCTCGAAGCATGCATTCCAGGCTCGGGCCCCACGCCTGAGACCCATTCTCAAAATTGGGCGAACACCGTGCCCAATCATGCTAAACATGCATAATTATGCTAATTCCGCAAAATTGCTGGACGAGGAGTGGGTTGTTGCTCGAAACTCTCTTGATCGGCCTTGAGCATTTTTCAGTGACATTGGCACGGCTTCGGGGTGGCCCTGCCAAGAAGCACCCTGCAGGCCAAGCACTTCAGAATGGCAAGTTGGGCCAGATCGCAATCAGGAAGTTCGGCATTCCAGCTGCAGTAGCTGGCTTCACATTGGTGGAGTTGCTAATCGTGGTGATAATCATCGGCGTTTTGGCAGCTATTGCCCTGCCAGCCTTTCTGAATCAGCAGGGAAGGGCCCGAATCAATGCAGCGCAAAAGAGCGCCATGTCAACCGCGCGAGCTTGTGCCGCAGCCCAGATCACGGGCGATTTCACCACAGCAACCCCAGCCGCTTCGGCAGCAACCACCGGCGAATGCGAACCCGCGGGCACGGAGAGCATTTTCACTTCCAGCAGAGACGCGTTTAGTACAACTCAAGAAGCCCAGGCAACCGTGACCGCCAATGGTGCCGTCGCTCTCACCCAATGTGCAGAGGCCAGTGGATGGACGCAAGGAGAACCACCCAGATGCCAAGCAACGCAATGATGAGCGATTCGATTCACGCCTCATAGCGCAGCTTCAAGCTCCAGTGGGATCGGCAAGGCCCCGGACAGATTGTGCGGAAGCGTCACAGGGTCCCTGTCTTGCTACTCGCTGCTTGCCGCACCGATCCGATACGAAGCTATTGGCGGATTCCAGCAATGATGCCCTGGTGGTGGAAAGCGTAGTCTACTTTGATGTGGACACCAACAATCCCCGCCAGCCCAATTACCAGCTCAGCGTGCAGGATTCAAACGGCGTCATCTATAAAACTGGTAGCGCCAATGGCGCCCAGCGCCGGGTGCGCTCGATCACGGGCTGATCCCCGTTTCAGCCAGCACCTGCTCCAACTCCGCCACACAATCGCCATCAAGCCGGCCATCATCCGCCTGCTGCTGCACCACCGCCAGCCCCTCCTGGATCGTGCAGCTGTTGTGGTAAGGGCGGCGGCTCACCAACGCATCAAACACATCGGCTACCGCCACGATTCGGCCCTCCAGGGAAATCGCTTCACCCTTGAGCCCCTCGGGATAGCCGGAGCCATCAAGGCGCTCATGGTGGTGGCGGATCACATTGCAGAGCACCTGGGCGCCGGGCAGGGCGCTTAGGTCGTATTGACCAAGCACCTTGCCGATCATCTCCAGCCCCAGCTGCACATGGGTGTTCATCACCTGCCGCTCCTCGTCCGTGAGCGGGCCCTGCTTGAGCAGAATCCGATCGGGGATGCCGATCTTGCCAATGTCGTGCAGGCGGGAGAAACGGGCGATCTGATCGACGGCATGGGCGCTGAGGCCCCGGCGCTCAGCTAGCCCCTCGGCGATCAAGCGCGAATAGTGGGACACCCGGTTGAGGTGATCGCCGGTACGGCCACATAGAGGGAAGCCGTGGCATTGAAATGGTTGCGCACCGTGAGGCCGATCAACTCGGCCAACGCCTCCAGGGTGGCCTGCTCCGCATCTGAAAAGACCGCCGCCTCGGGGGCATGGAAACCCACCACAAAATCCAGCCTGCCGTCCTGGCTCACCGGCAAAACCACCGACGACCCACCGCGCCATGAGGCTTCAGGTGGCAGTGGTCTGCTGTCGTAAATCGGTGTGAGGCGCTGCAGCTCCCCATCCACCCGTTCGCAGGTGAGGCGCTGCACCTGGGGCACCACGGCTCGAACCTTTAGCTGCAAGGCCTGCAGTTGTTCCTGAAGCGGATCGGCAGGTGACAAATGCAACTTTGTAGTCGTGTTTCATTCTGGCTTTGAGGCATCGCCATCCGCGGAATGAAGGGCTCCGTTGTCATCAGCCCGCCTGCTCGACGATCGAGTGCACCAGCAATGCTCTAGCGCCGACAGGCAGGCGTAGGCCGATCACCTTGGCGCTCATTGGCCATGGCCCGCTCCTGGCGGCTGCGCAGGATGAATTCGGTGCGGCTGATGTCTTCCACTGCGGCTGATGTTTTCCACTTAAGTTTTCATCAAATCATGCTCAGCCTGCTCGGACTGCTTGATCAGGGCCGGTCTTCAACCGCCCCGCCGCTCCAGCAGGCGGAAGGGGTCGTAGGCCACGCTGATGCCTAGCTCCTCGGCAAATTCCAGCACCCGGCACCAGGCGCGGTCCTGGCGCACGATGCCCCGCAGGATCACCGGGACGCTGCTGCGCTCGAGGGTCATCTCAAACAGGGGCCAGCCCACCGATGCCTGCACCGCGTCGTCTTGAAAGCGAGGCACCACATCAAGGGCACCCACCAGGATGCGGCGATGGCTGGCATCCCACTGGAAGGGCATCTCATAGCGCTCCAGCAGTTCGGTGGCCAGGGCCCAGCTGCTGCCCTTGGCATCGATCTCGGTGGCCAGCGGCAAGCCGCGAGCCTCAATGCTGCCGGCACGGCGAAACTGCAGGGGCTCTGGCCCCGAGGCGGCCTCCCCACTCAGTAGCTGGCGCACCCGCTCGCGCAGCTGCTCGCCGCCGGTAGGCGGGCCGCCCTTCTCCAACTGCAGCAGATCCCAGCGTTCACCAGTGCCGCGGGCGTTCGATCACGGGCTGACCCCCACAAGAGCAGTACAGTAAGACGTACGTCTGCCAGCAAGGTTTAAAGCCGATGGACGCGATCTCCTACAGCACCGCCCGTGCCCATTTGGCGGGCACGATGAACAAGGTGTGTGAAAACCATGAACCAGTAGTGATCACACGCCGCGGCGAGCCCGCCGTGGTGATGCTCTCCCTAGCCGATTACAAGGCAATGGAGGAAACCACCTTTCTCCTGCGCAGCCCGGCCAACGCCCAGCGCCTGCTCCGCTCTATCGCCTGCCTGAACGGCGGTGGCGGGGAAGAACACGATCTACTGCCGTGCGACTGATTTTCTCCCCAGAGGCCTGGGAGGACTACATGCACTGGCAGCAACACGATCGCAAGATCCTGCAGCGCATCAACCGACTGATCAACGAGATCCGCCGAGATCCCTTCGCGGGGATCGGCAAACCCGAGCCCCTTCGCCATGCCCTAACCGGCTACTGGTCGCGGCGCATCGACGCTGAACATCGCATCGTCTACTGCATCAGTGCGGGCGACCTGCTGATCGCCCAGCTCCGGCATCACTACTGACTGCTGAAGCTGATCAAGTGTGGTCTGTCTGGTTTTCTACGGGTGGGGGTCACGAAAAAAACGTTTAGGGGAGCACCCGCGCAGCCAGCTGCTGCAGGCGCTGGGGATGCGTGTGGAACCCTTCTTGCCCGTGGATGGCGAGAGGGCTTGGCGCTGAGATCAATTGGCCATGACTGGTGGCTCCATTCAGCATTCGCCAGGCGATCGCCGAGCTCCTGCCAGAGCAGGCTGGTCTTGCCGCTGCGGCGCATGCCGATCACCGCCAGAACCTTGCCGGCTACGCGCGGGATCCAGGTGTCGCGGCGTGTGAGCACGGGCAAGGGCATGATGATGCCCTCCACCAGCTTCTGCCGCAGCAAACGCAGAAGGTTGCCTTATATAGCTACAACCTAATGGGAATTCTTGCCGGAGACCGCGACAAGGTGTGGCTCACCCCGCCCAGGCTCACCAGACCCGGCTGTGGTCCGGCTGCTGGTTGCCGGTGAGCACCCGGGAGGAGGGGATGCCGACGCAGTAGGCGTACAAAAGCAGCAGCGTCTGCGCGGGGTTCCAGGGACGGAAGGTGTTGGGCTTTCTCATGCCCTATTCTCCCGCCCAGATCAACTGCGGTCACTGGGATCTGGGCAGATTTCCGGGCGTCTGTGGAGAAGCGGGCGGCTCAGGGGGAAGCCTTGGCAATGTGGGCGCCTCCCTAAATCTGTACAGGTTGTACTGAATTCAGGAGAGCTTTCAGCACCCCGCCGCTCCAGCCGGCAGCTTGCTTAATTTGCCCCAATGGCCACCGGCAAGCGGGAGCTCAGCCGCCCCCCATCGGCCCAGGCCTGCGCCAATTCCAGCTGCAGCACCCCCGCGCTAGCGGGCTGGGCCCGGAAGCCAGCGCTGGCCGCCAGGGCATCGAGCACCACTCGGTTTTGCGCCGCCCCGCTGCCCAGCTCGCCATGCAGGCCATAGGCCGGTCCGCAGCGCATCAGCACCTGGCCCCGCCAGATCGGTTCAGCCGGCTTGCCCAATGAATAGGTGATCGGTCCAGAGGCAGTATCGAGATGCAGCACCACTCTGCGGCCCGCCAGGTTGCAGGCCGGCGCCAGCCCGGCGGGATCGGCGAGGCCCCGGGCTTGGAGCAGGTCGCCCCGCACCAGCTCCAGCGTGCGCCGGGCCACGGCCCGCTCGCGCAGCAGCCGAGCAAAGCGCTGACCGCTGCTGAGCTCGGCCAAAACAGCCTGCAACAGCAGCCCGCTTAACGAGCAACCAATCAAAAGAGCAAGCAGCAGCTCCACCAGGGAAAAGCCCCTGGCGTTTGCCTTGGCAATCGCTTTCATAGAGCCCCATCGGCAAGGCAGGCACTGCTGCTGGGTGGGCCGTCCAGGGGGCCGGTGTAGCGACCCAGGCGGCTCACCCCCAGCGGCAGTGACACCACCAGGCAGCGGCGCAGTTCCGTGCCAGGCGCAGCGATCACCACCGTGCCGCCATCGAGAATCAGTCCGTTGCTGCTGAAACGCAGGGCCCCGGGCAGGTTGTGCTGGAGCGTCACGGCGTCGCTGTCTTGCTGCTCGCTGCTGGCCACCACTGCCGTCAGACAGCCGGCCAGGCTGCCGCCACTGGGCTCGCTCCAACCGCTGGCACCGAGCTCAAGAGCACAGGGCTGGCCTTGGCTCTGGGCTTGCCGGCGCGCAGCCTCCAGGCCCACCCCGAGCCGGCGGCTGGCCGCCTCCACCCTCATCCGCGCCAGGCTGCGCTGGCCGCCATCTATGGCCAGGCTGGCCAGCAAGCCCAGCACCGCCACCGCCACCAGGAGCTCGGCCAGGCTGAAGCCTGAGTCAGGTCGTTGCATCGCTCGGCTCCGCTGCAGGTTGCGATCCACACAAGCCGTAGGCCGCTGGGCTTAGCCAGCGCTGGCGCTGCACACCACCAGCACCAGCAACCTGCAACCGCACCAGGGCCCCGGGCTCGGTGCTCACCTGGCGCACGATGCCCTCGCCGCTGGGGAGGCTTTGCAAATGGGCCACAAGCCAGCTGCTGGCGGCCGTGCAATCAGCGGCGATCGTTGTGCCGGCCAGGGCCGTGAGCTGGGCCTGGCTAGCCAGGAGGGCTGCCTCCAGTTGGGCCGCCTGCTGCTGCTGCGCTTCCGCCTGACGCGCCCAGCTGGCGCTGCCCGACCACAACTGCAAGGAGCAGCTAGACGAGGTCACAAACATGGCCGAGGCCACCATCGCTTCTACCAAGTTCATGGCGCCACCCCCTGGCTGGTGCGACCGCGCAAGCCCAGCTCCCGCACTGCCAGTAGCTGCTG
Source organism: Cyanobium sp. Tous-M-B4 (assembly GCF_024345395.1). Lineage (NCBI taxonomy): Bacteria > Bacillati > Cyanobacteriota > Cyanophyceae > Synechococcales > Prochlorococcaceae > Cyanobium > Cyanobium sp. Tous-M-B4. The sequence continues at coordinate 183,085 of NZ_JAGQBA010000002.1, read as the reverse complement.
GCTGCCGGGGCCATCGGGCGTAATGGTGCGGGCCAGCTCCAGGCCATAGGCCGCCCGCAGGGCGCGGGGCTGCTCAGCGGTGGGCTGCAGTTCCAAGGTGGCGGCAGCTCGGCCCCGCTGCAGGCCACCTGCAGCATGTGCGCCATCCCAATGGGGGCCATCAAAAGCCACCAAGCGGTAGGCAACCGGGCCCACCTGGCCGGTTTGGCCCACGGCGGGGGTAGCTGGCGCCGCCAGCAGGTGTTGGGCCGCCGACATCAACTGATCTTCCGCCTGCCGCAACCGCTGGCCAGCCTGCACCTGGCTGCGGGCCTGCAGGGCCGCAGCCTGCAGCGAAACGCTGCTCAGCACTAGCAGCAGCGAGGCTGTGGCAGAGAGGGGCAACACAAAACCAGCCGCCATTGGAGGGGGACTAGCTAGGGAACGGGGGAACCGGGCCATGGGGCACCTGGCGCACAACGACGCGATCAGTGTTCCCACGGGCGGCAAAATCCTTGAAGCGGCGCTAATTTGCGGCCACTAGTGAGATCAAATGCGCCCCCCGGTGCGAGCTTTGCTGCAACGACCGGTGCGGTCCTGGTGGAAGCAGGAGCGACGGGAGCATCCGCGCTCGCAAATGCGCAAGCCATTGCTACTGGCGCTGCTGCTGCTCACGTCAGTACTGGCCTGGTACTTGGGCCGCGACCTACTGGTGTTCGCCGGGCTGGTGGCGGTGGTGCTGCTGGTGCGCGCCAAAGTGATGCTGGAGCGGCGGCGCCAAAACCTGCGCGAACTGCAGCTGGAGCACAAGTCGAGCCGGCGGCTGCGGCAGACCAGCCGCAACCTCGATGCGGTGCTGCAGCAGCTGGGCATGCCACCCGACAGCTTTAAGCGCAGTGAGATCAACTTCAAGGTGAACCAACTGGCCAGCCGCATGGAGTGGCTGCTGGAATCAGCGCGGTCGCTGGCGCTACTCGATTCACTGACCCAGCTGCCCAATCGGCGTCATTTCATTGAGCAGGTGCAGATCGAATCAGCCCGCTCCAAGCGCTCGCGTAAGCGCTTTGCGGTGTTGTTTATTGATGTCGATAAGTTCAAAGCAATCAACGACACCTACGGCCACGCCACCGGCGACCGGGCGCTGGTAGCGGTTTCGCAGCGGCTCAAAGACACAATTCGAGCTGGCGATTTCCTCTCCCGCCTAGGTGGTGATGAATTTGCGGTGCTGATGGATCTATCGGCGATTAAGAGCAACTCCGAGCAAACCCTCAAGGCCCACGCCCATTTGTTTGCCTGCCGGATCATGGCGATGTTTGAGGAGCTAGCCAACCTCGGCAATGTGAGCATCGATATCGATATCAGCATTGGCGTAAATGTGGTGGATCCCGACTCCAGCGATCCAGAAGCAATCCTGCGCCAGTCCGACCTGGCGATGGATCAAGCCAAGAGCCAGCAGCACGCCCGCGTAGCCGTATTCGATGTAGCCACTGCCAAAGGCAGCTACGACGACTACCAGCTCTACGCCGACCTCAAAGATGCCCTGCGCCAAGGCGGCTTGAGCATGGCTTTCCAACCGGTGGTGGATAAGGAGCAAAGGCTGCGCGGCGTAGAAGCCTTGGCCCGCTGGCGGCACCCCAGTCGGGGCTTCATCGGCCCAGATGTGTTTCTCGATATCGCCGAGCGCTACCGCATGATGCGGGAGCTGGGTGAGCACCTGTTCCAGCTGAGCCTCGATGGCTTCCTAGCCCTTGATGGCGCCCTGCAACAGCCTGGGCTGAGGCTCTCCAGCAACGTGAGCCCGTCGCAATTAAGTGATCCGCAGCTGCAGGCAAGGCTGCTGGGCATGCTGGAGCGCACCGGCGTCGATCCCAAAAGGTTGACGCTCGAGATCACAGAGGCATCAATTCTGGATCGCTCCGCCACCACTGAAGCAAATCTGCAGGCCTTACGCGCCGCTGGCATCGAGCTGTCGCTAGATGACTTCGGCACCGGCTACTCCTCGCTCAACTTGATCAATACGCTGCAGCCAAACGAGATAAAAATCGATCGTTCCTTTGTGCTAGCTCTGCACACCGATCCCTACGCCCGCCAGATCGTCGAAGTGATCGCTGGCATGTCCACCCAGATGCCCCTACACCTAGTAGCAGAAGGAGTAGAAGATGAGGCAACCTTCCAAGCCCTACGCAAACTAGGCATTAAATACTTCCAAGGCTATTTATTCAGCAAACCCCTACCAGTTGCAGAGCTCGCCGCTTGCTACGACGCAGCCATTAGTGCTGGCACCTAGGGCCGTCGAAGACTGTACAAGATTCTTAAATGCTCTCCGACAAGCTGTTCTTCTGGCTGTTCCAGAACAATCCCGACCGGATCCTCTCGCTAGTTGAGGGGCTTCCTGCTGACGCTGCGGGTCACACCTTTTCAGCACCCGCACTGAAAGAACGCGAATATCGACTCGACGGTCTCTTTCTGCCTCCAGCCGATCGACCCGACCTGCCGGCCTTGATCCTCGAGGCCCAGATGGCTGCCGATGCCGGCTTTTTGCGGCGCCTTTACGCCGAATCAGCGCGCCTTCTGCAGCAGGAGCCAAGCATCAATGCTTGGCGAGTGGTGGTGATCGCCCCGTCGCGTCAGCTCCATTTCGGGGCAGTGGAGCCTGTGGCTAAATTTCTGGAGCATCGCGTGCGCTGGGTGGAACTGCTGCCTGAGCACTGGCCGCCCAACGCATCTCTGGCTCTTGCGTCAGCAAGCGGCAGCCAAGAGCATGCCCTGGACAGCGGAGCTCGATGATGTGATCGCCGCTATCTTGGTAACACGCTTTCCAACCCGATCTATCCCGGAGGTATGCGCCATGGGCGGCATCACCGTTGAAGACTTCACCCAAAGCCGCATCTACAAAGAGATCGTCGGCATTGGCTTCGCCGAAGGAGAAGCGCGGGGAGAAGCCCGAGGAGAAGCCCGCGTCACCCTGCGTCTGCTGAGCCGCCGCTGCGGCCCACTGAGCGCCGCCACCACTGCCCAGATCGAGGCACTGCCGCTGGAGCAACTCGAGGCCTTGGCGGAAGCCCTGCTCGATTTTCAGGGACCAGACGACCTGGCCGCCTGGTTCGCAGCACTCGCCTGAATTCCGTACAGCCTGTACAGAATTCAGGAGGGCAAACGTTCAGCCCCTTAAACCATTCAGACCAAAGCTGGCGGCCTCGTCACACAACACAGTAGCCACAGCGCCCTACTGGTTCAGCTTGAGAACGGCCATGAAGGCCTCTTGGGGCACATCGACTTTACCCATGGCCTTCATGCGCTTTTTGCCCTTGGCTTGCTTTTGCAGTAGCTTTTTCTTGCGGGAGATGTCGCCGCCATAGCACTTTGCTAGCACATCTTTGCGCATGGCGCTGATGCTTTCGGAGGCAATGATGCGGCTGCCGATCGAGGCCTGGATTGGAATTTTGAACTGCTGGCGGGGGATCAGCTCCTTGAGTTTCTCCACCAAACCCTTGCCTACGTTGTAGGCCTTATCGCGGTGCACGATGGTGGTGAGCGGGTCGGCCTTCTCGCCATTGATCAATACATCAAGACGCACCAGCTCATTTTTGCGGTAGCCGATCAGGCTGTATTCCATTGAGGCGTAGCCCTTGGTGCGCGACTTCATCTGGTCAAAGAAGTCTGTAACCACCTCCGCCAGCGGCATCTCGTAGTGGAGAGTCACCCGGTCGGTGGTGATGTATTTCATATCGATAAATTCACCGCGCCGCTCTTGGCACAGCTCCATCAGGGCGCCGTTATAGATGTTGGGGGTGTAAATCTCGAGCTTCACATAGGGCTCTTCTATGGATTCACGCTTTTGCGGGTCGGGCAGGGTGGCGGGATTGTCCACCATCATCAATGTGTTATCAAGCATGTTCACCTGATAGATCACCGATGGCGCGGTAACAATCAGATCAAGGTTGTATTCCCGCTCCAGCCGCTCCTGCACGATCTCCATGTGCAGCAAGCCAAGGAAGCCACAACGGAAACCAAAGCCCATGGCGCTACTGGTTTCCGGCTCATATTTGAGCGCGGCATCGGAAAGCTGCAGCTTGTCTAGGGCTTCGCGTAGATCAGGGTATTGGTCGGCGTCGGTGGGAAACAGCCCGCAGAACACCATGGGCTTGGCCTCGGTGTAACCGGGCAACGGCTCAGCGGCAGGATTGGCTGCCAGCGTGATGGTGTCGCCAACGCGGGCATCGGCAACGGCCTTGATAGAAGCGGCCATGTAACCCACCTCGCCGGCATGGAGTGAATCCACCTGGCGCTGATCGGGCGCCATCACGCCCACCTCATCGAGTTCCACTACCTTGCCGCTGGCCATCAGTAGCACCTTGTCGCGCTTGCTGATCGAACCGGAGATCACACGGAAATACACGATCACGCCCCGGTAGGCGTCGTAATAGGAGTCGAATATCAAGGCCCGCAGCGGCTCAGCCACTTTGTCGGCGGGAGCCGGCACCCGATCCACCACAGCCTGGAGGATTTCGGGCACCCCGAGACCAGTTTTTGCTGAGCAATGAATTGCATTGGAGCAATCGAGCCCGATGATTGCTTCAATTTCTTCCGCGATGCGGTCTGCATCGGCGCCAGGCAGATCAATCTTGTTTAGGACAGGAATGATCTCAAGATTGTTTTCAAGCGCCAGGTAGACATTGGCCAGGGTTTGGGCTTCCACGCCCTGGCTGGCATCTACTACCAGCAGGGCGCCTTCACAAGCCTGCAATGAACGGCTTACTTCATAGGAAAAGTCAACGTGGCCGGGAGTATCAATCAGGTTGAGGATGTAGCTCTCACCATCGGCCGCGGTGTATTCCATACGGGCGGGCTGGAGCTTGATGGTGATGCCGCGTTCACGCTCCAGCTCCATGTTGTCGAGAAACTGCGCCTGCATGTCGCGAGCCGCAACGGTGCCGGTGTCCTGCAGCAGCCGGTCGGCCAGGGTGGATTTCCCGTGGTCGATGTGGGCGATGATGCAGAAATTACGGATCCGCTGAACGGGAACGTCAGTCATCGTGCCGGCGGAGGCTTCATGGGTGCTCCCGCCAGCCTAGGAGACGGAAACCTGGGGCGAAACGGCCAGCTGACCTACCAATCGAGGAATCGCCCCCAACTGCATGCGAATAACTCTATAAGGCATAGGATTGAAAGTTAGTTTTCAGCCAGCGCTATATCCATGGATCAGCCGCACCTTCCCAAGCCGCAAGCCCGAGACGAGCGCCGGCTAGTGAATCGGGAGGAGGGTCTGAACCTGCTGTTTGCCGCAGCCCAGGATGTGGCAAGGGAGGAGGGCAAGCTGGCTGATGGCACGTATGGCTCCCTGGAGCAGTCGCGCATCAGTGCGACCAGCTTCACGCTGATGACTGCCAAGGGCCAGATGATTGCCCGGGTGCCCCTGGCTAAGGCAAGGGAGGTGATCGGCGTGCGGCGTCAGATTGCGCGGGATATGACCCGCAAGGCAAAGCTGGAGATCACGCCCTATGCAAACGACCAATCAAATAAACGTAATTACCGCAATCTCCCCGAGGAAATCCGGGCGCTGGCCTGGGCGATCAGCAGTGGCCGTAGGTTCCCGGCTAAGGGCTACCACAGGCGCGACATCTGGATCGGCCTGCTGCTTTTGATACCAGGCATCATCCCAGGGGTGCTTTATCTGGGCCGGATCGCGCAGAAGCGGCGGCGCTATGAAAAAAGCCTCAAAGAGCTGGTAACTCGCTGGCGCACCAACGGTCGGCAGGACCCAGCCGCAAACCTATTCGCCCATTTCCACCTGGACTAAGCCAGGCGCAGGCCCAACCGTCCTAAACTGGAAAGCCATGCAGGCTGGCCCCAATGAGCAGCGAAACCACCCCCGCAGCCCCCGCCCAAGATCCCCACGCCCTGACGCTGGAAAACGTGGAGCGCACCCTCGATGAGCTGCGCCCCTACCTGATGGCCGACGGCGGCAACGTGGAAGTAGTGGAAATCGACGGCCCGATCGTGAAAGTTCGCCTGCAGGGAGCCTGCGGCAGCTGCCCCAGCAGCACGATGACGCTGAAGATGGGCATCGAGCGCAAGCTGCGGGAGGCAATTCCTGAGGTATCAGAGGTGGTGCAGGTTCTTTGAACTTATTCCTAAGATATCTAAGGCTAAATATTAGATTTTTGATAGACAACCATCATCGGATCGCCTCAGCCTGCCCATAAGCTCTTCCATCAACCAGGATCCGGCCATTTAAGCTCGAAAGCCTGTACTCGAGTACTTCCGCTCCAGAGCCCGAGGCCACCACTTCCAACGAAATATTTGAAGAGATTGACGAGCTGACATCGCTGGAAGCAAAATCAAGAGCACCAGTCGCGACAACAGGCTTGCCACAACGGGTAATCCCGCCCGATGCACCAGTAAGATAATATGTTCTGTAATAATTAGGCAATCCGGTGGCTACATTGTATTGATTAGGAATGTCAAGCGCGAAAACGAGATCCCCAGCTCCGCAAACAGCAGGGACAGTAACCGAACCAGGATAAAGAACATCATCCGATTCAGACACCTCCGTATCCAAAAGATGTTGGACACGGGACGCGTCGTCAGTCTCTCGACTAGCCTTTTCGAATCGCAATGATTCAAACAGCTGGGTGGAAAGGAAACTAGTCAGAGCAAGAGAGATTATTCCAATCACGACGACTACAACCAAGAGCTCGACAAGGGAGTAGCCATTCCCTGATTTAGCCAAAAGCCTGAAATAAGAACGGAGGCCGACGGAATACTTCACGTCAAATACTACGCTGAGTGGAATAGGAGCAAACACCCGTCGTTGAGGAAGATGAATTGTTACGGCCGACCTGAATAGAGCCAGATACAGCAGAAACAAGTAAGCAGCGCTGCGGGGCCTTAGCATCTACAGTCAATCCAATGGTAATATCTGAGACATTCGTGGACAACGTCCTAGGAGTGTATGTGACAGAAAGTACAGATGGGCCTATTTGAGTAATTAACCCATTGGTCAAATCTCGATCAAGAACAAGGCTAGAGTTAGCCCCCAAAATCGCAGCACAACTCGAGCCGGTCTCAACACTTGCCAGCTGCTGCCCAGCAGCAATACTGCCGCTTGCAAAAGTAACCATACAGCCAGAGTCTTGAAGGCGAAGACTAGCCTGCCTTACTTCATTCAACCAGCCGTAGATAGAAAGGGCGACTGCATTGACGCGCTCTCTTCGCTGAAAAGAATTATATGACTCTAAAGTTATGGCGGCAAATATCCCTAAGATTACAATTACGATAAGAAGTTCAGCCAGAGAAAGGCCACACTCAGAGCTTTTGCATCGGCGTAGCGCATTGTTCGGGCTTCCAGATCTTGGATAGGGGGAAAACAGGTGCATAGTAATTATAGTAGTGGTTCCGTATCTGGACACCAATATGCCGCGGCAGGCACCACAGCCCTTTGTCGCTTAACTGAATTATTCAACCTATACTCAATTAAAAGACGATGAGCACTGGCACTATCAAGAGTAACCTCCCTTGAGATTCCAAGAGCTGTCGCAGAAGGGGATAACGCAAGAGTGCTATCTCCTCCATTAATAGCGTCTGTCAATGAATTTGTCATCGTGCCGCCTGTGCAAGCAGCACCAAAATTGACTGCATTCGCCGAAGAGGATGGAGTAGCAAGAGGGAAATAGTAATTTTGCGAACCTGGAGCCGCGGACCCGCATGGGGAAGAATCCCACTTATATGTTCCCGTGCAATATGTGTACTGGAATGAAGCCCTCTCTAGGGAAGCAATATCTCGATCGATGAGAGAATCAATACGCGTACTATCAAGTGCTTTATTTGAAAATCTAACAGCCACATTTGTGCTGACCGCAGCTGCTACAGCGGCCACTGCCACAATCACAACAGTCATCAATACCTCTACAAAGGTAAATCCAGCACCAGACGAACTGGCTTTTGCAACCTTTTCAAGAAAGTTCGAAGGACTAGAAGAGACTGCCGAAACTCTACTACGACGCCAACTAGGCATCCAAAGCAAATCAAGAAATGGGCGGCAACTGCCTTTTAAAGCCACGTAAGTCATATCAATCGTCATTATTGAAATAAGTTAAGACTAAATACGCTACGCGGAGTCCAATCATTGGCCGGAGTAATATCATCATTTGTAGGATCGCCGTCAAACAGCTTTGGATAAAGCGCACTAAGTAATGCGCATGTAGAGCCAGCAGCCGGATTTGGATCAGTACAGTTACCAGACGGTGGATTTACAAGGGTTACATTACCAGCTATATCCAAATTATTAGTCCATACTATCCCAGAAAGATTGACATTGGCATTTCCTCCACCACCGCTTATAAATACATCGGAATATCGAAGGTCAAAAAAGCCCGCAAGAGCCCCAGCAGCGCCTTTAAGCTGAAAGTCACTTCCAAGAACATTGTTGACAACTCTAAACCTGAAAGCATCAGCTAAAGCAGCAGTGCTCCCATTGACGACATGCTCGAATCCACCATTTCCCCCAAAAGCTGCCGTACCTCCAAGTATCGAACCCGTCGTGTCGCCATCTGTAAACAATAGCGTTACATTTCCACCAGTTGTGTCTACACTAACATTGCTATTGCCACTAATGTCAACATAACGAATCTTGCAATAAAATTCTGAACCATTCGCAGTGGTAACTTGAGTACAGTAAGGAGCTGGAGCTGTTGTTCTACTCGAGAGAAGGTAGCACCTGTCTGGACTGGGGGATTGATTAGCTAGATTTTGTTGTGATCGATCTGTTAATATGGCTCCCGAAGGAAGCTGAGGCGCCGTATTGGGATTCACACTGTACTCATTAGGCCCACAACCCGAATAACTTATAAGCACTCTATTCTTACCTTTTCCTGAATAATTTGGACGGGCAGATCCGGTTTGCTCTTGATAAATAGTTTCAGCTGTTGTTGAACCCGTACATGCTTGTGAAGGAGGGCTTAACCCAGCTGCAGGCAGCGCAACTTGGCCAGTAATACAACCTGAATTACTAATAGATGCGCCACTAGGAAGCGCAATCTGTGGCGGCAATTTTTGAGTAGAACCCGCTAGACTGGTATCTGCGTCAAGGCTTTTAACATCGTTGGGATTTAAAGTTACTGCTAGGTCTTGATTGGTACCAATACTATTTTCCCATAAATCAAATGCTCCACCTGTAGTATTAAACACTCCGTTTCCATTCGCACCTGTAACCAGATTTAAAATTCCTTGGCCAAAAGCGGGACATGATCTCAAATCCTGTCCAAAACTTGCCGTCGGAGCCGCGAGGCTGGCAAAAGTGTAACCAAAGGAGCGCCCGCAGCATTTTGGCACAACTTCGTATTCTTTTTTAATCCTCGAGATTGATGTTTTCCCGGCTTGAACAGATTCACCTTCTACTTCTAATTCAATATAGGCTTTGGTAGCCCCTTGAAGATTTACAGCAGATGCCGAATAAGATCCCGTTGTAGCGGAATTCCAGTTAGAGGACACGTTAGATCTACTAAATTTAATTGCGCTTCTAGATCCAGTAATTGCCTCGTTTTTAAACTCTACTGAACGGAGCCAGTAACTCTTGTCTGACTGATTTTTGACAGCAGCTTTAGATGTAGTCGTGACGCCACTTATAGATGTTGGAGCGACCGGAGAACCGGTCGACGACGAAAGAGAACACGGATTTTGCCCGGGGTTGCCAGATGAAGCAGCCCAGGAACTAGGAGCAAACAAACCACCAGTAGTTGTAGATCTTCCCAGAAGCAATCCACGATTTGGCGTCCTTGCCAATTCGCTAATTATGGCTTGCTGGCCATACAAAGCAGCTTCGCGAGACTCTTTGCTTTCTGAGGAGAAAAATGACCCTAGATACGAGCCCTGACTGCGCAATACAATTGCCGCGCCGGTAGCTATTACGGCAGCAGCAAGAATGAGCGCTAATACAATGTTACCTGCTCTTTTTTGGTTAGCAGATGTAGCGAGAAGATTTCTTATTGATACCACCTGGTTAAGCGAGAGGCTCAAATATTGCGACCTGTCCCTATAGCTTTTCAAGCCAGCAAGCCCGGATCGGCTTCGACTTTTAGAGTTGTGAGCGACCATTGTGACAACCACCCGTGATGCTGATCGTGTTCTATTTTAAGTGGAGGGGCGTTTTTTTTGCAAACTCCGGACAAATTCGCAAACTACCCATCAAAGCGAGCGCCAAGCAATGCTAGGAATTCCAATGTCCAATCCACTTTAAAGGATTGGAAATTCCTCCAACGCCGTAGTTGATGCGTCGCCACTTAAAATTACGATAACCACATTCAGCCGCCGTGCTTGACCAGCGCCTTCTGCGCGACAGCCCTGAGCTGATCACCACCCAGCTGGCCCGTCGGGGCATGGCGCTAGACCTCGCTCCGCTGCAGCAGATCGCCCGCCAGGAGCGCGATCTCGAGGAGCAGCGCAGCAACCTTCAAGCCGAGGGCAACCGCATCGGCAAGGCCGTGGGGCAGCTGATTCAAGGCGGATCTGCCCCAAACAGTCCCGAGGTGCAGGCCCTGCGCGACCAGGGCAACGCCATCAAGCAGCAGGTAGCGGCCCTCGAGGAGCAGGAAAAAGCCATGGAGCTGCAGCTGCGTGATGCCCTATCAGCCCTGCCCAACCTGCCCTCGCCCGAGGCACCCGATGGTCGCAGCGAAGCCGACAACATCGAGATCAAGCGTTGGGGCAGCCCCCGCACCGAAGCTGGCCTGCAGGAGCACTGGCAGATCGGCGAGCGGCTGGGGCTGTTTGAAACCGAACGCTCCGTGCGGATCGCCCAGAGCCGTTTCATCACCCTGATGGGTGCTGGCGCCCGCATGGAGCGGTCCCTGATCAGCTTCATGCTCGATCTGCACACCGCCAAGGGCTACCGCGAGGTGATGCCGCCGATCCTGGTGAATTCCGCCAGCCTCACGGGTTCAGGCCAGCTGCCCAAATTCGCCGAGGAGAGCTTCCGCTGCGCCGACGACGACCTCTGGCTCACCCCCACCGCCGAGGTACCAGTCACCTCCCTGCACCGCGACGAGGTGATTCCCGCTGAGCAGCTGCCGCTCAAATACGCCGCCTACACCCCCTGCTTCCGCCGCGAAGCCGGCAGCTACGGCCGCGACACCCGTGGCCTGATCCGACTGCACCAGTTCAACAAGGTGGAGCTCTACTGGTTTTGCCATCCCGACCACTCCTCCGCCGCCCACCAGCAGATCACCGCTGACGCCGAAGCCGTGCTGGAAGCCCTCGAGCTGCCCTACCGCAAGATCGAGCTCTGCACCGGTGATATGGGCTTCTCCGCAGCCCGCACCTACGACCTCGAGGTGTGGCTGCCCGGCGCCGGCTCCTACCGCGAGATCTCCAGTTGCTCAGTGTGCAACGACTTCCAAGCCCGCCGCTCCGCCATCCGCTTCAAAGATGGCAAAAACACCCGCCTGCTCCACACCCTCAACGGCTCCGGCCTCGCCATCGGCCGCACCATGGCCGCCCTACTCGAAACCGGCCAGCAGGCTGATGGTTCCGTCAAGCTCCCCGCCGCCCTGGTGCCTTACTTCGGTGGCGACACGATCGGTGCGGGGTGATGGGGGGAGCCCATGGAGCTAAGCAAGCACGCGATCGACAAGCTTGAGACTTACGAAATCAACGGTGATCGCCTGAACAGCTGGCAAGCCGCTCTTAAGCAAGGCCAGCGGCATCTGGACCTCAGCACAGCAGCCACTGTGGTTGTCTCCGACTGGGAAGACCGCCCATGGATCGCCATTCTCAGCCAAGATGGGGAACGGGTGATCACCACATATCCCACCGACCAACGCACCGTGACCAACGGCCTGGGAGCAGGAAGATGGATCAAGCCCAACACCTGAGCACCCAACTGGAAGGAATGGAGCGTCTGGTGGATGGCGAAAACGGGGCCATCCTGTTTCGCCATCCCAGCCTGCGTGGCATTCCCGATCTGGTACTCGAAGGGGATGGCTACACACTTGAATTCATTGGTGCCACCCTTCTCTGCGTAGACATCCGCAATGCAGCAGGCCTGGCCAAACTCCTGGCCGAGCCCTTCAAAACTCAACTTCCAGTGGCTCTCTAGCCCACTGCAGGAGGCTGGCTACGGCCCAAGGGCACCAACCGGCACCACCACAACCCCATCGGGCCGGCGATAGCCGTACCCCTTGCTGCAGATCACGGCCAGAAACGCCGCTGACCCCGAGCGTTGGCTGTCGATCTGGTCTGAGAAGCGCTTGAGGTTGGCGGCGGCCTCGTCAACCTGCCCCTCGCCGAGCTTGATCTCGATGGCGCCCCAGCGCCCATCGCACAGCTGCACGATCGCATCCGCCTCCACCCCGTAGTCATCGCGGTAGTGCAACACCTCTCCTTCCAGGGGTTGGCTGAGCACGCGCAAATCGCGGATCACGAGTGATTCGAACAACTGCCCGAACCATTCAAAATCCTCCGGCAATCGCTCCGCAGCAGCCCCGCTGGCCGCCAGCGCCAGCGATGGGTCGACGAAATGACGCTTTGGGGCCTTGCGCAGCCGCGCCCTCGAGCGCAGATGGGGAGCCCAGGCGGGCTGATCTTCGATCACCATCAGCTGCTCCAACGCCTGCAGATAAGCCGTCACGGTGCGCTCATCCAGGGCGACATCGGCGGCCAGTGTTGAGAGCCTGGCCTCAGTGGCGCAATGGCGCCCGAGAGAGCGCAACAGTGCCCCCACTCTGGCTGGATCGCGGCGGCGATCCACTCGGCTGATGTCAATCTGCCGCACCTGCTCGAGGTAGTCGCGGGCGGCCCGGCTCGCCGCTTTCAGAGGTCTGCTCTGCTGCGCGGGCCATCCGCCGCGCGCAATCAGCGCACCGAGATCCTGCACGCTCAGCCCTGGATCCGCCACGGTCTGCACCTCGCCAGCAAACAGCTGACGCAGCGACACGGCGCCGTTGGACACTCCAGATTCGAACAAGCTCATGGGCCGCATGCGCAAGAACCCGAAACGGCCGGCGCCGGTGTGGCGGCTGATATCTTCCGCCGGCACCGCTGAGCCGGTGAGCAGAAACTGGCCGGGCTGCTCGGAGGCATCGACGGCCCTGCGCACCTGATTCCAGAGCTCGGGTGCCACCTGCCACTCATCCAGCAGTCGCGGCCTTGCTCCTTCCAGCACCAGCCTCGGCTCCACCGCCAAGGCCTGCCGCGCGGCCTGGTCGATGTCGAGCAACACGCGGGAGGCGGATTGCTGCGAGGCCGTCATCGTCTTGCCGCAGGCCTTAGGCCCTTCGATCACCACAGCACCTGCGGATCCCAACAGCTCCCGCAGTTCGCCATCCACGATCCGGGGGCTGTAGGCAGGCACTCAGGCTCGCTGATGCGGGAAACACCGGCATCTTAATGCAGTAAATGCGGAGTTTCTAATCCGGTTTTCGCCGGCCTCTTGATGGGGCTTTTGCCGACCAGCTGGGTGAGTCACGGCTGGGGCTCAAGGGCCAGATACAGACACAAGCCCGCGTCAATGGCCTCAAGCTCTTCTGGTGACACCTCGCCATAGCGCCTGCGGACGCGTTGCTTGTCGATGGAGCTCAGCTGATCCACCAGGGCTGTCGATGGCTTGGTGAGTCCGCTGGATCCAGGTGCCAAGGCTGGATAGAGCGCCCCTTGGGCAGGAGTGCCTGTGACCGGCACCACCGCGATCAGGGGAAAGCTCTGGTTGCAGTTAACAGCCGCGTCGCTCACCACCACACAAGGCCGAGTCCCCTGTTGTTCATGGCCCAGCGTTGGCTCCAGGTCAACGAGCACCAAAGTGCCTCTAGCCAGGTTCATGTCACTGGTTCTTGCCAGCCTTGATTGGCGCTCCAGCGCAAGGGCAGGCCTGCGGTGGGGTCGAGCAGATCGCTGTCTTCTGTGGGCAGCGCCCCAGCCCAGGCCTCCAGCCCCAAAGCGGCGGTGGCCAGGCTGTCGGGATGGGGTTCGTCGAGTGATCGCAGCAGCTCCAGGTGCCGACGGCGCTTCAGTTCATGACGCACGGCTTCTGTGATGAAGCGACTGCGGTTGCGCTCGTAGCGATCAACGCCAGCAACTAACTCCGCCGGCATCGTCACCGTGACGCGTTCAAAACGTGACGCGTTCAAAAGGAGATGACGCGACGGCCATGGTTGATAAGATGCTCAATATGATCATACCCGTTCGCGGCCTAAAGGGAGGCGACGGCTCAATAGCTGGGGTGCCCAGCCAAACGGCAAACATCTGCTGAGTGGAACCACACACGGCCTCAGTGAGTGGACTTAGCCAAGACTTAGTTCATCTCCAAAAAGTGCATGGCGCCCCCCTGCGCCATGAAAATCCGCTATTTCCCAGATACCGACACCCTCTACATCGAGCTTGCCGATCGGGTGAGCAGCAGCTCCGAAGCCCTGAGCGACAACCTGATTGTTGATTTTGATGAGCTCGGCAAGCCGGTTGGGGTGACCCTGCTGCCGATAAGCCCCGTTCTTCAGCCAGCCCAAAAACCGTGCGCCCGCAACCGTTCAGGGCTGATTCAGCGCCTGGCGCAGCGGTGCATCGTCGACCCGGGGAAGAGGCGCACCGGGCTTCATTAAGCCCAGCTCCACCTGCACCTGCTGCACCGCCTTGAGGTTTTGGGCCAGCACCCCGCCCGGCTCCAGTAAAGGCACCTGCTCCTGCAACGAGTGATAAACCAGCCCCTGCTCAGCCTGGCGGAAGCGCGGCACGCTCAACTTCTCCCTAAATGCCATCAACTTATCCGCCTCATCTGGGTGGCGATCGGCATATTCATGGGCGGCTTGCCAGGTGCGCAGCAGCCGGGCCAGATCGTCGCGGTGGTGCAATGCAAACAGCGGATCTACAACCAGCACATCGAAGATCTCGCCGGGGATGCGACTGCTGTCAAACAGCACCTGAGCCAAACCCACCCGCAGGGCGTAGTCGCTGAATGGCGGAAAGAACGCCGCCGCATCCACCTTGCGCCACGCCAAACTCCCCGCCATCTCGCCCATCGGCATCGGCACCACCTTCACGTCCTTGAGGGCCATACCCGCCTCCTCAAGCGCCCTACTGAGCACAAAAGGCCCCAGGGTTGAAGGGGTCACAGCCACCTTGCGGCCACGCAGGTCTTCGACGCTGAGCAGGCCAGCCCGGGCGGCCACCATGTCGCCGCCACGGGATTCATCCAGCACCAGCACCACCACCGGACAGCGTTTTGGTTGCTTACTGCAGATATCCACCGCCTCCACCGTGGTGAGCTGGGCCACATCCAGCTCGCCGCGCAGGTATGCATGCACGATTGCCTGCGGATCGGGGTAGTCGCGCGTGTCTAGGCGCAGGCTCTGCTCCGCCGCCAACCGCTTGCGCTTGGCCAAATAAAAGTATTCGTAGCCCGGCCAAGTGGCGAGCGGGACCTCGATTTTGTAGGGAAGCCCAAGGGACTCAAGCCAGCCTTCGCAGCCGCCCGTAAGCGAGGCCACCAGCACCGCCGTGGCCACCGCCAGCAGCTGCCTAAAGCGGTGTTGCCTCACTTACTTCCGGAACCAAAACTGAATCTGGGCCAGGATCGTGAAATCACAAACAGCAAAAAATTTAATCAGTTTTCAGACGATACGCAGCAGGATGGTCTTATGGCCAATAAGAACCATTAACTGAATCACAACTAAAGGGTTGCGCTGCTGCTGCCACAGCTCGGCTTCGGCGGGGAACACACGGCCGAAGCAAGCGGACTTAGCCAAGACTTAGTTCAGCGTCAAAGATTGCATGCCGCCCCCCTGCCCGAGGCAAACCCAGCACAAGGAGCGGTTTATGTATTGGCCTTGATGGGCGCTATCACCTCGAACCCCTCGATACGCAATCACATTGCAAGCTCAGCTCCATGGAGCGGGGCACCAGCGTTTCAAGGGCGAGGCTGGTACGCTTTAACGTACGCATGAGGGGAGTCTATGGCCAGCGTGTCAGCCACAGAAGCCCGTAAGCGCCTCTACGCGCTAATCGATGAAGTGGGCCAGTCCCATGAGCCGGTGCAGATCAACGGCAAACGCAGCAATGCCGTGCTGATCTCGGAAGACGATTGGCGCGCCATCCAGGAGACCCTGCACCTGGGGTCGATCCCAGGGATGCGCGAATCGATCCTTGAAGGCATGGCCACCGCGCCTGCTGAGCTGAGCAGCGAACCAGGCTGGTGAGCTGGACCGTTCTATTCACTAAGCAAGCTCAGAAAGACGCCCGCAAACTTGCCTGCGCAGCACCGGCCCTCAAGCAGAAAGCCCAGAACCTACTGGGACTCCTACGGGACGATCCCTACCAACAGCCACCGCCCTACGAAGCCCTTGTTGGTGATCTGCGCGGCGCCTGCTCACGGCGCATCAACATTCAGCGCCGGTTGATATACCAGGTACTCGACAACGAGCGCATCGTCAAAGTGCTGCGGCTCTGGAGCCACTATGAATAGTTCTGCCTCACCTACTTAGGAAACAAAAACTGAATCTGAGCCCTGATAGTGACATCACCAAAAATGTCAGGCTTCACCACATTGGCGTAGGCCTGCAGCGAGGCATTAATCGGTTGCTTGCCGATGCGAAACAAGCGGCCCACACCGCCGCCCACCGGCAGAATCCATTGGTCAGCACTGGCCGCCCGCCAGTTGGCGGTGACGATCGGCGCGGTCACTAAATACCAGCCATGGGGCAGGTTGTAATTAATGAAGGGCTGCAGCAAAAAAGCACTCACCGAGCTGCGATCGCTATTGCCTGCAAACGACCAGATGTTGTTCAGCAGTGCCCCGGCCACCCAGGGGCCCTTGCTGTACACCGCCACCGCCGCCGGCCCCGCAGACCACTTGCCCCGGCCCAGGCTGCTATCGCTAGCCGTTGGTAATACCAAGGTGGGGCCAAAACCAAAGGTCCAAGCGCCCCTAGCCTTGGGCACGAAGAAGAAGCTGGGGTTGAGATCGCCAATGCCATTTTGATTGCCCGTAGCAGTGGGCTGGCTCAGCACCGGCAGGATCGTGCGGGTCACCAAAGTGAGATCCGGGCTGAGCGAAAACGGCACCACTGGCTGAATATTCAGCAGGCTCTGGGTTTGGTTTTCATTGGGCCCGATGCCAGGGGTGAGGTTGTACTGAAACGGAACGCTGACCAAATTTGAGATCGGGTTCTGGGCCTCTGCCGCCAGCGCCTCGGTTTGGGCTTCTTGCTCTGCTTCTTGCTCTGCTTTTTGTTCTGCCGGTGGCTCTGCCGGTGGAGGTTCTGCTGCTGCGGGAAGTGGCAGCAAGGTGGCGCAGATCAGGGCACTCCAGAAGCGATTCATATAGGTAAAAACAACTACTGCTGAGGCGGGATCTTAGGGGTCGCGCTGCTGCTGGCACGGCCCGGGCTCGGCGGGGAACCCACGGCCGCAGCGAGTGGACTTAGCCAAGACTTAGTTCAGCGCCAAAGCGTGCATGCCGCCCCCCTGCCCCCAGGCAAACCCAGCACAATGGACGCATTAATAGCGGGGCCTGGATGGGCGTTCTCACAGCACTAGCGATCCTGGCAGGGCTGATCGTGGTGCACGAGGCGGGGCACTTCTTTGCCGCCACCTGGCAGGGGATCCGCGTCAGCAGCTTTTCGATCGGCTTTGGGCCGGTGCTGTTTGAGCGCCAGCGCCGCGGTGTGCAATTCGCCCTAAGGGCCATTCCCCTGGGCGGCTTCGTGGCTTTTCCCGATGACGATGAAGACAGCCCCATCCCCAAAAACGACCCCAACCTGCTCAGCAACCGGCCCCTAGCCCAGCGGGCCCTGGTGATCGCCGCCGGCGTGCTGGCCAACATGCTGCTCGCCTATGCGGTGCTGCTCGGCCAGGGCCTGGTGCTCGGCATCCCCGCCGGTTTCAGCGCCAGCCCCGGCGTGCTGGTGAGTGGCGTACAACCCGGCCTAGCCGCAGCAGCTGCAGGCCTCCAGCCGGGCGATCGCATCTTGAGCCTCAATGGCAGCGATCTTGGCGGCGGCCAAAGCGCCGTTGCCGCCTTGGTGGAGCGCATCAAGGCCGCCCCCGATCAAACCCTGCGCCTGGAAGCCGAGCGCAACGGCCAAACCCTGCCCCTCCAGCTCACCCCCGCCGATCTCGGCGGCGTTGGCCGCATTGGCGCCCAGCTGCAACCCAATGGCACCGAGGCCTTCCGTCCCGCCCGCACGCCCCTGGAGCCCTTCCGCCAGGCCAACCACGACTTCGCCGCCCTCACCAGCCGCACCGTGGAAGGGTTCGTGACCCTCGCCACCCACTTCGGCGAGACCGCGGGCCAGGTGTCTGGTCCGGTAAAAATTGTTGAGATGGGGGCGTCGCTGGCCAAGCAGGGCGGCAGCAGCTTGTTCATCTTCACCGCCTTGATCTCGATCAACCTGGCGGTGCTCAACGCCCTGCCGCTGCCCCTGCTCGATGGCGGTCAGTTTGTGTTTCTGCTGCTCGAGGGCCTGCGGGGTAAGCCCCTGCCCGAGCGCTTTCAGATGGCTTTCATGCAGTCGGGCTTTGTCTTCCTGGTTGGCTTAAGCGTGGTCCTAATCGTCAAGGACACCTCCCAGCTGCCGGTCGTGCAGCAGCTGCTTGGGCGCTGATCTGGCCCCACCCTGTAGCCCGAACCGCCGCAAGGTAAGCTCGAAAGCACTTATCCGATCGCAGTTCAGGCCGCATGGCGAAGAAGTCGATGATTGCGCGCGATGTCAAGCGCAAGAAGATGGTTGAGCGTTTTGCCGCCAAGCGCTCTGCCCTCAAGGCAGCCTTCGACGCCGCTGCAGATCCCATGGAGCGTCTGGAAATCCACCGCAAAATCCAGCTGCTGCCCCGCAACAGCGCTCCCAACCGCGTGCGCAACCGCTGTTGGGCCACCGGCAAGCCCCGCGGCTATTACCGCGATTTCGGCCTGTGCCGCAACCAGCTGCGCGAGCGCGCCCACAAGGGTGAGCTGCCCGGTGTGGTCAAGTCTTCCTGGTAATCAGCTAAAGATTCCAAAGGCGCCTACGGGCGCTTTTTTTATGGCCAAGCAAGCCCATAAACGCGATAAAAAGCGAAGGATGCCCCAGTAGTAACGGCCTAAATGCGAGAATGGTCCCTGACAACAACAGGACATAAGCGCACGTGCAAGGACAAACTCAGTCGATCTCCTTCGATGGTCGGGAGATCCGGCTGACCACCGGTCGGTTCGCCCCCCAGGCTGGGGGCTCGGTGATGGTTGAGTGTGGTGATACCTCGGTTTTGGTCACCGCCACCCGCTCCGGCGGTCGCCCAGGCATCGATTTTCTGCCCCTAACCTGCGATTACGAAGAGCGTCTCTACGCCGCCGGTCGCATCCCTGGCAGCTTTTTCCGTCGCGAAGGCCGTCCCTCTGAGCGGGCAATCCTCACCTGCCGCCTGATCGATCGGCCGATCCGGCCCCTATTCCCCAGCTGGATGCGCGACGACATCCAGATCGTGGCCACCTGCCTCTCGCTCGATGAGCGCGTGCCACCCGATGTGCTCGCCGTCACCGGCGCCTCGATGGCAACCCTGCTGGCCGGCATCCCCTTCTATGGCCCCATGGCCACCGTGCGGGTGGGCCTGCTCGGCGACGACTTCGTGCTCAACCCCAGCTTCCGCGAAATCGAGCGCAGCGAGCTTGATCTGGTGGTAGCTGGCACGCCCCAGGGCGTGGTGATGGTGGAAGCCGGTGCCAACCAGCTGCCCGAGCAGGACGTGATCGAGGCGATCGACTTCGGCTACGAAGCGGTGTGCGAACTAATCAAGGCGCAGCAAAACCTGCTCAAGGAGCTCGGCATCGAGCAGGTGATCCCCGAACCCCAGGTCATCGACCCCACCCTGCCCAACTTCCTTGAGCAGGAATGTGCCGGTGGCATCGGTGAGGTGCTCAAGCAGTTCTCCCAAACCAAAACTGAACGCGACGAGAAGCTCGACGCCATCAAGGCCGAGGTGAGCGAGAAGATCGCCGCTCTAGCCGAAGACGACCCGATCCGCTCCGCCTCCAGCGGCAAGGCCCTTGGCAACAGCTACAAGGACCTGACCAAAAAGCTGATGCGCGCCCAGATCCTCCAGGAGGGCAAGCGTGTCGATGGCCGCAACCTTGATGAAGTGCGGCCGATCAGCGCCGCCGCCGGCGTACTGCCCAAGCGAGTGCATGGCTCAGCGTTGTTCCAGCGCGGCCTCACCCAGGTGCTCTCCTGCGCCACCCTCGGCACCCCGAGCGACTCCCAGGAAATGGACGACCTCAACCCGTCCACCGAGAAGCACTACCTCCACCACTACAACTTCCCCCCCTACTCCACCGGCGAAACCAAGCCGATGCGCTCCCCCGGCCGCCGCGAAATCGGTCACGGCGCCCTGGCTGAGCGGGCGATTGTGCCCGTGCTGCCCAACAAGGAGTCCTTCCCCTACGTGCTGCGCGTGGTGTCGGAGTGCCTCAGCTCCAACGGCTCCACCTCGATGGGTTCGGTGTGCGGCAGCACCCTCGCCCTGATGGATGCCGGCGTGCCCCTCAAGGCACCAGTGAGCGGCGCCGCCATGGGCCTGATCAAGGAGGGCGAGGAGGTACGCATCCTCACCGACATCCAAGGCATCGAAGATTTCCTTGGCGACATGGACTTCAAGGTGGCCGGCACCGAAAAGGGCATCACCGCCCTGCAGATGGACATGAAGATCACGGGCCTAAATATGAAAACCGTGGCTGAAGCTGTTAACCAAGCCCGCCCCGCCCGGCTGCACATCCTCGAGAAAATGCTCGAGGCAATCGACAAGCCCCGCGACACCATGTCGCCCCACGCCCCACGCCTGCTCAGCTTCCGGATTGATCCAGAACTGATCGGCACCGTGATCGGCCCCGGCGGCCGCACGATCAAGGGCATCACCGAGCGCACCAACACCAAGATCGACATCGAAGATGGCGGCATCGTCACGATTGCCAGCCACGATGGCGCTGCCGCCGAAGAGGCCCAGCGCATCATCGAAGGCCTCACCCGTCGCATCAGCGAAGGCGAGGTATTCAGCGGTGCCGTGACCCGCGTGATCCCGATCGGTGCCTTCGTGGAGATCCTGCCTGGCAAGGAAGGGATGATTCACATCTCCCAACTCTCCGAAGCCCGGGTAGAAAAAGTGGAAGATGTGGTGAACGTGGGTGATCAGGTAACGGTGCGCGTGCGCGAAATCGACAACCGCGGCCGCATCAACCTCACCCTGCGCGGCGTGCCCCAAAGCGAAGCTCCTGCCCCTGAGTGATTGAAAGGGAGGGCCGCCAACTGGCCCTTTCTAAATTTGGCCTCAAGCACTTAGAGCCGGCCCTGCAAGGCCGGCTTTTTATTGGATATAAGCGCCTGAATGAGCTCACTCGCCTTGGCGCCAACAAAAACTGAAGACAGGGGAGGGGCCAACAACATTTTTAGAGGCGGGCTAAGTCCTAGCTAAGTCCACCAGCAAAAAACGACCACTCCCCTCAGGACTGGCCTAGAAGAGCAACAGACACATCTGGCCTGGCATGCTCACCAGATCTGATGGGCCCAAGCCAGCACCACCAGGCATGGCCACCGATAAACAAAGCAGCAACACCCCAAGCAAGGCCAACAGGCGATATTGCTCAAAAAAGAGCGTGAAACGCCTCACCATTGCTGGCTCTGGCAATGGTGGCGCATCAGCAGGCAGCAGGCTGGCTAACAACACCAGTAACAGGGCCAAGGAAAGGGGCCGCAGCCAGATGTCATCAACTAGCTGATAAGCAAACAACGAAACCAGCAGAGGCATGGCCATCGGGCTGGCTTGGCGCCATTGCTGACGACTCCACGGCACAAATCCGGTCGTGAGGAGTAGGGCAAAACCAGTGCCAGCAAGACCTGTCCAGTAGAGAAGAGCCACCCAGATGTTGTGGGGGGTGCAGACAGGTGAACCGGCCTGAATCACCGGAATGCCATGGCCAAAAAAGGGTGCATCGGCAACATGACGGAGGTAAAGCAGCCAGTAGGGCAGCCTGTAAACCGTCGGCAGGGTGGCCCCCTTAGGGGGAGCCGTGAGGGATTGCTGCAGCTCGGTGCCGGCGCGCTGGCCAAATTGCAACAGCAAAGTTCCCTCGTTGAGCAGCAGAGATAAAGCAAACGCGGCAGCCAAACAGCAGGCCAGGATCTGCACAGCGCGGACATTGCGCCGTTGCACCAGCAGGCCCACCAGGGCCAGCAAGATAGCGATTAAGGCCCCATCTCCCTCGCTAAGCACCACCTGGGTGCAGCAAAGCAGCGGCACGGCCCAACAAACAAACCACCAGAAGCGCCGTTGCCTTCTGATCACCCCCTGCTGCAACTGCTGCAGCAGGGGAATGAACGTCCAGAGCAGCAGCAGGCTCACCTGATTAGCCCAACGGGCATTGAGAAATAGATAGGGCGTTTCCATTTCCAGCTGGCCGCTGGGGCTCAAACGACGCATCCAGGCGTAGGGCTGCAAATCGAAGCCATGCATCACCAGCCACAGGCCCACATCCATACCCACTAGGGCCACTGCCAGCAGGGCAAGCAGCCGGATGCCTTCATCTCGCCGCTCGCGCCAGCCATCCACAAGCAGGGGCAGCAAGCCAAATTGCAGTAAAACCACGCCAACAAAACCGAGGGAAATCCAAGGGATCGGTCCCAGTGCACTACCAACCAGCGCCACCCCCCCAAAGCCGATCAGGCCTAGGCCATACCAACCAGAAAGCAGGGGACGTCCCAACGAGCGCGCTGCGGCAGGCCGGTAACACCAAGCCAACACCGCCACCGCCAGCAAAATCTCAACCCAACGCTGCTGCTGAAACTTCTGCAGAGGTGAGCCCGCTGCCAGCGACACCCCAACTCCAGCCAGCAAAACGACCGGATACCAGCGCAACGGATGGGCATCAAAGTATTGCCGTAATCCCCGATCCATCCAGGTGCCGCACCCATTGGGCGAACCCTAGGGAGTGATGGTGCTCCTAAGGATATTTTCTGCGCACGATTCACACACCAGGTTATGGGCGACTTATCACCGCTCAACCCGCTGGGTTTTGGCCTATCGATGGCGATCGGCTTGGTGCTTTTGCTCGAAAGCGCCTAAGATTTGTGCACATGCATCAAGCACATTATGACCGTTCTGGAGCGGCGGCAGGACGCCTCGGCCGCTGATGCTCAACTGATAGCCGAGGCCTGCCTGCGTGCGGCAGGTGAGGTGGGCCTTTCCAAGGAGGATCTGGGAGCGATCGTGGGCCGGCACCGCACCAGCCTGGAGCGCAGCGGCCTGCCGCCCCAGAGCAAGGAAGGGCAGCTGGGGCTGCTGTTTCTGCGGGTGATGCGCAGCCTCGATGCCCTGATGGGTTCCGATCCGGAGCTGATGCGCCACTGGCTGGAGCAGCCCAATCAGCACCTGGGCGAGCAGGCACCAAGCCAGTTACTGGCCTCGGTGGAGGGCCTAGCGCGGGTGGCGGCCTATCTCGACGCGATGCGTGCTTGAGGCCCATCTCCAGCCGCTGGTGGGCCAGGTGGTGCGCATGACCGACCGCCAGGGCTACCAGGCCAGCGAACGCTGGACCGATTCACTGCAGGAGCAGGCACGGCTGGAGGCCCTGATCGACACGGTGAAGCCGCCGGCCCCGCCGGGGCAGCACCGGCTGCTCACCACCCCCTTTCGCTATCCGCCATTGCGCAGCGGCTCCAGTTTCACCGCAGCCGACCAGCGAGAGCTGTTTTATGGGGCCAGGGGCCTGGGCACGGTGTTGGCCGAGCGGGCCTTCCATGCCCTGCGACTTCTGGAGGGTTCACCGCTGCCGGCCGGCAAGGTGATCCAGCGCGAGCAAACGTCGTTTCAGGTAGAGATCGCGGTGCAGCGGGGCCTGCAGCTGCAGCACTGCCTGAACGCAGCAGAACTGGCGGGGGTGACCGATCCCTGCAGCTACCAAGCCAGCCAGGCGCTGGGGAAACAGCTCCGCCAGCTCGATGTGGAAGCCTTCGAGGTGCCCTCAGCCCGTGCCCCGCTGGAGCCTCCCTGCGTGGGTGTGCTCACCCCAGCAGCATTTGCCAGTACCCCGTTCGACTTCCAGGACTGGGCGCTGGAGATTCGCCCCGATGGGGTGACCTTTGCCTCGTTTGGCCTGAGCCAAGTGTTCACGCTCCTGCGGGAGCAGTTCCTAGTGGAAGGCCGCTGGCCAGGCCGTGCTGCGAGTGGATGAGCGATTCCGCACCAACGCCTGCCTGCGCAACCAGCTCAATCTCGCGGTACATCCCTCAAGGTGACCAGCAAGGGCCAGGTGACCTTGCGCAAGGAGCTCCTGGCCCATCTCGGTGTGAAGCCCGGCCAACGACTTGATGTGGAGGAGCTCCAGGAGGCCAGCTGGGCTGGTTGGGCCGGACTTCCCTGCGGCGAGCGCAAATCAGGAATCGCAAACCTGTGAGGATCACGGCCGACACCAACGTGCTGGTGCGGGCGCTGGTGCAGGACGATCTAGGCAAGGGCTGTGCGAGCTGGTGTGGATGCTGCGGCGGGTGTATCGCTTCAGCTCCAGCGACTGCATCGGCGCCATCGAAGCGCTGCTGGCCAGCTCCAGCGTGCGCGCCGGGCTGCAGCTTTTGGCGGCGACCAACTGGCGACCTTTGACCAGGAGGCAGCGCGGCTTCTGGCTGCAGCCGGTGAGCCGGTGCGTCTGCTTCTTTGAGCTCATCAGACGGACTTCCCCCTGAGCCGCCAGGCGCCTGATTCGGCAGTGTTCAGGATTCTGTACAGCCTGTACGGATTGACGCGGCAGCCAAGCGTGATAGCCGCCACCCGCCAAGGAAGCTCCACCTGCACTCGGCCTCGCACGGCCTGCCGCCCTAAAATAATGTCACTGACATCGCCACGAATTCGCGGCGTTCCCCATGGTTCAGGTCACGGCCCGCCTCCCCGACGCCCTTGGCGCCGAGCTTGATGCGGCGGCCCAGCAACTCAACCGATGCCGGGCCGACATCATCCGCCAGGCCATCGAGTACTACCTCGACGACATTGAAGATCTGCGCTGCGGGGTGGCAGCGCTGAAGGATCCGGCAGACCCCGTACTCAACTGGGCGGAGGTGCGCGATGCGCTGCTCGCTGCGGATTAAACGGTCCGCGGTCAAGGCGCTTGGCGCACTCCCAAAAGCTGATCGCCTGCGGGTGGTTGAGGCGATCGACCTGCTCTGCGACACACCTGCCGCCGGCTCTGCGCTCAAGGGTGAATTCGAAGGGTTGCGACGCCTACGGGTGGGCCACTATCGCGTGGTCTACGAATGGCAGCGCAGCGAACTGGTGATCCTGGTGGTGCGCATCGGCCATCGCCGCGAGGTCTATCGCTGATGGATCCCATATCCCCATCCCACCCATCACCCTGATGCCCGCCCGCACCGCCACCCGCACCCGCGACCCCGCGAAACAATGGCTGGTGCTCGAGCCCAACCGGATCGAGAAGCAGTACTGGAAAGACCTGTGGCGCTACCGGGAGCTGTTCGCGATCCTGGCCTGGCGTGACATCACCGTGCGCTACAAGCAGACCTTCATCGGCGTGGCCTGGGCGCTGATTCGGCCGTTTCTCACCATGGTGGTGTTCACAGTGATCTTTGGCCGACTGGCCAAGTTGCCCACAGAGGGGAATGCGCCCTACGCCATTTTGGTTTTTGCGGCGATGTTGCCCTGGCAGTTTTTCAGCACGGCACTGAGCAGCTGCTCTGAGAGCCTCATCTCCAACGCAAACTTGCTTACAAAAGTGTATTTCCCGCGGTTGATAGTGCCGGCAGCAGCGGTGATCACGAGCTTTGTGGACTTCCTGATCTCTTTTGTGATCCTGGCTGGCCTGATGCTCTGGCATCAGTGGTGGCCGAGCTGGCGTCTTTTGACTCTCCCCCTCTGGGTGGCGGTGGCCTTTGCAGCAAGTATGGGCGCGGGCCTGTGGCTGGCCAGCCTGAATGTGCAATACCGCGACTTCCGCTATGTTGTGCCCTTTCTGGTGCAGTTTGGTCTGTATGTGAGCCCGGTGGGTTTCTCCAGCGCGATCGTGCCCGAGAAGTGGCAGCTGCTGTTTGCGCTCAACCCGATGGTGGGCGTGATCGAGGGGTTTCGCTGGGCGATTATTGGCCGGGGAGCGTATATCAACCCGCTGGGTTTTGGCCTATCGATGGTGATCGTGCTGCTGCTGCTAATTACCGGCATCCGCCAGTTCCGGCGCATGGAGAAGCGGTTTGCGGATGTGATCTGAGTGCGCGCGATCGGAGCCGCGTCTCACCCGTCTGCATCATTTGGGGCTAGCATCGCCTCAGATGACGCCGCCCGGAGCCCTCTGCCCTTGGCACCTGCAATCCCTGTTCCCACACGTGAAGAAGCCCCTGAAGCCAACTTGAGCCAAGCCTTCTGGCAACGCGCTGCTGAACGCGGCGCCCTGGATGAGCAGCAGCGCTTGACAGCGATTGAGCAGGGCTGGAGCAGCAGCTGGCTGGCGGCCCTGCGGCAGCATCTGCACCTCAAGCCGGCAGACCTGGAACCATTGCTGGCCCTCTCGGAGGCCACGATGGCTCGCCGCAGCCGCGAGCAGGTGGTCCTGGATCTGGTGGCCTCCGAGAGGTTGGACCGACTGGTGGAGGTGATCAGCTTGGCCTACGGCGTGTTTGAGCAGCCAGCCAGCACCGAGGCTTGGCTCAAGGCACCCCACCCGCTGCTGCATCAGGCGAGCCCACTGCAGCACTGCCGCACGGCGATCGGCGCGGGCCAGGTGCGGCGGCTGCTAATGGCCCTGGAGCAAGGCGCACCGGTGTGAGCGAGGGTGTGATTAGAGCCTGGCGACTGAGCAAGGCCCGCTACTCCGGAGATCTCACGGGCCAGGGAGCGGCTCGCGATGGCCAGCGCTGGAACCAACCAGGGCAGCGGGCGGTGTACCTGGGGATGACACCCGAGATCACCTTGCTGGAAGTGTTGATGCACCTCAACGGTGTGCTCAGCGCCCCACTTGTGCTGTGTGGTTTCGACGTGCCCGATACGCCGGGGCTGATCGGCAAGGCCGATCCCACGGTCCTGTCGGAGGGCTGGAACGCCATCCCGCATGGCCAGGCCAGCGCCGCGTTTGGAGGCGAATGGCTGCGGACCGGGCAACAGCTAGGCCTGGTGCTGCCCTCGGTGGTGGTGCCTCAGGCCCGCAACCTGCTGCTTAATCCCCTGCACCCAGCCATGGCCCAGGTGGCGCTGGTGCACCAGGAGCCCTTCCAGCTGGATCAACGGCTGGGCTGACCCACCCTCTTTCTTTCTTTATGACCCCGCACCTCCCTGCATGAGCGATTCCGACGTAGTGATCCGGGTAGAGGGACTCGGTAAGAAGTACTCCCTCCATCACGAGCAAGGCGAGCGCTACACGGCCCTGCGCGATGTGGTGGCCCGCCAGGCCAAGGCAGCTGGCCGGCTGCTGAACCCCTTCACGCTGGCGGGGCAATTGCGCAAGGCCCAGCGCCAGGCGGCGAAGGAGCGATCCGAAAGCGAAGAGGAGTTCTGGGCGCTGAAGGATGTGAGCTTCGAGATCCGCCGGGGTGAGCGGGTTGGGATCATCGGCCGCAATGGGGCGGGCAAGAGCACCCTGCTGAAGATCCTCAGCCGCATCACCGAACCCTCCACGGGCCGAGTGGAGATCCTGGGAAGGGTGGCAAGCCTGCTGGAGGTGGGCACGGGCTTCCACCCGGAGCTCACGGGCCGGGAGAACATTTATCTGAATGGCGCCATCTTGGGGATGATGCGGCGGGAGATCCGTGCCAAGTTTGATAAGATCGTAGATTTCGCCGAGGTGGAGAAATTCTTAGACACACCGGTTAAGCGCTACTCCAGCGGCATGTATGTGCGGCTGGCGTTTGCGGTGGCGGCGTATCTGGAGCCGGAGATCCTTGTGGTGGATGAGGTGCTGGCGGTGGGGGATGCCAGTTTTCAGAAGAAGTGTTTAGGGAAAATGAAAGACGTATCAGGAGAAGGGAGGACTGTGCTTTTTGTTAGCCATAGCATGGGCGTCCTAGGCGAACTTTGCAGCAAAGGCATTTGGCTGAACGAAGGGAAAATCCAATACTTAGGGTCCTCAGTCGATTGCATACAAAAATATCTCTCTAGCGGATACGAAAGGGGAGCTGGCTTTGTCGACCTAAGCAACCACAAAAATAGAATAAGAGGCGCCAAAAACATCCTAATATCGGCGGCCCTCTTTGGAAAAGATAAAACTCCAAATAGAGACTTCAAGCAAAATGAATGCCTTAAGCTAAGAATAAAATACCAAGCTAGTGAAGCAGATTCGCTGGCTGGCGCAGGTTTTATTGTAAAGACAACCGAGGGGATTAGAGTAGGAGGATTTAACACTTATATGGCATTTCAGCCTCCACATAATATACCGTCATCCGGAGAAGTTGAGTTTAGAATTGAATGCAATCAATTGACGCCCGGGCAATATGTCCTGACAGTTTCCCTTGGAAGCCACCAAGGCACACTCGCAGACAAAGTCGAAGATTGCATTGATTTTTCAATAATGCAATCAGATATTTACAAGACCGGCTATTTACTTACCAAAGAGGATGGTGTCGCAGCATTAAGAGCCGAAGCGGTTGTCAGCTCATTGTCCCATGTTGATATCGTTAAATGACATATCTCATACCTCAGCTGAGTCGAATTGCTCCACAAAAAGCAAAAGAATACTATAGATCGGTAACTAGCAAAGTTAGAAACACATCCCAACTGCTTCATCTCAAGAAAAGAGTTAAACAGAAAGGCAATAGCGTTAAAAGTTTCAAGTATTATAAGTTTAAGGGAAAAGTCCTTGCCTTCCTTGACAATCACCGCAAACATGATTCCAGCTTTGAATACTATTATTCAAAGACGTCAACAGAGACATCACTTTATGCATCAGTATACGCATTAATGACACTGAGCATACTCGGCGAATTGTCCGGTATTCCCAACAGCATAAGGCATAGTTGGGCGCATTATTTTGATTCTTATCAGAGCCAGAATGGCTTATTTATTGATCCTTCGGTGTACAATGAAATATATGATGATTCCGATTGGTGGGGAGCTCGCCATCTGGCACTTCATATGATAAGTGGATATACAGCACTAGGGTCTAGGCCCAGTAAACCATTCAACTTCCTTTCTGAATTTTCGACAAGACAGATATCCTCATGGCTGAATAGCATTGAGTGGCATGAGCGTAGGCTCGGCGACTCAGATGTTGACAATAAGATCATGAATATAGGATGCCTGCTTCAATACCAACGAGATCAATGGCAAGATAAAAATGCCGCTGATTCATTAAATTCTATGAAATCTATTCTTTTTGAAAGAATAAATCCCCAAACAGGTATGTGGGGAAATCTTGATGTAGATAATCCAAGGCAGAGATCAAGGCTTGTTCAGTTTGCTTATCACCTTTTTCCACTCTTTTTTTATGATGGATTTTATTCCTTTAATTGGGATCAAATCATAAAGACTGTGCTAAAAACTCAGAATGGCCTTGGCGGCTTCGGTGTTGCTACAAATTCAAGCGCCTGTGAAGATATAGATTCAATAGATATTTTGATAAGAGCATTCCCATTCGTTAGTCAAAGCATGAAAAGAAAGATAAATAAGGCACTCAACCTTGCCTTTAAGTGGGTCACTGCAAACATGGTAGATGACGGTGGATTTGTATTTAGGCTAAATGAGTCGTTTGTATATGGATCCCCGCAGACTATGAGCCTAATTAATCAGGGTGCCATGCTTCCAACATGGTTTAGGACACTAAGTTTAATGTATATGGCGAGGCATCTCGGCATTGGCGAGAGTTTTAACCTAACAAGATGCCCTGGGTACGAACAATGAAAAACACACGAGACTTTCTTTCATTAAAAGCAATAGACCGATACCCTGCATTAAAAGATGTTCTATACTCCCGCCTTGCCCCAGCATTTCATTGTAAGACGCACTTGACCACCACTGAGTTAATCACTCTTTACAGGTTGGCCAAGCGAAGAATTAACGCCATGGAGGTTGGCTCTTATTTAGGAGCTTCTTCATGTGCAATAGCGGCGGGCATTAACTCAAACAAAGGCCGTTTGCTTTGCATAGATACTTGGGAGAATGACGCAATGAGCGAAGGCGCAATGGATACGTTTAATGAATTTAAATCTAATACAATGAGGTTCTCGAAGTTCATTATTCCAGTCCGAGGATGGAGCAATATGGTAAAAGATAATGTCTACGGCTTAACGGATTCCTTGGACTTACTCTTCATTGACGGGGATCATAGTTATGAGGGTGCAAAGCAAGACTGGGATACGTATAAGAGTTTACTTCGAGAGGGTTCTGTAGTGATATTTCATGATGTTGGCTGGGCTACTGGCGTGCAAAGAGTAATTGCTGAGGAAGTACGCCACGTAACAACTAAGGTCGGCTCTTTGCCAAATATGTGGTGGGGAACTCTTAGCAAGAAGCCGTGATCTCAATTATAATTCCTACTCGGAATAGAGCGAGTCTTCTTGGTAGCGCGGTCTTGTCCCTAGCGTCTCAATGCAAAGAGTTTGAAGATTCGGAACTTATTATTGTTGATAATGGGTCAAAAGACAGCACACACCTAGTCTGCAAGTCTCTGGGATCTCATTTCCGCAACTATACCTATTTGCATGAGGCCAGCCCGGGACTCCACGCTGGTCGTCATCGAGGATGCTCAGTTGCCCGTGGCTCAATTCTTGTATTTTTAGATGATGATGTTGAAGTTACTGATACTTGGCTTTCGGCAATCATTGAGAACTTTAGCTCCGATGACCTAGCCATGCTTGGCGGGAATAGTGTCCCCATTTTTTATGGGACATACCCGCGATGGCTGGATAGCCTTTGGAACTCTCGTGGCGATGATGTTCACTCTTTACCTTGGCTCAGCATTCAAGAGCAAGCCAATGGTAAGTATCCAATAAGCCCGTATATGGTTTGGGGTTGCAATTTTGCTATCCGTAGGGACGTGCTAATTGCAGCTGGCGGCTTTCACCCGGACGGAATGCCTCAAGACCTGATCCGTTTTCGGGGAGATGGTGAAACTCACGTTTCCAAATATATTGCCGACAATAAACTTAAGTGCATGTTTGATTCACGAGCATCAGTTTATCACAAAGTAACTCCGGAGCGAATGACTTTGGGGTATTTCCGGAAGAGAGGGTTCAATCAAGGGGTTTCCGATTCCTACACTTGCCTAAGAAATGCCCCCAAAGTGCATTCCATTACGCCGCCTAGTAGCCATCAAAAGCTCATGCCAAGACTTCGGAATAAGCTCAGAGCTGCTAAGAAAAAGGCACTTGGATGGTCTACACCGTCGGCTTCCACATTAAATCCTGCACAAGCAGCTTTCCATGAGGGCTACAAGGAAGGATTCGCATATCATCAGTCGGCCTATGAATCGGATCCAGAAGTTAGAGCCTGGGTTCACAAAGAAACCTACTTCTAATCCATGACAGCAAATTTAATTGAAGCGATAGTACATAAGGGTCGAACGCTTGCTGTTCTGCTGCGAACACAATTTCACCAGGAGGGAATTGACTTTTTTACTCCTGGCGATTTCTCCCAGCAACTGGGGTACATGAACCGCCCTAGCGGCTATGTGATCCCTCCCCACGTCCACAACCCCGTGGCCCGCGAGGTGCAATACACCAAGGAGGTGCTGTTCATCAGATCCGGCCGCGTGCGGGTCGACTTCTACGACGACGACCACACCTATCTCGAAAGCCGCGTCCTTGAAACCGGCGACGTGATCCTGCTCGCCTACGGTGGCCATGGCTTCGAGATGCTCGAACCCACCGAGATGATCGAGGTGAAGCAGGGCCCCTACGCCGGCGACAATGATAAAACCCGTTTTGAGGGCATCAGCGCCGATCAGGCTGTGATCAAACCATGAGCGAGCCCTTTGAGCTCAGCAGCTCCAGCGGCACCTTCCGGCGCTCTGCCCCTCGCCAACCGTAAACACGCCAGCAGCCTCAAAACCCCTTAAT
Organism: Cyanobium sp. Tous-M-B4; assembly: GCF_024345395.1. Taxonomy (NCBI): domain Bacteria; kingdom Bacillati; phylum Cyanobacteriota; class Cyanophyceae; order Synechococcales; family Prochlorococcaceae; genus Cyanobium; species Cyanobium sp. Tous-M-B4. The sequence continues at coordinate 151,124 of NZ_JAGQBA010000002.1, read as the reverse complement.
GCCCCCAGGCCGTTTGCAAAACTCGATACTCTGCATTGAATTCTGTTGACGATCTGGCAGCAGGATTACCCTGGCCTTGTGGGTGGTTCGAGAGCGACGTATGCCAGGGTTGGCGGACTGTCTTCTGCGGCTGCAGGCAGAAGGCCGGCAGTGCATCTCTGCCGGTGAGCTTCGTCATCGCCTCGGCGGGTCGCAACCAGCCCTTGCAGCTTGCATCACCCGCCAGCTTCGCAATGGATCCATCGCCCGGCTCCACCCCGGCTTCTATGTGCTGCTGCGGCCTGAAGACGGTATCTATGGACTTCCAGATCCCATGCACTGGCTCGATCCGCTGATGCAGTTCCTGGGCAATGCCTACCGGGTTTCCCTCTGGCGTGCTGCTGCCCTGCATGGATCCAGCCATCAGGCTGCAATGGCTGTGCAGGTGATCACGCCACGCCTGCTGAGGCCGATTCAGAAGGGTCGTGTGCAGGTGCGCTTTCTGCATCAGCAGCCCGAGCTGTTCGCCGCTGTGAACCGCCCCCCCTTGATCGATGTGATCCCCACACCGCGGGGATACGCGACCATGGCCGGCATCGAGCTCACCCTTGCCGACTGCCTCCGCTACGTGCGGCAGCTGGGTGGGATCGACCATGCCGCCCAGATCGTCAAGGATCTGGCAGACCAGGCACGGCCCGATCGACTTGCTGAGTTGGCCCCATGGCTGGAAAGCACCACGATCCGCCGCCTGGGCTACCTTCTGCAAACGCTGGGGCATCCACACCTGGCTGAAGCGCTCCAGCCCTTTGCCGCTGTCTCCAAAAATTGGGTGCCGCTTAGCCCTCCAGAGGCCGATCCTTTGTTGGCTGATGACATGCCGATGACTACCAGAGATACGACATGGAAGGTGATCGTGAATCACAGCCTGGAGCTTGACGATTGATACCTGAAGGGTTCGTTCAGGCCTGGGCGCTCCAGGCACCATGGCCGGATCCTCGCCAGGTGGAGCAGGATCTCATCATTTCACGGGCACTGCACGATCTCTTCAGCCACCCTGGTCTGCAAGAGCGGTTGGCTTTTCGAGGTGGCACAGCGATCCACAAGCTGTTGATGCCCGAGCCTCTGCGCTATTCAGAAGATATCGACCTGATCTTTTTGCAGCCAGGCCCCATCAAGCCGCTGCTGCAGGCCATCGGTGATGCACTGCAGTGGCTGGGCCTTGATCGCGATGTGAAGCAGAGTGGCCAGACGATCAAACTGCTCTATCTCTATTCGCCAGTTGGCGCAGTCGGAGAAGAAACTCGAAGACTCAAGATTGAAATCAATACCCTGGAACACCAGGCTTGCCTTCATCTGGCCCATTACCCTTTCACGCTCGAAAACCCTTGGTTTAGCGGAAACGCAAATCTGCTTTCTTATGTCGCTGAGGAGTTGATTGCCACCAAGTTTCGGGCCTTACTGCAGCGACGTAAAGATCGAGATCTGTTTGATCTAGGCCAGGCCTTTGATCGACTCGATCTTGATGATGCAGCGATTCTTGCTTGCTTTCAGCACTACCTGGGAAGTACGGCCCCATCGTTCACGCGCGCCAACGTGGAGGAAATTTTGCTGAAGAAGTTAAACAGGAGCTTGGTGGGTGACATCAACCCACTGCTGCCCAGCCATGTGGAGTATGAGCAAAACCATGCTTTGCAGGCTTTCAAGACGCTCTGGCTACGCCTTGTTGTGGGCTTATCAGGTGCTCCTTGGAAAAACTCAACGGCTGTAATCGAGCAGTATCATGCCCAAAATCGATCTAATGTTTTCGCAGAAATGCTGGGTGCTTGAGGTACGTAAGCTCCATGCCATGATCAAGCCATGAGCCAGCCCTTCGAGCTCAGCAGCCGCTACTACGACCTCCTCTATCAGGGGAAAGACTCCGCCGCTGAAGCCGCCTATGTGGATCAGCTGCTCCAGCGCCACGGCATCGCTGGCCGCGACCTGCTCGATTACGGCTCCGGCACCGGGCGCCACGGCTGCCTGCTCGCCTCCCGCGGCTACCGCGTCCATGGCCTCGAGCGCAGCGCCGCCATGGTGGCCGCCGCCCAGCAGGCCGAAGGCTTCAGCTGCCAGCAGGGCGACATCACCACCACCCAGCTGCCGCGGCGCTTCAACGCGGTTCTCGCGTTGTTCCATGTGGTGAGTTACCAAACCACCAACCCCGCCGTGCAGGCCGTGTTTGCCAACGCCGCCCACCACCTCGATTCAGGCGGCCTGTTCTTGTTCGACGTGTGGTACTCCCCCGCCGTGGCCGCCCGGCGGCCCGAACTGCGCGTCAAGCGCCTGCAAACCACCGATCTCGCCATCACCCGCATCGCCGAGCCCACACTCCACCCCAACGCCAACCGCGTGGATGTGCACTACACCGTGATGGCCCAAGACCTCACCACCGGCGCCTTCCACTCCTTCGAGGAAACGCACCCGATGCGCCACTTCTCCCTCCCCGAGCTCGACCTCCTGGCAGAAGCCGCCGGCTTCGAGCGCCTCACCGCCGAGGAATGGCTCACTGGTGCCGCGCCATCGGAGGCCACCTGGGGCGTGTGCCTGGTGCTGCGCAAGCGATGACTGACTTCATCCCCGTCAACGAACCCGTAATCGGCGAGCGGGAAAAAGAGCTGGTGATGGAGTGCCTCAACACCGGCTGGATCTCCTCTGAAGGCCCGTTCGTGAGCCAGTTCGAGGAAGCCTTCAGCCGCCGGGTGGGTCGCCAGCACGGCATCGCCTGCGCCAACGGCAGCGCCGCCCTCGACATCGCCGTGGCTGCTCTCAAGCTGGGCCCCGGCGACGAGGTAATTCTGCCCACCTTCACGATCATCTCTTGCGCCGCCGCCATCGTGCGCGCCGGCGCCACCCCCGTGGTGGTCGACGCCGACCCCGACACCTGGAACATGGTGCCCGAACAGGTGGCCGCCGCCATCACCCCCCGCACCGCCGCGATCATGGTTGTGCACATCTACGGTCTGCCTGTAGATATGGATCCGATCCTCGATCTGGCCGACCGCCACGGCTTGGCCGTAATCGAAGATGCCGCGGAACTGATCGGTGGCACCTACAGGGGCAAACCCTGCGGTTCCTTTGGCCACATCAGCACCTTCAGCTTCTATCCCAATAAGCACATCACCACTGGTGAAGGGGGGATGTGCGTCACTGACGACCCCGCCTTAGCCGAGCGCTGCCGTTCGCTCCGCAACCTTTGCTTTCAGGCTAAGCAGCGTTTCGTGCACGAAGAGCTGGGGTGGAATTACCGGATGACGAATATTCAGGCGGCATTGGGGTTGGCGCAACTGGAGAACCTTGATGCCTCGCTGGTAAGAAAGCGACAGATTGGCGTGAACTACTCCGAGTATTTTTCCAATGTTGTCGGGCTTCAGCTTCCTCTGGGGCAACTACCTTATGCCGCCAACCTCTACTGGGTTTTTGCCATTGTTCTAAACAATTCCAGTCTTAGCCGTTCCGGCTTAATCGAGTATCTCAGTGAAGCAGGGATTGGCACAAGGCCATTCTTTTTCCCTATTCACAGACAGCCAGTATTTCTGAAGCAGGGCTTATTTGAAGGAGTAGAACTGCCCATTGCAGAGGGTCTATCTGCCTCTGGTTTGTATTTGCCAAGTGGACTTGCTCTCACGGATTGCCAGATAAGCAGAGTCGCAACTATTGTTTTGCAGCATTTCCGTTGATTACTCCTCAACTACCAACATCGCATAGAACCGTTGTTATGATTGCTCGATATTCCTGGGCTGGAATATCGACGCCATTGCTAAACGCCGCTAGCCTTTTTGCCGAAGAAGGCTGGAGAGTTGTCATCTACGCCCCAAATGCCGACCTTGACCGATTTCCTTTTCCTTCGCATCTAAGAGGCTGCTTATTAGGCATTCCGCCTGAAGAGGCGCGAAAACTTGATGTTTTTGGCAAATTCTCTATTCTAAGAAGTGCTATAAAAAAATCAGACTTAATATTCTTCTTCGACCATCAATCACTCTTCTACCTTGCAGGCGCTTTGTTCGTAAAAGTTAAGAAAGTCTACTTCTCTCTTGAATTCCTCGAAAAAAATAGCAACGCCGAACTGAGATTGCGGAGCCGCTTAAGATATTTCCTTTTGAAAATGTTAGAGCGACTAGGGGCGCATTGGTGTGATTTGGTGATATCGCAAGATTTAATGCGTTGCAATTATCTAAGAACCAGCTTGGGAGTAAAAAGGTTGTCAGTGGTATACAATTCGCCAAGGAAGCCAATTCCTTCTAGTGATTCTAGATACTTCAGAGATAGATTCGGCATAGACGATAGTGTTTTTATTCTGCTATGTGTTGGAACCTTGAATGAAGATACGTTGCTGCATTTTCTGCTTGGTTGCGCTCCGCTTTTGCCAAAAAGATTTGCAATAGTGCTTCACGGTTGGTTCACAGATCCCAGGCAGGCCGAGCTTGCTAGAAGCCTTGAAAAACTCTACACTGGATCTATTTACGTCTCTACTGATCTTGTAGATTCTTCGAAAAAATGGATGATCTACAATGGTTCAGACTCTGTATTCGTAGGATTTTCCCAGTCGAATAACAATCTCCGCCTCGCTCTTGGATCTGCTGGCAAACTATATGATGCATTGGCTTGCGGGAAGCCAGTTGTGGTCAATGCCTCTCATTCCCATGCCTTCGTAAATGGAAAGGGGATAGGGAAGGTTGTTAGAGATTGTCACGAGCTTGCGACCGCACTGAATGAAATCAGCAATAATTATACTGAATACCAGAAAAGGTGCCTTGCTGCCTCGCTTGAATTTAGCCATGACAAGTCGATGGTCGAATCCCTCAGTCTTCTATCGATCTCGATTTAGCGCGAAAGACGCGCTCGGCATATCTAATCCGCTTCAGAATGAATGGGCCAGGCTATGAGAAAAAACATTAACTTTGCCTGCGGAGGCGTCTATGTGTAAGGCTCCGACAGGCTCAACCTGGATTATGCCAGCACCAGCTCCGCAGTGCAGCCTGCCAATCTTCTTGTCCGCTTGCCTTTGGCAGACGTAACTGCGCGCTTAGTCTACTCTTCCCACTTTCTAGAGCACATCCCGCGCGATCTGGTGGCACCATTCCTTCAGCAGTGCTGGCGCATTCTTAAACCCGGTGGCCTGCTCAGGCTGGTGGTGCCCGATCTGAAGAATCTCTGCCGCAATTATCTTCAGCCTCTCGACCAAGGTGAGTACGAGAAGGCCTATTTCATGGTGCTGGAGCTGCTGGATCAGTGTGTACGGCGTCAATCCTGCGGAGCATTGGGTTGCTACTACCAAAGCCTGAAGGCTGATCCCCGGGGAAACGAAAGCAGCAAGGCCTTCGTGCGCGAACGCGCTGGTGAAGAACTGATGCATTCCCCCCCCGCCCACCGAAAGGCGCACCTTGCGCGCGATCCTGCGGCGGCTACCAGCCTTTGCCGAGCGCCTCTGGATGCTGGCCGTGATCAAGCTGCTGCCGCGCGCCTTCCGCGAGCAGAACATGAGCGTGGTCGAGCGCCATCACTGGCTCTACGACGCCCACAGCCTCATGCATTTGTTGAGTGCCAGTGGTTTCGTGGCGATCGAGCGCTGCACGGCATCCACCAGCCACCATTCCGATTTCCCCTTCCATCCGCTCGACCTGGCTGCCGATGGCCAGCCGCGCAAGGGCACCGAGTCGTTATTCATCGAGGCGCAGAAGCCCCGTTAACGCTCAGTACGCCAGCCGCCTCCGCATGGGGAGGCCGGCATGGTTGAGGTCAACCGACTCGTTGCCCCGCCCGTTCGCGAGCACCTTGGAGAAACGGAGCGCAGCTATCTCCACAGCGTGTTCGAGCGCTACCAGGGCTATCCCTCGCTGCAGCAACTGTGGCAGTTGATGGATGAGCAGTGGCATGACCATGGCTGTGATCCCCTGCAGATGGATGGGCGCGTGACGGCCTTCTACCGGGATCCCGTGTGGCTGCTCAATGGCCTGTTCATCGAGCAGGATCCCCAGAGCCTGGCCATTCGGCAGGCGTTCACCGCGTGGGTTATGGAGCAAGCCCCTGCGCGCGTGGCCGACTTCGGCGGCGGTTTCGGTGGGCTGGCGCGCTTCATCGGCACGGCTTTGCCCCAGGCCTCGGTGGAGGTGGTGGAGCCCCATCCCCATCCGGCGGCGATGGCCCTGGCTGCAGATACGCCCAACGTGCGCTTTGTTTCCGAACTCACGGGTGACTACGACCTGCTGGTCGCCACCGATGTGTTCGAGCACGTGCCCGATCCGATCGCGCTGGCAGCCAGCACCGCCAGCCACCTGCGTATCGGCGGCCGTTATCTGATCGCCAACTGTTTTGCTCCGGTGATTGCCTGCCACCTGCCCCAACTCTTCCATCTCTCGATCGGCTGGGATCAAGCGATGCGCGGAATGGGCTTGCAGCCGCGTGAGAAGGTTAAATATGGCCGTGCTTATGGGCGTACTGGAGATCTTGATGAAGAGGCGGCTAAGCGAGCTGAGATCTTGGCCCGGTGGGTGTATCCCTGGGTGAAATCCCTCCCCAAAGGCCGCACACATGCCGGGCGAGCCTTGATGCGTTTGATGTCTGCGATGCCAGCCCGTTGAAGGTTTTCCAGCTCAACTGCTCCGACATCTACGGCGGCGCAGCCCGCGCGGCCTATCGCATCCATCACGGCCTGCGCAGCTCCGGCATCGACTCCCAGATGCTGGTGAATGTGGCCGCCTCGGGCGATTGGACAGTGGAGGGCCCCACCAGCAAATGGGCCAAGGCCATCAGCCGTATCCGTCCGCAATTGGCCACGCCGCTTCGTCAGCTGCTGCACACGGGCAACCCGATCATCCACTCCCCGGCGTTGTTGCCATCGCGCTGGCCTGAGCGGATCAATGCCTCTGGTGCCGATGTGGTGCACCTGCACTGGGTGCAGGGCGAGATGCTCTCGATTGCCGATATCGCCCGCATCCGCAAGCCGATCGTGTGGACCTTGCACGACATGTGGGCCTTCTGCGGCGCCGAGCACTACACCACCGATCACCGCTGGCGCGATGGCTACCGGCGCGACAACCGCCCGGCCCACGAGAGCGGCTTCGATCTCAACCGCCACACCTGGCAGCGCAAACGCAAACACTGGCGCCTGCCGCTGCAGATCGTGTGCCCCAGCCAGTGGCTGGCCGGTTGCGTGCGCGCCAGTGCCCTGATGCACGATTGGCCCGTAGCGGTGGTGTCCAATCCGATCGACACCGACAGCTGGCAGCCGATCGACCAGCGCCTGGCTCGCCAGCTTCTCGGGCTGCCGCAGGACTGCCCGCTGTTGCTGTTTGGCGCCATCGGCGGCGGCAGCGATCCGCGCAAGGGCATCGACCTGCTGCTCGCTGCCCTCGCCCACCTGCGCACCGAACCCAACCTCCAGACCCTGCAGCTGGTGGTGTTCGGCCAGCTCGCCCCCCAAGCACCGCCCCAGCTCGGCTTCCCGGTTCACTACACCGGCCACCTGCACGACGACCTCAGCCTGCGCGCCCTCTACAGCGCCGCCGATGCGTTCGTGATCCCCTCCCGCCAGGAGAACCTGCCCAATACCGGCCTCGAAGCCCAGGCCTGCTGCACCCCGGTAGTGGCCTTCAACACCGGTGGCTTGCTCGACATCGTGGCCGACCGCGTTACCGGCGCCCTGGCCAAACCGTTTGAGCCGGCTTCCCTCGCGGCGGTAATTCGCTGGGTGCTGGAGGATCCATCGCGTCGCCGTGCCTTGGGGGCTGCGGCTAGGGAGCGGGCCGAGCGGCTCTGGGCTCCGGCGCGGGTGGCGGGGATGTACGCAGAGATATACAAGACATCAGTGGCAATTGGTTGCCCGAGCTCTTCTAGGCAACCATCAAAACCTTGAAGTGCCATCATGATTTCTACCGCATGAGCAATCGGTAGGACAATGAGAGAGGTTTCGATCTCAACCGCTAGACCTGCAGCGCAAGGAAAATCGCTAACACTGCCCGTTGCGTGAGCCCCAGTGCCTTCATTGACGATAAAATTGTGGCGATAGTGCCCAATCCGATTAACATTAACCACAGACAATCCATCGCTCAGCACCTTGCAAGAAGAAGTTAGATATTTTTAATAGTTATTCGCTGTGCTTTTTGTCGACCTACTCGACAGCAGCGGTTCGCGGAAGGTCTGGGATCTGCCAAAACCGGCCTGCACCAGCGAATCCGCCGTGCCTAGGCTATTCCGAGATACTAAAGCTAGTGTGAACAGTCAGAAGCAGATCTGCTCAAGACCCGATCCACCATTAATGCCACGAATCTGTCTGATCACGGCATGCCTGAATGAAGCTGGCGAGATCAGCCGCCATATCGATGCGCTACAGCAGAGCTGCATCGTTCCTGGGGTGAGCATGGCGATCGTGGATGGCGGCTCGACAGACGGAACCGACACCCTTCTGAGTGAGATCCTCAACAAAAAAGAAGCAGCCATCCTGCCAGGAAGCGGCATCTACAAGGCATGGAATCATGCTATCACCAAAAATCCAAATAATGACTATTACTGCTTTCTTGGTGTTGGCGACAGACTGGAAACCCAGGGCCTAATAGAAGCGCTCGCCCTAATTAAATCCACAGCCCCAGATATTGTCTATGGCACGGTGATCTCAAACACAGGGAAATTAGTGAAGCCTATTTGCCCAAAGATGGCCTGCCGATGGCACTGGGGGCGCCTGCCTTTCTGCCATGCAGGCACACTTTTTTCAGAGGAGTTGTTTCGGATTTACGGATTGTTCAATCCCAGCTACCGTATATGCGCTGATCTGGAGTGGCTACTGCGTGCAGGCAAGGCCGCCATACAGCACGAACGCGAGCTTTCCTTTGGAAGCACCAGCAGCATTCTCGCGTGCATGCGGCGCGGTGGAATCAGCTTTGATCGCACGCACTTCAACTGCGTAATCAGCGAGACGCAGCGAGCGCATGAAACGCATCAGATTCCCATCAGCCCTAAGAGAAAACTTTACTTCCAATGGAGGCAAGTTAACAATCGCCTCTTTGGTGCCGGATAACATGACGATTCAATCCTCGCCAGACAAGGCAGCAATACCATTCATCTCTATTGTTATTGCGAGCCTTAACCGTCATGACGAACTGACGAAATGCCTGGCATCGATCGACAACGCACTGCAGAAGAAACGCCAAACTTGCGAAGTTATTATAGTTGACCAGTCTCCCAAAAGGTATGTGGCATCTACGTCATATTCCTACCCTGTCACGATTATTGCTTCGGCTCCAGGCGCCTCTCACGCGCGCAACATCGGACTCCAGCATTGCACTGGTGACTATATTTGGTTTCTCGACGATGATGCACAGGTTGTTCATTTCCTGCCGTTCTCCCAATCGCAGCTTGATGGGCAGCCCATCCTTTTTGCCCAATGGAAGGAGCGTCCCTGTCCCGCAAGGCGCAACCTTTATGGCGGCTTTCTCTCCAGACTATGGCTGATTCGCATCTCTGGCACACCCTTCTATTTACTTCCTCGCCACCTAGCTCTAAAGTCAGGTGGATTCGATGAACGAATTGGCCCCGGTCGTGAGATTGCAGCCGGGGAAGATCTCGATCTACTCATCCGCACCAGCACGCTGTCCAGGATGAAGCAGCCCGTTATCTTCATCGCCGAGCTATCGCATCCAAATAACCGTCCACCGGTCGCCAAACGGATGCTTTACGCACGCGCAAGGGGATATGTACTGGCCAGAAGCCAGTGGCAACTTGCCATGGCGGTAGAAATTATTTATTCACTGATGGCTGGTCTGAGAGGCGACAGACACCGCATCTGCTCCGTGCTAACAGGGTACGCAGAGGGCCTCAGAATGCCCCGTGACACGTAGTTCAGAACTTATGCGCCGAGATTGTCGCGGCAGGCCTCAAGTGCAATAAGCCACACATCACGGTCAAAAAGCTGCTGATACCGAGCAAAGGAACTAGCGCGCAGGTCATTCAACATCTCGGGCCTTGAGAGCACCTCAATCGCGCCACGAATGTCCTGTACAGGGTCGGTGTTATTACAAAGTAAATTCAGCGAGCCAACCCATCCCAGGCCCGAACGGAGGATCTGCGGCGCGCAGACCGCTAGGCCGCAGGCCATCGCCTCAAGCTGCACGATCCCAAAGGCTTCATTGCTGCTGTAGGAGGGCAAAATAAGCACATCACAAGCGGCGACCACATCAAGTTTCTGCTGCTCATCGAGCCGCCCATGCAGAACCACCTGCTGATAGGCAGGCACGAGTTGGGCGATCAGGACTTCGATCTCCGTGGTGTCACCAGTACCAATGATGTGCAGCTCGCCGGCAGCAGAGCCGGCAAAAGCCCGCAGCAGCAGATCCACCCGCTTGTAGGTGCCCAGCCGGCCCACAAACACCAGCTTGATCCTCCCTCCTGCAACACGGTGTGTTGCCGCTTGGTTGTTCTTACACTTCTGCAAGCAGAGTTGTTCTTGAACTTCCGACAGGCAACAGGAAAGTACAGCGATCTTTGAGAGATCGATCCCCTCTTCTCTTAGAGCCTCGGCAAGCACAGGAGAGGTGGTGAGCAGATTCACCTGAGCTGCGCGAATCCAATAAACAGCCAGGCCCTCATAGACCGAAAGCAACAAGGCAACCAGCCATCTCTGCGAGTCCAGAAACGCATGCCAATACACACAGATCTTTCGCCTCGGCTTCAGCAACCAGGCCGCCATGCCCAGAACTAGGACCATCGGACAAGGCAGATGCAGCAGTAGAGGCTCATCACTCGTGAGCACCCGCCACAAGCGGGCGGAGGGAAGGACAAAGAGCAGCTTGCCCATTCGCAGCGCGGGCAGGCGCAATCGCGCGTAATTGACTGGCAATGGATCACTCGGGTACGAGCCTCCCTCGTTGCCAGAGGAGGGTGCTCGCAGGGAGAGCGTGGTCACGGAATCCCCGTTGGCTGTGAGAGCGCTCGCCAGTTCATGGGCCACCCGCTCAACACCGCCATAGCCGGGCGGCCACTCCCGCAACAGCTGAATCACGCCTGCCCAGCCTGGATCAACACTGCCGAGCCGCCACCGCGCCCCTACCACCGACCAACAGCCGCAGCGTCATCCCCACAATCAGCAGATCCAGCAACGGCCCAGCATTGCGCAGGTAATAGAGGTCATAGCTGAGTTTGGCGCGGCTGTCTGCCACAGAGGCGCCGTAGGGGAAGCACACCTGGGCCCAACCGCTCAGGCCCGGGCGGAGCCAGTGGCGCAGGCGGTATTGGGGAATCTGGGCTTCAAGTTGTTGTTCAAGCTCGGGACGCTCCGGGCGGGGGCCGATCAGGCTCATTTCGCCGCTGAGCACGCTCACCAGCTGGGGGAGTTCGTCGATGCGCCAGCGGCGCAGCCAGTGGCCCACCCGCGTGATGCGCGGATCGCCGGGCGTTGCCCAGCGGATACCGCTGGCTTCAGCATCCACGGCCATCGTGCGCAGTTTGGTGAGCCAAATCAATGAGCCGTATTGGCCACTGCGGTGTTGGCGGTAGAGCAGGGGGCCGCCGTCCTCCAGCTTGATCAGCAGCATCGCCAGCAGCAGCAGCGGTGCGGTGGCCAGCAGCAGCAGCGCGGCCCCCAGCACATCCCCAAAGCGCTTCAGGCGCCGGATGAAGCAGCCCGGCTGCAGCTGGAAGCCCTCACCCACCAGCAGGGCATCGGGGTCAAACAGTTCCGGCGGCAGCCGCTGCAACTAGCGCTCGCACCAGCTATCTAAAGCGCAGCAGCTCAGGCCGCGCTTCCGTGCCGCCAGCAGCACCCCCAGCTCGCTGGGCCGCTGCGTCCCCAAGGCGGCTGTGCTGATCGCCACCCCCGCCAGCTCGCGCCCACCCGCCGCCACTTCCGCCTCCAGATCCTCCAGCCGGCAGCAGCGCCAGAGCGGCTGCTCGCTACTGCCCCAGCGGCGCCGCTCACCCGCCAGCTCCCGCTCCAGCACCTGCTGCTCAGCGGGGCTGGCCACCAGCAGCCAGGGCAGCCCAACGACCGAACGGCGGCGCAGCAGCGTCTGCCCAAGCAGGGAACCCAGCACCACCAACCCCAGCCAGGGCAGCAGGAAGCCGCGGAAGCGAGTGGCCTCCATCAGCACCCGTGCCAGCCAGCTGTTCAGCTGCACCGCCAGCAGCAGCAGCGCCGCCGCCGCCAGGGCCAGCCCCAGCCGGCGCAGGGCCACGCTGCGCTGGGGGCTCTCGCGCGAGTAGCGCCCCAGCAGATAGGAAAACACCAGCCAAGCCAGGGCAAAACCCCAGGCCTCACTGCTCTCGCCCCACCAGCCACCGATCCGCAGCTGATAGATGCCGGCATAGGCCAGCAGCAGCATCACCAGATCCCAACCAGCCAGAACGACCAGACGCAGTCGGGCACGCAGCCAGGGCAAACGCATCGGTTCAAGTTAGGCAGGGCAGGGTTGCAGCCAGCTCATAGCTGAGTTAACGCCAACTAAAAACTAAAAACTGAAGACCGGGCAGGGGCCAACAACATTTTCAGGGGTGGGCTAAGTCCTAGCTAAGTCCACCACAAAAAAGCGACCTCTCCCCTCCAGCCACCAATCTCTTGCCCTCAAACAACAAAACCGGGATCAATCACCGCCAGCGCCGCCGCCGCCTTTTCGCACAATTCGGCGTGGGCTGGGCCGTGGCTGGCGATTAAACAGCCGGCCTGGCGTACGTCACCGCTGTTGTAGGCCAGGGCGCGGCCGTCGGCATGGCTGAAGGCGCCACCGGCGGCGCGTAACACCGCCTCAGGAGCTGCCATATCCCAATCCTTCGGGGCGCTCTTGCCCGACAAGGAGATATAGAGATCAGTCTCACCGCGCAGGATCGTGGCCACCTTGCCGCCGACGCTGCCGATTGCCTTGGTGTCGCCTAGGGCCAGGGCCGCCAGCAGCTGCTCGAGCCGCTGGTCGCGGTGGTTGCGGCTGGCCACCAGCACCAGCTCGCCGAGAGCTCGCCGGCCACTAAGCCGCACGGGGCTGCGCTCGCCCACCCGGCTTTCGCACCAGGCCTCTCCTGCCGAGCCCGCCAACCCTGGCATCACGCCCAGCCACAGCTCCTCCAGCACAGGCAGCAGCACCACCCCCAGCACCGGCTCGCCGCCGTGCACCAGGGCCAGATGCACCGCATATTCGCCCGTGCCCTGCAGGAAGTCTTTAGTGCCATCGAGGGGATCGAGGATCCACAGCCACTCCGCCGCCAGGGGCTCGCCTTCAGTGAGCTGCTCCTTGGCGGTTTCCTCGCTCAGCACGGTCCACTCCGCCGTGGGGAAGGCTGCGGCCAGGCCCTCCAGCAGCCACTGGTTCACCGCCAGATCCGCCGCACTCACCGGGCCCTCGCCGCCCTCATCCACGCTCAACGCCGGCGGGAAGCCATAGGGGGGCTGCTCGCCGCGGCCATAGGCCAGCAGGATGTCGGCCGCGCCCCAGCTCAGCCGCCGCAGCTCCACCAGCAAGGCTTCGAGCGCAATGCCAGAGGGCAAGGGGAGGGCAGCCGGCATCATGGGTTGGCAGGGTTCAGCATTTTGCAGGAGCCCACCCCAAGCCGTGCAAGCCCCCGAACCCGCCCCCGGCGTGCTCTACCTGGTGGGCACCCCCATCGGCAACCTGGCCGACCTCTCGCCCCGCGCCCGCCAGGTGCTCGCCGGCGTGCAGCGCATCGCCTGCGAAGACACTCGCCGCAGCGGCCTGCTGCTGCATCAGCTCGGCCTGCGTCAAAAAGAGCAGGGGCCGCGGCTGGTGAGCTTCCACGCCCACAACCAAACCGCCCGCATCCCCGAACTGCTTGCGGCCCTCGCCGCAGGCGAAGCCCTGGCCGTGATCAGTGACGCCGGGCTGCCGGGCATCTCCGATCCCGGCGAGGTGCTGGTGGCGGCCGCCCGCACAGCTGGCCACAACGTGATTTGCATTCCCGGCCCCAGCGCTGTCACCACCGCCCTGGTGAGCAGTGGCCTGCCGTGCGGCCGCTTCTGCTTTGAGGGCTTCCTGCCGCCCAAGACCAACCAGCGCCGTCAGCGACTGCAGGAACTGCAAACTGAGCAGCGCACCATGGTGCTGTTTGAAGCCCCGCACCGGCTGCTCGATCTGCTCGATGATCTACTGGCGGTGCTGGGTGATCGGCCCCTACGCGTCGCCCGCGAACTCACCAAAAAGCACGAAGAGCAGGTGGGTCCCAGCGTTAGCGCAGCCATCGAGCACTTCCGCCGCACCCCGCCCCAGGGGGAATGCACCCTGGTGTTGGCAGGCGCCCTGCCGCCAGAGCCCCTGGCCTGGGATAGCGCTGCCCTCAGCGCCGAGCTGCAGGAGCTGCAGCGGGCCGGCCACAGCAGCAACGCCGCCGCCAAGCTGCTGGCCGAGCGCACCGGCCACAGCAAGCGGGAGCTCTACGCCCTGCTGCACCAGGAGCAGCTGCAGACCGAGTCCTGACCGGGCAGACTGCCGCCACAGGGATTACCTAGTGATCTGATGGTCGTGCGCCTGCGCCTGCTTGCATCCAGCCTGCTGGGCGGTGGCTTGCTGCTAGCGATCCTCTGCCTGGGTGCTCAAAACCTCGACCAGCGCCCCAGCCTCAACCTGGGCTTTGCCCGCAGCACACCCCTGCCAGCCGGTTTTCTGGTGGGCATCGCGCTAGTGATTGGCGTACTCAGTGGCGGCTGCAGCGCCGCCCTGCTCGTCCCCCGCAACGAGCAACTGCCTGGGGATTAAGGGCCCGGTGATTAACTGCCGGGCAAGGAGTAGAGGCTGCCCTCCATCACCACCCGGCTGATGCCCTGGGCAATCAGGTAGGGCGCCGTGCGCTCCAGGATGCGAGTGTCTGGCACCTTGATCACGCGCTGGGTGCGGCCGCAGTGGCGTTTGGCCTGACGGGGATTGGCGAACACCATCAGGGCCTGCCGCTCCTCTTCACCATCGGGTAGCGGGCCAAGCTCGGGGAAGTCCTTGAGCGGCTTGGCTTGGAGCTCCACTGTTTTATCCACCAGCATGTAAACGCTGGCTGGAAGGGGCGCATCTGCGAGCGGCTGGCATTGGGCCGGCTCGCCAACGTGATCCACCAGCAACAGCGGCACGGCCACAAACTGGTCGGCTAGATCGTCGTCAGCGAAGTCGAGATCATTGGCGTCATCGCCAAAATCATCGGCATCGTCGATCGCCAGCAACGCATGCTCTTCGTCGCCGCCGGCGGGCTCTGGAGGTTCAGGCTCTGATGCAACTGGTTCTGGAACGTCTCCTTCTGGAGCAGCTTGTTCTGGAGAAGCTTGTTCTGGAGAAAGCTTGAGCGGCCGGTTGCGTTGCTGCTTGAGCTGCTCGTATTCAGCTGGCTCCAGCCCAGCCTTCACCACGCGGCTCACGGTGTTGGTGCTGCAGCCATAGGCCTCAGCCAGCTCGGCGCTGACTTCCCCTGCGCGGTAGCGAGCCACGATCTCGATCTTCTGGCTGTCAGTGAGCCGGGTGGCAGCCATGGGGCGAGCGTTGCGCAGCAGACCAGTGTAGGCCGAAAGAGCCAGCGGGTTTAGGGGGTTGGGGGTTTGACGTTCGGGCAGGTGGCACCGTTGAACCTCGAAGCGATGCGCGCTGAGCCCTCCTGATAGATCGTCTGGGCTTTTTGGGTATCACCCGCAGCCTGGGCGGCACTGAGCTTGCCGGCAAATTTGCCGCAGGCCTCATCCAAGCTCACAGCCTGGGCGCCCAAGGGCGCCGCAAGGGCCAGCAAGCCAGCAGCAGAGAGCAGCAGGGCGAAACGCATTTCAAAAAAGATCACTGCCACCACTCTGGCGCCAGGGCCGCAGTTGTGAAGCCCCCATCTCCTGAGCGATCATGGCAACGGCTGCTCCCTTAGCTCAGCCGGATAGAGCAGCTGCCTTCTAAGCAGCCGGTCGTTGGTTCGAATCCAACAGGGGGCGTTTCAATCAGGGGCATAATTTTGCCCCACAATCCTGTCAGGGCAACGGCTTTCAGCGTGGAAGCCGCTGGCTGTCCCTGACCACCCGTGCCAAGCTCTGAGGGCAAACTGCTCACACTTCTGCTCACACCTGTGAGCAGTTTTGTCCCGTCCCGCGCATGACCCGCTCGGCGCCCACCAGAAAGCCAGATCCCGTGAGCGCGCTGCTGGCATTGCGCATGCAGGCGCGGGGGTTTCCGCGGGGATGGTCGGTGAGCCCCTATCGGGGGCGTGCCCGGCTCCGCGTGACCGCTGGTGCCGGTGATGGCAAGCAGCGACAGGTCCTGATGACATGGCCCTGGTCACCAGCCCATGCCGAAGACATTGCCGCAGACGCGGTAGCTGCGAGAGAGGCCTTCTTGGCCGGCACTCCACTGGACGACGCCCTGCAGCTCCACGTGACCAGCAAGGGAGCGGAGAAGGAGCCAAGCCGCGATGAAATTCCACCAGCAAAGGAGAGCCCCTGGGCATCAGACCCGGAGTGCCCGATCAACTGGGGAGCACTCATTGAGGCCTACCGCCAGCGCAAGATCAGCAGTGGCGAACTGAAGAGCAGCACCTGGGACAAGATCTGGCAGCCAGGCATGCGCGAGGTCCTGGCCGCGATGCACAGGCACCCGTCGCCCGGCCATTCACGCCAGCTCCTGGATGCGGTCACCGATCGCTGGTCCCAGCAGCCGGGCGCCCGAGGACGTCAGATGCGGGTTCAGCAGACAGCAGCTCTGTTGCGTTGGGGGGTGGACGGGGAGCGCCTTCCTGAGTGCTGGGCGCCGCCTCTTGATCTGAGTCCCTATGTCGGAAGAAAAAGAGCCGAGGTCAACCGCACGACCCCTATCGAGGTCGAGCACATCCTCGAGATGGTTGCAGCGATCCCTGATGCCCGCTGGCGACTGGCGTTTCAGCTGGTAGCCGCCTATGGCTTGCGTCCTGAGGAGTTGCGACACCTGGAACGTCGCGGCGATCACCTGCACTGCAGTTATCGGAAAGTGACCAGCCGCGGCTCCACCGCACCACGCAATCTCCGCCTCCTGCCCTGCGATGAGTGGGCGGCTGAATGGGATCTGCTGAACCGATTCCATCCTGGCCAGATGCCGCCACTGCGACCTGGTGAAAGTGGCGAGGCACTCGCCACGTATCTGAAACGGCGCCAGACCTGGCAGAAGCTCAGGAACCACTACACCGCCATAGGTGAGAAGTTGGTGCCCTACAGCCTGCGCCACGCCTACGCGCACCGCGCCCATGTCGTACTGGGGCTGGCCCCGAAGGTGGCCGCCACCCTGATGGGCCACAGCGTTCAGACCCATCTGGCGGCTTACAGCCGTTGGTGCGGCGACGACGTCGTCGATGCGGCCTTGGCCCAGGCCAATGTCCAGTGGAAGTCGTCCAAGGGCTGACGCACCGCCAACTTCCCAGCGCCCCCTCCACAACTCTCAAAAACGCCGCAAGGCTCCGTTCGGCAGCGGCCGTCCTTCAGCGTGCCACGGCTGTGCCGTGGCGTGCATCGGCCAGCCGCCGCCGCCCTCCGCTCCGGGGCCGGTGTGGGGTGGCGGGCTCAGCTGCTCTCCCGCGGCTGCGGTGGCCGAAGGGCTGGTCACCGGCGGTAGCCGCCATAGGGGCCCCAGCGTTTCTCTCGCAGCTGCGCGGCGGGGGCGGGTTGATTCGGCCCAGATCTGATGGTCTTGATTCTCAGCGAGCCGGGGCTCCTCTATGGAGCTCAGCTTTTCGTGGATCCATTGCATTGCAAGGGTTCTGCTGCCTCTAGAGTGCATCCGTACTGGTAGAATAAGGGTTGCGCCAAAGGCCCCAAGCCCATCGCCTGCGGCAACTTTATCCCCTGATCTCGCCATCAGAGCCGCGTATCTCTGAGCGGTTGTGATGCCCCGATCAGTTGTCACTTTTGGCAGCTGATTCCATGGCTATCTGTCATTCAATTGAGCCACGTTCGGGCTCTGCTTATTCGCTTGTGATCGCGGCTGGTGGCGGCCGCGATCTGGCCTGGCCGCATCAGCGGGTCGCCGCTGAGCTGCTCGCCCGTAGCGGCGGCCGGCTGGTGCACCTGCTGCTCCATGGCGGTGCCCGCGGCGCCGATGCCGCCATCGGCCGAGCGGCCCATCAGCTGGGCTGGTCGTCTCTGGTGATGCCGGCCCAGTGGGAGCGCCACGGCCGGGCCGCCGGGCCAATCCGCAATCGCGAGCTGCTCCAGCAGGCCATTGCCCGGGCGGAGGCTCACACCTCCCCTGGCTCGATGGCCTCGGTGCTGGTCGTGGCCTTCCCCGGTGGAGCAGGCACCGCCTCGCTGGTGCAGCAAGCCCGCCGTATGGCCGCCCGATCTCCGGTCCCGATCTCGGTGGCCCAGGTCAGTCCCTCGGCAGGGCTCTGGGCTGTTCCTGTCTCCGCCCGCTCCTGAAGCCTTGTGCGCCATCGGCGCTCCGTTCTGTTTCCGATCCGTTCATTCCCCCACACCCTCATGGCTGTTCTCACCTCTATTCCCGCCTCCGCTGCTGTCGTTGCGTCAGGAGCGGAGGCGGCAGGTCTGGCCTGCTCACTCCAGCGATCTGGCTCTCTCTGGCAGCTGGGCATCGAGGCCCAGGAGCTCACCACCGTCATCGGCCAGCTGGCCGAGCAGCTGGAAACCGATGACCCCGAACAGCGGGCTTCAGCTCTGGCTGAGCTGGAGGCGGCACTGCTTGCAGAAGAGGGCAACAAGGCCGCCCTGGCCGATAAGGCCGATGCCACCTGCTGGGTGATCGAGCATCTGCGCGGTCAGGCGACCTACCGCCAGCAGCAGGCCAAGCGGCTCACCGATCTGGCCCGCTCTGATGCCAGTCGGGCCGATGCCCTGGAGGAATCGCTGGTGTTTGTCATCACCCAGCTGCAGCCAGCCGCTACCCGCTTCTCCTTCCCCAATCACGAGCTCAGCAGCCGCAGGTCATCGGCTGTCGTGATCGACGACGAACAGGCCCTCGATTCCGAGTGGCTCACCGTCACCACCACCAGCAAGCCCGATAAGGCGGCCATCAAAGAGGCCCTCAATGCCGGCCGCCAGATCACCGGCGCCCAGCTTCTATCCCGCCGCTCCTGGCGCATCCACTGAGGGGGCAGAGCCCCCTTTCACGTGGGTCCGTTTCAGGCGCGGGCCCACACCCCTTCCACCCAAATCCCTTCTCACATCGCAGCATTTCCATGGCCACCGCTGTCTTCTCCCCTGAACAGATCGCTGCCCTTTCCGCTCCACTCGATCGCGCCAAGGTCCAGACCCGCAGCCAGGCCGGGCGGTCCCTGGCCTACCTGGAGGGTTGGCAAGCCATCGCCGAAGCCAACCGCATCTTTGGCTTCGACGGCTGGCAGCGCGAAACCATCGCCGTGCAGTGCGTCTCTGAACGCGAACGCACCCTGGGCAGCGGCAACCGCGCAGGCTGGGGTGTCACCTACACCGCCCGGGTGCGCATCCGCGTCGGCGATGTCATCCGCGAGGGCAGCGGCGCTGGCCACGGCATCGACGCCGACCTGGGCCAGGCCCACGAGTCCGCCCTCAAGGAGGCCGAAACCGATGCCATGAAGCGGGCACTGATGACCTTCGGCAATCCCTTTGGGCTGGCGCTCTACGACAAGCAGCAGCGGGAGGTCACCAGCTCAACTGCTCCCACACCAGTCCGTCACGCACCGGCGCCTCAGCGCAACAGCACCGCGGTCGAGTCCATGGCGGAGGTAGGCCTGGAGCCCCTTGATCCAGCCACCGTCCAGCAGATCCTGGCCACCGTCCGTGGCCTGCCCCGTCCTGCTCTGGAAGGGTTCACCAAGGCGTTCCGCAAACGCTTTCAGGTGCCGGACGATGCGGCTTCGATTGCCGATCGGATCTGCCAGCGACGCCACCACGACTGGATCGAAGCGTTTCTGGTTTCGCACCGATCGGTGCACCCTGCGGGCCAACGCCAGGCGCTGGCGGCCTGAGCATCAGCGCTGCAGCAGCCAGCGCAGCAGCGACAGGCCGATGATCAGCCCGATGCCGGTGTTCCAAAGCCAGGACGGGCGCTCGGCCAACCGCTGCAGCCAGGCCGGCAGCTGATCACGCCACTGCTCCAGGGCCAGCACCGCCAGCAGCAGCACCAGCAGGGGGATGCCAATGGCCAGCACGAGTTCGCGGAGCATCGACACGCCTCCTTTGCCTGAACCGTACCTAGGTCGATGGGCCGTGGCCGCCATTCCGAGTTGCGCGTGCTAGTACAGATGTACGCGTCTGGAATGGGTCATGGGTATCCCCTTGCCTCGGCCTGCGGCCCTGGCCGCCCGGCTTGAAATCCCTATCGAGGAGTGGCATTACCTCGATGAGGCCGTGCTGCTCAAGACCCGCAGCCGCAAGGTCTGCATGACCTGCCACTGGTTCAGGCATCACGCCGGGGTGAACTGCATCCCCGTGCTCACATGCCAGCTGCACCAAGGGCTGATCGCCCACGGCGAGAACCTCACCAGCCGCTGCCAGGGCTGGACTGACGACATGACGCTCAGCCGCGGCTGGGCGCCGGAGGTGGTGTGAGCGGCCGATGAATGTCACGGACAGGACCGGCCGGCCGCCGCTCTCCCCGCAGGAGGGCTGGATCAGTGATGGCCGTCAGGTCCTGCATTTCCAGCCGCGCCGCTACGACCGCTGGAGCCAGTCACTGGAGGTGACGCTCGGGGAGGTGATGCCAAACGGCGCGCCGCCCCTCCTCAAGCGGCGCAAGGAGCTCAGCCGCCAGCAGGCGATCAAGCTCTGGTCCGAAAGGCGTCAGCAGGGGTGGCGGGCCTGTGCACCCCAGTGGGATCCGCCACCACCACCTCGGGCATGAGGAGGAGCAGCCCAAACCACCCACGCTGCTCCTCTCTGCAGCCCAGGGCAATGCGTGCAATGGCCGATTGTGCGGGGCTGCTGGCGGAGCGAATCTGGTTCCATCAACCCAGGGAGGAGCCACCGATGGCTGACAACCCACCTCAGCACGCGTAGAAGCAACGCTGACTGCAGGCCCCTGCTCCAACAGTCTTCCCCCATCCGTGGGCGGGTCGTCAGTTCAGACACCAAATGTTTGCCTGAACCGTCGACACTCCATCCGCACCGCTTCAGGTGCCCACCGGAGAACCAACTGCCTCACACCTGGAATGCTCGGCCCCAGGTGCCAATGCCAGCAGGTTCAACACCCGCCACCAAAACCCCCGGGCCCCCAGCTCGGGGGTTTTGGTTGGCTGGAGGTCATCTGCTCAGATGAGGGCAAATGGAAGCAGGAACTACGTCACAGAGGCGGTCTCGTTGCTCAGGCGTGTGTCAACGGAAAGATCAGAATCCCGAGCACCGCCGCAGCCGCCACCACCAGTGGTTCGGGTAGCTTCCGACCGAAGAACCACAGGCTGAACAGCGCTGTGATGGCGATCAACACGGTTGGTAGATCCTGTAGGGACTGACGCGCCAGCACGATCACGGCCCCCGTAATGGCTCCGGTTGCAGCAGCGGTGACGCCTTTGACAAACGCCGCAATTGCCGGATTTTTGCCGTGCTTACGGAAATACGGCGCTGGGATAACGGTCAGGAGGTAGCAAGGGAGAAACATGGCGAGGGATGCCACGCAGGCACCGGAAAACCCTGCCACCAGAAATCCGATGAATCCTGTTGTAATGACGACAGGGCCCGGTGTGATCATTGCCACCGCAACAGCATCCAGAAACTGTTGCGTATCCAGCCATTGAAAGTTCTTGACCACCCCGCCATAAAGGAACGGGATGATCGCCAAGCCACTACCAAAGACAAATGCGCCGGCCGTGGCAAAAAACCAGAAGATCTTGCTTAGCAGTCCAGCGGTGGCCACGGGCACAGCGGCAAGAATCGGTAGCAGGGGCAGTGCACTGAGGCCGTGCAATTTATTTCTATTCCATAGCTGGCTTGGCGGTGTACGCAAAAACCAGATCAGTGCACCACCGGCCAGAATGAACTCAATGCGCTCTGATTCGCTGATCACAGTAGAAGCTGCATTAACGATGTAGACCGCCCAGAGCCACCAGTCACGTCCGATGGTTTTGTTCGTGAGCTTGTAGGCGCTGATGGCGATGATGCCGATCACGGCGGCACCGACTCCATAGAAAGCGCCCTGCATCCAGCTCAGCCCGCCGTAGCTGGTGTAGGCCCAACCCAGGGCAACCACCATCAGAAAGGAGGGCAGAACAAATGCCAGCCCCACCAGTGCTGAACCCAGCAAGCCGTAATGGATGTAGCCCATATAAAATGACAACTGCGCTGCCAAGGGGCCTGGTGCCACCTGCGCGAGGGTCAGGCCTTCCTGGTAGCCGTCCTCGCTGATCCAGCCTCGGTCTTCCACGAGATCGCGGTGCATGTAGCCCACCAGCGCAATCGGTCCGCCAAATCCCGTCGTTCCGAGTAGGAGGAAATAACGGATCAGGTCAGCCAGCGAGTAGTGCGGTGCTCCGGGAGCCTGGTTCGCGTTGATCTCTGCTGCCATGGAAGTGTGATGTTGCAGAAACTTGAGAGGGACTGGACTTGATCAGGCGCAGCAGCGCCGAACGGGTCTCACACGCTCAGTGCTGATGGCGGTGATGGGCGTCGCTCACATGGGGGTGACCATGCTCGAGCGCCTGGTGGCCGTGCTCATGGGCATGCCAGAAGGGGCGATCAGCGGGGAAGCCCTCCAGATCGGCCGGGGCATGGTCGTGCTGGTGATGGGGATCGCCATCACGGGGATCGTGGCGGTGGCGATGGGCATGACGCAGCCGCTCGTGGCGATGCCAGTGGCTGTGTTGCTCGCGCAGCAGCAGCACCACGCCAGCGGCCATCAGCACCGCGGCGATCAGCACGGGCCAGGTGAGCGGATCCCGCAGCACCACCAGAGCAAACAGCACCCCCACGAACGGTGCGGTGGAGAACAGCACGGCCTCGCGGGCCGCCCCCAGATCGCGCAGGGCCAGCAGATCCAGCCAGATCGAGATGCCGTAGCCCAGGGCGCCGATGCCGAGCAGAGTCAGGCTCACCGGCAGGGGCGGAAAGGCCTGGCCCAGCAGCAGGGCCAGAGCCAACATCGGCAAGCACGCTCCAGCGGCCTTGGCGGTGGCGATCTGGATCGGATCGCGCAGGCTGAGGCGCTGGCTAAGGTTGTTGTCGATGCCCCAGGCCAGGGTGGCCAGGGCGATCAGGGCGCAGCCGATGGCCGTGGCACCACGGAGCGATCCCTGCGACAACACCACCGCGCCAGCGATGGTGAGCAGCGCCGAAACCAGGCCACGCCGCCCCAGATGCTCGCGCCCCACCAGCACGGCGATCGCCAAGGTGAACACCGCCTCCAGGTTGAGCAGCAGCGAGCTGGCGGTGGCCGGCAAGCGGGCCAGACCCAGCACGAGCGCGACTGGACCCACCACGCCACCCAGCAAGGTGAGCGCGGCGAGGGCCGGCCAGTCTTCACGGCGGATTGGGGTTTCCGCCTGGGTCCCTCGAACCAACCGAACTGCCAGCAAGGCCATGGTGGCGCCGGCGTAGAGCAGGCCCGCGATGCTCAGGGCCGAGCCCGAGCCGGTGAGGGTGCTGATCAGCGGCGCGCTGCAGCCGAACAGCACGGCGGCACCGAGGCCGGCTAACTGCCCTGGACGCTCTGTTCTCATGCTTCAGAGATAGCCCTGGGCAGCAACCAGCGGCCGAAACGGGCGTAGAGCGCAGGGAGAACCAACAGGGTCAGCAGGGTGGAGGTAATCAGACCACCCAGCACCACGATCGCCAGGGGCTGCAGGATCTCGTTTCCGGCCCCAAAGGCCAAAGCCAGGGGCAGCGTGCCGAGGGCAGAGGTGAGGGCCGTCATCAGGATCGCATTGAGGCGTTGCAGGCTGCCAGCGCGGATCACCTCCTTGAGCTCCATGCCTTCCGCATGGCGGCGGTTGTAGTTATCCACCAGCAGCAGGCCATTGCGGACCGCCACCCCGAACAGGGTGATGAAGCCGATCAGGGAGGCCACCGAGAGAACCCCTCCGGTGAGCAGGATGGCCACCAGACCCCCGACAAGAGCCAGCGGCAGATTGATCAGGATCGCGAGCGTGGCCGGTAGTGATTTCACGGCCACGAACATCAACACGGCGATCACCACCATGGCCAAGAGGCTGTAGAGCAGCAGGTTGGTGGTGGCCCGTTCCTCCGACTCAAACTGGCCGCCGTAGCGAATCAAATAGCCGCTTGGCAGTTTGATCTTGCTGTCGATGGTGTTCTGAATGTCGGCCACAACCGTGCCCAGCGGCCGGCCGCTGACGTTGGTGGACACCACGATTAACCGCGACACGTCTTCACGGTTGACCACATTGGCGCCCAGGCCATAGTCGATGCGGGCCAGGCTTCCCAGCGGCAGCATGGTGCCGGCGGGGGTGGCGATTGGTAGCGCTCGCAGGGCATCAAGACTGTTGCGGGAGTCTTCGGGGAGCATCACCACCACATCGGTGCGGTCGGTGCCGTCGCTCACCACCTGGCCCACCGTCTTGCCATTGAGGGCGATCTCCACCGCATCGGCGAGCTGCTGCATCGTTAGCCCGTTGGCCGTGGCGGCCTGGCGATCGAAGGCGATCTGCACCTGCTGGATCGGCAACTGGGGTTCGAGCTGCAGATCCACCACCCCCTGGATCGGCTCGATCGCATCGCGCACCTGCTCGCCGATCCTGCGCAGCTCCGCCAGATCGGGGCCGTAGACCTTGATGGCGATCGCACTGCGGACCCCTGAGAGCACCTCATCCATGCGGTGGGAGATGAAACCGCCGATGTTCGGGGCCACCCCGGGCAGCTTCAGGAAGGCGTTGCGTAGTTCGGCAATGGCAGCAGGGCGATCCTTCATCGCCTCGTCGCTCAATTCCACATCCACATGGGCCAGGTTCACGCCTGCTCCATCGGCATCACCAGGGGCCCTGCCGGTTCGCACCTGCACCCACTCGAACAAAGGGCTGGCCTTGAGGGTCTTGGAGAGAGCCAGGCCGGCGCGGTTGGTCATCTCCAAGGACACTCCGGGATAGAGCACCATCGAGTTCACCAAAGATTTCTCACGGAACTCCGGTAGAAACACCCGCCCGAGGCTCGGCAAGATGGCACAGGCCACCACAACGAATGCCAGAGCAGCGGCCAGAACGCGCCTGGGCGACAACAGCGAGAACTCCAGCAAGGGCCTGTAGGCCCGCTCGGCCCAAGTGGCCACCCAGGTGTTCTCGGCCGGAAGGCGTGTATTTGCCAGCAGGATGGCGCAGAGCGCTGGTGTGAGCGTCAGTGCCACCAGGCTGGAGGCCGCGATCGAGAACAGGTAGGCCAGCCCCATGGGCGCAAAGATCCGCCCTTCCACTCCCGAGAGGCTGAAGATCGGGGCGAACACCACCACGATGATCACGGAGGACAGGAGCACCGGCTGGCGTACTTCCACGGAGGTTTCGAACACCACCTGCAGGGGATTCCTGGGCTGGGCGGCCACCTGGTTGCGGCGCAGCCCCGAGTAGCAGTTCTCCATGTCGACGATGGCGTCGTCAACCACCGAGCCGATCGCCACCACCAGACCACCGAGGGTCATGGTGTTGATCTCCAGCCCGAAGGCGCGCATCAACATCAGCCCGATCACGAGCGACAGGGGGATGGCGCTGAGGGTGATCACGGCGGTGCGCCAGTTCATTAGAAACAGCACCATCACCACGGATACGATCAGGATCCCTTCGATCAAGGAAGTGCTGACGTTCTTGATCGCGGTGTCAATGAAATTGGCCTGCCGGAAGGTGCGCTTCACCTGAATGTCAGCCGGCAGAGTCTTGCTGAGGGCGGCGATCCGCTCCTCCACCTCACGGGTCACCCTTGGCGTGTCGATGTCTGGCTGTTTGTTGATCATCAGCACCACTGCCGGCTTGCCGTTGAAGCTGCCATCACCGCGCTTCAGGGCACTGGCCAGCCGCACCTCGGCGACATCACCGATCCGCAGCGCCTGGCCTTGGCTGTTGGTCACCACAGAACCAGCGAGATCCTCACTACTGCCCGCCTGGCCGCTGGCGCGGATCAGCTTCTCCTGCCCGCCGGCGATCAGAAAACCGCCCGGGGCATTGGCACTGGCGGCCGTTGCCGCCTCGGCCACAGCCTGCAACGACACCTGGCGGGCCTGAAGTCGCTGAGAATCGATCTGGATCTGCTGCTGGGCCTCCTCACCGCCATACAGGGTCACCTGGGAGACACCGGGAACTTCCAGGATCTGGTTGTTGAAGGTGGTGGCGACGATCCGGCGCAGCTCCATCGGCGTCGTGGGGCCGCCGCCCTCCAGGGTGAAGGCGTACTGCAGGATCGTGCCCAGGGGAGACACGAGGGGTGAGATGGCCGGGGAGCTGGCTTGGGCAGGCAGCTCCGCCTCGATCTGTTGCAGGCGTTCCGCCACCGATTGCCGCGCCCGATTGATGTCGGCGTTCTGATCGAAAACCACCTGCACCATCGAGAGCCCCACCTTTGAGGAGGAGCGCACCGTTTCCACTCCCGGCAGGCCATTGACGGCCGATTCAATCGGCACGGTGATGCGCTGTTCCACCTCTTCCGGTGCCAGACCATCGGCTGTGGTCTGCACATCCACCTGGGGAGGGGCGAACTGGGGGAACACATCTAGGGGCATCCGGCTGAGGATCGACAGGCCCCAGAGAGTGATCAGCACGGCGGCCACAACCACCAGCCAGCGCCTGGCGATCGAGGTCCGCAGCGTCTGATTGAGCAGGCGTTCCAGCATGAGAAAGGGTTGGGAGGCGGAGAGAGAGCAAGGGTCGGGGGTTAGTTCTTCTTGCCCAGCCGGGAGACCACAACCCCAGCACCAAGGACGATCACCACAGCACCGGCCCCGATCACCAGGCGGTTGAGGCCTCCGGCGGCCGTTGGCGTGGCTTGGGTCGCAGAGGCGTCAGAGGATGCAGCAGGGGCAGCCGCACTAGCTGCGCCGGCGCTCTGGCTCTTCTTCGATTCGGCGTAGAGCGAGAGGGCCCCCTGGGTCACCACCTCGTCTCCAGGCGCGATGCTGCCGTCGGTGATGGCGATCTCATCGCCTTGGCTGGCTCCGGTATGGAGGAACACCGGGTCGTAGGTGGTGCCGCTTTTCACGAAGGCCAGGGGCTTGCCATCCGCATCCACCACCGCAGCGACCGGAATGACAACCACGCCGCCGGCTTCCGTGGCAGGAGCGGTGGTGATCCCCAGCATGGAATCGATCTCGGCGCTGGCCTTCACCTGGCGCACGTTCCCCTGCTGCTGAAACTCATCGCCATGACCCACGTGGGCCATGGCCGGGCTGAACCCACCCAGGGCCAGAGTTCCGAGGCTGAGGCCGCCGGCCAGAAGAAGGGCGCGCATGCTGCTGCTGCCGCAAGGGCAGAACAAGAACCCGCAGAGGATGCCGCAGTAGGAATGAAAAACAGGTGAAATCGCCTGTGCCCACTAGCATCCGCCGGTCTCAGCTTCCACCTGATGCCGCTGCGGATCCTGCTGGTGGAAGACGAGCAGGAGCTGGCCGGCGCCGTGCAGACCGTGCTGCAGCACCAGGGCCACGTGGTGGACCATTGCAGCGATGGGCTGGAGGGCTGGACGCTGCTCAGCGGTGAGCTGGCCCGCTATGAGCTAGCGATCGTGGACTGGATGCTGCCGGGGCTGAGCGGCCCTGAGCTCTGCCGCCGCGCCCGCGCCGCCGGTCTCGACTTGCCCGTGCTGTTGCTCACGGCCCGGGCCGAGACGGCCGATCGGGTGGAGGGGCTCGATGCCGGCGCCGATGACTACCTGAGCAAACCCTTCGCGATGGAGGAACTGCTGGCGCGGGTGCGGGCCCTGCAACGCCGCCAGCCCAGGTACCGCGAGCCCGTGTTGGAGGTGGGGCCCTACCGGTTCGATCCCCAGTCCGGCCAGCTGCAGGTCAGCTCGTCCGATGGTGTGGTGACGATCCCTCTGGCTGGTAAGGAGCAGCAGCTGATGGCCTATTTCCTGGAGCACCCTGAGCGGATCATCCCCGGCTCGCAACTGCGTAACCAGCTCTGGGATCTGCATCAGGATCCGGTGAGCAATGTGGTGGCTGCCCAAGTGCGGCTGCTGCGTCGAAAACTGGCGGCCCATGGCCTGGCCTCCCCGATCGAAACGGTGCCGAGCCGCGGCTATCGCTTCCTGGCCCGGCTCCCTGACGAGCCATGAGCCCCAACCGCTCACCGGCTCCGGCACTGCTGTGGCGAGCTCGGCTGCGCCTGGCTGCCCTCTCGCTGCTGGTGATGGGCGGGATTCTGTACGGCGCCGGTTTCGCCATGGCGCGCCTGCTGCTGCAGGAGCGGGAAGCCGCCCTGCGCCGCGAACTGCAGACCGTTGCCGGCACCCTGCACGACAGCCTCAAACCCAGCTTGCCGCCAGTGGCCGTGCCGTCTGCGGCATTGGCGGCGGTGCTCCCGGGCCTGTGTCTGGTGGGTCAGGCCTGTCCGGCCGCTGATGCCCTGATCGAGCGCCATGCCATCAGCGCCGCCGATCCGGCCCGTTTCCAGCTGCGGATCTTCAATGCCCGCGGCCAGCTGCTGGCCGCCTCGCCTGGCGCCCTAGGGCCTGCCCGGCCGGAGCCGGTGTGGCTAGAGCAGCGTTTGCCTGGGGGTGAGCGGTTGTTGAGCTACGCAATCCATCTGCACCAGGCCCATGGCAGCGGTGAGCAGGACTGGGGCACCCTGCAGATCAGCCGCAGCCTGGCACCCCTTGATGCTGAGGCCAGCCGGCTTTGGTGGCTGGGCCACGGCGTGTTCGCTCTGGCGATGGCAGGAATGGCCCTGGCCAGCTGGTGGCTGGCGGGCCTGGCGATGGCGCCCCTGCTGGAGGCTTACCGCCGGCAGGAGCAGTTCAGTGCCGATGTCGCCCATGAGCTGCGCACGCCGCTGGCCAACCTCCTGGCCCTGCTCGAAGCGGAACGCAACGGCGGGGGGGGCCTGGATCAAATGCTGAACCAGGGACGCCGGTTGCAGCAGCTGATCGCCGATCTGCTGCTGCTCGCCAGCCTGGAGCGACCCGCCCACGGCAGCCACAGGCAACTCTGCAACCTCGCGGAGATCTGCGCGGACGTACTGGAGGACTTCAGCGAAGCGGCCGCCGCGGCGACGGTGACCCTGCAAGCGGCGATCGAGGTGGGCGACGCCACCGTTCTGGGGTTGGATTCGGAATTGAGCCGCCTGCTGATCAATCTGCTCAGCAATGCCCTGCAGCACAGCCCGGCTGGCGGCACGGTCCTGGTAGGTCTGCAGCGCCGCGGCCGGGAGATCCAGTTGTCCGTGCAGGACAGCGGCGCTGGTATCCCAGTGGAGGACCAGGGGCGCATCTTTGAGCGGTTCCATCGCCTCGATCCCGCCCGTAGCCGTCAGCAGGGGGGCACCGGCCTGGGATTGGCGATCGCCCAGGCCATCGCCCGACGCCATGGCGGGGTCATCCGTGTGGAGTCGACACCGGGACACGGCGCGACGTTTTCCCTGCGGCTTTCTGCTGAAAAGCGTTTGCCCTGATCCGGTGCAGCCTTTTTAACCCGAATGGAGCTCTGCGGCTCCACCCAGCACCCCCTCCAGCCCCCGTGGAAGCTCGGTCTCGCCAGCGGCCCTGTGTCCCTTGTGCTGCATCGAACCTTCCTGCCGCCCAATCCGGCCAGGCTGGAATCAGCAGCTCAACGGAGGTGCCGATGGCCCGGTGTCTGAATCGTTGCGGCGTAGGGAGGGGGCGTTCGTTGAAAGGCATCGCTCCAGCGGCAGCGGCCTTGCTGGTTCTGGCAAGCTCCGTTCAGGCGGGCCCAAGCGCCCCTAGCGCTGAGGCCGGCACCGCGGCTCCGACCACCGCGATGCCCCCTGGTAGTGGCCGGAGTGGCATGCCGATGGGCCAGCGTTCCGCCGATGCCCATTTCATCGTGATGATGATTCCCCACCACGAGGGAGCCATCGCCATGGCGGAGCTGGCCCTGCAGCGCTCCAGGCGACCGGAGATCCGGGGCCTTGCGGAGAGGATCCGCACCAGTCAGAGCCAGGAGAATGCCCAGATGCGCCGCTGGTATCGCCAGTGGTACGGCAGCGACGTGCCCACCTGGCCGGGTCAGGGGATGGGCATGAGGGGCGGCATGGGAATGGGCGGTATGGGCATGGGAATGCCCGGCTTCTCCACCAGCCTCGATTCCCTCCGCACGGCTCCCGACTTCGATCGGGCCTTTCTCGAGCAAATGATTGCCCACCACCGCATGGGCGTGATGATGGCTTCCCATGCCCAGTGGGGCACCGTCCATCCCGAGCTGCGGGAGCTGGAAGCGGCGATGGTGCGGGTGCAGAGCGAGGAGATCGAACAGATGGCCCGCTGGTATCAGCAGTGGTTCGGCACGGCGAACCACTGAAAGCGCCAGGGGTTGTCCCAGTCCGCCCCGGTCAGGTGGCAAACGCCCAGCTCAGCGGTCGGCGGCGACCAGCACGGGGGTGGGAGCAACCGGCGTACGGCCCCCACAGACTTCCCAGCTGTTGAGCAGGGCAAACAGCTCAGATTGCAGGCTTTGCATCGCTGTGATCTTCTCGCCAATTTCACCGGCCTTGCTGCGGATCCGCGCCTTCAGGTCGCTGCAGGTGCAGACGCCCGAGCGCCGCGCCTCGAGGATCTGCCGGACATCCGTCAGCGGGAGCTCCATGGCCCGCAGGGTGCGGATCAGGGCCAGTTCCGAGAACACCCCGTCATCGAAGAGCCGGTAGCCGCCCTCGCTGCGGCTGATCGGCTGGATCAGCCCTTCATCGCAGTAGAAGCGGATGGTCTTGACCGTCAGGCCCGAGCGGCGGGCTACAGCGCCGATTTTGTCGAGCTCCCCGGGCAGAAGGCTCCCTGGATGTCGCGCAGCCACTTGACTCTCCCCTAGCTGGAGGTTGCAGGCTAAATGCTGGATGCTGCCCCAGCTGTTTTCATGCGACTCGCCCCCGTCTCCACTGCCCTGCTGGGCCTGCTTGGGGCTACAGCTCCGACCCTGGCCCAGATGGATCCCCATCACGGCCACCATCAACACCATCAGATGGGTATTCCGGCTCCCGCGCCGGGATCAGCGCCGGCTGTCGCACCCATGGACCACAGCGCCCACAACCACGATGTCGGCCCCGCCGGAGCCACCTACGACCTGCGCTGGCTCGACGCGATGGTGCAGCACCACACCGGCGCCCTACGCATGAGTGAGTTTGTGTTTGACATCGGCGTGCCCGGCGTGGGCTCGCTGGGGAAGGAGATCTGGCGGGATCAGGCCCAGGAGATCAAGGCGATGGGGCAATGGCGTAAGGCCTGGTACCCCGAGGCACCCGTCTATCCCGTGGCCTTGAAGACCGGTGGCGATCCCAACAGCATGGAAAGCCTGGAGCGCATGGGCGCTGCCCAGATTCAGGCGATGCAGATGACGGGCTCCACACCAAGAAAGGACAACCGCGTCACCTGGTTTCTAGAAGGAATGATCGCCCACCACGGCGGTGCGCTGGTGATGGCCCACGATGCGCTCAAGAAGAGCAGTAACCCCACCATTCAGCGCCTGGCGCGGCAGATCATCGTCGCCCAACGCCGCGAGATTCTTGAGTTGCGTCGCATGCTCAGGCATGACGGACTCGACAAGCCTGAGTACTACCAGTTCGACGCACTTTTCTCGTTCTGATTACCACCCGCATCTTGTCAATCATCTACAAATGATCTACCTGTTCTCACACGTGTGTATCCATTGGATCCGCAAGCAACCTCTCGCTGTAGGTGCCTTAGCACTGCTGTCTGTTCTGCAGCTGCCAGGCCAGGCCCTGGCCCACGCCAAGGGCATGTACAAGACCCAGGCCGAGGCGGAGCAGCGTGCCAAGGAGCTGGGCTGCAAGGGCACGCATCAGAACAATGGGCTGTGGATGCCCTGCGGCGGTGAGGCGATGCTGCACAAGGAACTGAGGCAAGAGTGAGGCCGATGCCGCGAGCCCTCAGCGCCCGGTTCCGTCGGGCCCATCGCGTCGTGGTTCCGCTGGCCGCCGCGCCGTTGCTGCTAACGGCGGCCAGTGGCTCCCTCTACAGCCTGCTTCTGGAGCGGGGGATCGATGCCTTCTGGTTGCTCAAGATCCACACCGGCAAGTTCGGCCCCATCAATCTTCAGCCTTACTACTCGCTGTTACTCGGCGGCCTCACCCTTGTGGTGATCGCCTCCGGGCTGGCCATGCTCCTCTCCAGCGGCCGGGCACGCACCTGAGCCCCCTCAGCCGCCTGCGAGCATCACGGCTCCCATGGCGGCCATGATCAGGTTCTCGGCGAAACTCACCACGCCGAGGGGTGTCTTGGAGTTGCCGCCCACGCAGGCGCAGTTGAGCGCCAGGTGATCGATGAACACGGCCTTGCCCACCGACACCATGCCCATGGCACCGAGCAGAACCGCCACGGCTCCCACCAGCAGCGATGCGGTGTTGACCAGGGGATGCATCAGTACACCGAGCCCCACCAGCAGCTCGATGCCTGGGTAGAGCTGTCCCCAGGGACGCCAGCGCTGGCTGAGCAGGTCGTACTTACGGAAGCTGGCCGCGAAGGCCTCCACATCCATCAGCTTGAGCATGGCCAGCAGGCAGATGGCGAACCCCATGAAGCCGCTGACCCCAGCGCTCAGCACCAGAGCCATGAGAGCTGCAGTGCCGAACACCACCACCACCGGCGTATAGAAGATCTCGGCCGTTTCCGGCCTTACCCCCAGCCGTGCGGCCAGCTCGGTGTACCCGCCGATCCGCTCCTGCCCTGCGAACACCTGGGGCGTGGTCGCCACCCCATGGGCCGCCTTGAAGGCGTCCACCTCTTCGCTGCTAGTGAGGCGATGGTCCTCAAAGGGAATGTGCTGCTCCTGCAGCAGATGAAGGGCCCGCAGACCCCAGGGGCAGGGGTGATCCGGAAGATCCATCCGGTAGAGGCGGACAGCCTCAAGGGTCGCGGCATCCATGGGCAGCCAGGGAGAACGGGATCCCTTCAGCCTGAGTGCTCCAGTCACTGGAGAGTCAAGGGCGGTTGTCCGGGTCGCGTGAGGGTCCGCGGCTGGAGATCAGCCGGAGGCACGGCTCCAGGCGCACGCTTTGGCCTAGGGGGAACGCCGTATCGCGCTCAACCTGGGCAATGCGCTCAAGTTCTGGAACGAGAAACACCAGCAGGGCTGGAAAGGTTTTCCCCAACAGCGGGCTCTCCCCAGTGAACGGCAACCGCGGGGCGGCTCTGAGGCCAGCAGCATGGGGAAAACAGCGAGCCCGCCATGCTCCCCAACCCGTTCTGCCCACTCACCACCGCGAAGGTTCTCGCCCTCAAGGCAACTGTGCTGGTGCTCCTCACCCTGCTGATCAAGGCCAGGATTCAGGTCGCGGCAGGTTCGGCCCTGGGGATCTTCCTACTGCTGCTCCAGACCCTGGTGTTCCTGGCCATCAGCGGTGGCGTCGTGCTGGCGGCTGGTGGAGCAGCGGTCTATGCCACGCAGCGGCGCCGGCCGGCCGCAGCCTGAGCTCGAGCCATGGCCGTTGAAGTCGCCCTGGCCATGCTGCAGCGGGATGGTCGCTGGCTGATGCAGCTGCGCGACGAGATCCCCAACATCGTCGCCCCCGGTTGCTGGGGACTCTTTGGCGGGCACCTCGATCCAGGCGAAACGCCGGAGCAGGCACTGCGGCGGGAGCTCCTGGAGGAGATCAGCTGGCAGCCCCTCGCTGTGGAGCTGGTGATGGTGCATCACATCCACCGGCGCACGGCCCATGTGTATCGAGGTGAGCTGTCCGTGTCGCTGGAGCAGCTGCAGCTGCTGGAGGGCCAGGACCTGGGCCTGGTGAGCCCGGAGGAACTCCTGTCGGGATCGATCTGGAGCACCAAGCTCGCCGCCCATCGCCCCCTGGCCGATGGACTGCTGGAGGTGATGCAGCACGTACTCCAAGAAGAGGGCTGACCACAACAAAGCCTGGAGCGTTGGACCTGCCCTTGTCAGGTCAGGAGAGCCAGCCACGCCCAGCGGCCAGGCTTGAGGCTTGCTGCACCGCCGCGATGCAGCGCTGGGCCCGGCGTTTGGCATCGTCCTGCCCCTGGGCTCGTAGCAGGTAGGCCTCCATCGCCTCAGGCGTCTCGACCAGGGTCAGCAGGCCAGCCGTTCGCACCGAGAGGGAGCCATCAGCAAGCAGTCGGCTCACCAGGGCGTGCTGCCAGAGCTGCTCCCCGGTGGAACTGAGAGCGAACAGCTCTCTGTGCAGAACCTCAAGCAGCGACTGCTTGAGGGCATCGAGCTGACCGGGCCGCAGCCGCCGGCTGTTGGGCAGGCCCGCTGCAGAGCCAGCTGGGGGTGCGGCAGGGCGATCGGGCGTGTGCTCCACGCTCCAGCTCAAGCCGGTGCCCGGCAGCCCCACGGTGGTACGGGCCCCGCCGCTGCGGCTCACCGGGATGTTGAAGGAGGCTCCGCGCCCGCCAACGGAGATCGAGCTGAGGCCCCCCTTGGCGTAGCCGTAGGCCCGCGAAGCGGTAGTTGAAGCGCAGAGGCCCCAGGCGTGCGGAGCGGCGGAAGCGGAAGCCCATGGCGATCAGCGGCTCTTGACGCAGTAGCTGCCGGAGCTGAACCAGCCCAGCGGGCAGGAGTTGCCGCTCTTTTGGATCGCCTCGCGCTCGTTGCTCGGGCTGCTGAGGCAGTAGTTGCCCGAGGAATAGAAGCCCAGCGGGCAGCTGTTGCCGCTCTTTTCGATCGCCCCGCGGGTGTTGCCGCTGCTGCTGGGCACGCAGTAACTGCCAGAGCTGTAGTAGCCCAATGGGCACCCTCCCACTTTCGGGAGGGGCCTCACCGGTTGCTGGGCCAGACCGCTGCCGGCTGCAAGAGCCGCGACAGCAAGGGCGATCAGCAGGGGAGTGCGGCCCATCGCAGACATAGACAGAGCCCCAGATTGGCGTGAATCACCCCTGTCCACCCAGGCGATGCAGGAGCTGCATGGAAACGGCGCCGGTGCAAACTCCGGCGATGGTCAGGTGGTTTCTGCTGGGTGTCGCGCTCTGGGCGTCCGTGGTCTGGCCGGCTGAGGTCCAGGGCCAAAGCGTCAGGGCCACCGTGCTTTCCATCGGCGACGGCGACACGATTCGTGTGCGCCAAGCCGGCCGGGCTCTGACCGTGCGGCTCGCCTGCATCGATGCCCCCGAGACGGCCCAGAGTCCGTGGGGCCAGCAGGCCCGGCGCTACCTACAGCAACGGCTGCCGATCGGCCGTGAGGTGACCCTCGAGGTCAAGACCACCGACCGCTACGGCCGCACGGTGGCCGAGGTGATCAGTGACATCAACCTCAATCTGGTGATGGTGGAAGACGGCCAGGCCTTTGCTTACCGGCAGTACCTGGGTGGCTGCAACGCCAAGAAGTATCTGGATGCCGAGGTCCGGACCAGCCGGCATCGCTATGGGGTGTGGCAGGTGGAAGGCGGCATCACCCGACCGTGGGATTTCCGCCGGAGCCCACGGGGCCGCAGCATCTCCGATGGCACCACTCCCGGTGGGCGGCGTTACCGCTGCAGCGAGATCGGCTCCTACGACCGTGCCCAGGAGTTGCTGCGCCAGGGGCACAGCTATCTCGATGGCAACGGTGATGGCGAGGCGTGTGATTCGTTGCGCTGACTGGGTTTCAGCTGGTACGGGAACAGGCACTCCAGTGGGCCACCGCCAGCTGAAAAGGGGCGTACGTTGAAGTTGAGGGAAGGGATGGGAGCCAACCCGGCCTTCACCTCCAACAGAGTCCGGCCAGGGATCACCCGAGCCGGTGCGCACAACGGAGGTGCGCCAACGATGCGACACACACAAGGTGAACGTGGTGACGCGGCGCGAGCGTCATCCCGTAGCCGCAGAGAGCGATACGCCAGTTCTGTTCCTCGCGTGTTGACACCCCGGGCTGCATAACCCGGGTCGGGATCACAACCGAGACGGTCAAGCCTTGAGCATCTCGTCCCCCAGACGTGATCTCCTTTCCTTCCCTGCCAGGCCCCTGACAGGGCATGCGTGAACCACAGACACCCGACCGGCAGCCCTTGGTGTGAGTAGGTGACCGCCGCAACCGGTGCTAAGGCGCCCCCTACGGGGCGCCTTCCTGTTGGCGAGACAATCACCCGTGCAGCGCACCTGATCTCTGACTCCCGCTCCATCGCCACTGCAGATCCGTCTCTTGGGGCCGGCCGACTGGCCGGCGGTGTGGGCGCTGCTGGAGCCGGTGTTCCGCGCTGGTGAAACCTTCCCCCACGACCCGGCGATCAGCGAAGCCGAGGCCCTGCAGGCCTGGGTGGAGCAGAGCCAGGCGGTGATGGTGGCGGTGGATGCCACTGGCGCGCTGGTGGGCACCTATTACCTGAGGCCCAACTCCCTCGCTCTCGGCGCCCATGTAGCGAACGCGGGCTATGTGGTGGCCGAGCACTGCCGCCGGCGGGGGATCGGCAGCCGCCTTTGCCAGCACTCGCTCCAGGCGGCGCGGCGGTTGGGGTTCCGGGCGATGCAGTTCAACCTGGTGGTGAGCACCAACACCGCCGGCATCCGCTGCTGGCAGCGCAATGGCTTTCAGGTGGTCGGCACGTTGCCGGGGGCGTTCCGCCACCGGCAGCTGGGTTACGTCGATGCGCTGGTGATGGTCCAGGGCCTGATGGAGGTGCCCAAGCCATGAAGGTGGTGCCGCTGCGGCTGCATCCGGGCGACGACCTGCGCCGGGCCCTGGAAGCCTGGATGGGCGAGCAGCAGGCGCAGGCGGGGTGTGTGATCAGCGCCGTCGGCAGCCTGTCGGTAGCCCAGTTGCGCCTGGCCGGAGCATCTGAGACCACGACGATCTGCGGCGAGCTGGAGATCATCAGCCTCTCCGGCACCCTCTCGCCCGATGGCGCCCATCTGCACATTGCGATCGCAGACAGCAGCGGTGCCGTCATCGGCGGGCACCTCGGCCTCAGCTCACTGGTGAGTACCACCGCCGAGCTGGTGATTGGCCTTCTGCCGGAGTGGCGGTTCCAACGGGAGCTGGATCCAGTCACTGGCTACGCCGAACTGCGGATCAGTCCTCAAGCTCCGGGCCTGCGCTGATCTCCTGGGCGCTGACGGGGGGCGCCGCTACGGGAGGTGAATCCACATGGCCGTTGGGAGCTTGAGATCCCGCGCCAGCTTGGCCACGGTGGTGGCCAGGTCCGTGAAGGCAGAGGCTGCCGATCCTGTGCTCGCAGCCGTGCTGCTCGCTGGTGGATCTTCCTCTGCAAACAGGGGGTCTGGCAGTTCGCCGGGTTCCAACGACGGCGATGAACAACAGGTTTCATCGCAGCTGTCACTGGCCTCGATGGTCTGTTCCGCCCACGGCCTGAGTTTCAAGCCGTTGGGGGTTTGCAACAGGTTCACCTCGTGGCCCTCCAACTCAGTGAGCCTGTCGAGATCGCCGAAGAACTTGCTGCAGGCCAGTGCCGTATGGGTGTTGCCGGCAGGATCGATCATCAGAGCCACGGCGTACGGGTCGCCGTAGGGCGAGGTGCGTTGGTACAGCACTTGATGCAGCAAGCAGCGGGTGGGGAGAGGCTCAGTCATGCAGGCCACCTCCGGTGTGTGCAGCGCAGGACTGGGCAGCAGCATCGGAAGCGATGCAGGCCACACCAGAACGGTGCCGGCTGGGTAGAGATGGATTGACCTGCCCCGACAGCTCTGTCAAGGGGCTGGGGTCAATTGCTGAGATGTGTCGCGAATGGCGCGCAAAAGGCGGTCGATGGGTCACCATGAAACTGCTGATAAGAACCAGCACCCTTCAAGGGGAGGCCTAGGGAGGTCAGATTCCCTGGGCCTTTTCTTTGCGAAAAGCCCGGGACTCCCCGTTTCGCCCGGCCGTGACCGGGAGTGCCGCCCCTTGCCAAGGCGCCCATCAGTTCTATCAGCACTGGTGGGGTCCTGAACCACCCGCCACCACCAGTGGTGGTGTCAATTCCCAACCAGACCCTGAAGCAAAGATTAAATGTTTGGTGGGTGGGCCTAGAATCGCGCGCTGGTGATTACTTGGCGCGAGTGTCTGAGGGCTGCGCACCACGGGCCCGTATAACGAAAAATAATCCACACTTTTAAGATCAATTGCGGCGCAACGGGTCTTGCGGTCTCCTCAGTTGTCTCACTTCTAGTAGGTGTGACAATTGCGGATCTGGCGGGTCGCGTCAATCCGGCGCCGGTTCGCGCCATTGCCGCCGGCCAGTCGCGGAATTTCGATGCAGTTCGTGCATCGTTGTCTGCAACTGCGCACCGATAGCTGCGCCATGGCCCGATTGGCGTGGTTCGGGATTCGCGCCACCTGGCAAGTGCCGGCCCTCGATCTAGCGCCAGTGGCGATGGAATTCCCGCTTCCATGAGCCTCCGTCCCCCGTGGCAGCTCAAGGGTGCCGACAAAAAAGATGCAGCTTGTGCATCGTTTCCAGACCCAGTGCCTGCGCCCTTGCTGCTCAGGCGAGGGCCTCGCTCGGGCTACAGGCGCCGCCGATGCTGGCGCCGATCGATCAGCACTGTTTCAGCATCTCTGCCTGCTGCTTGTAGGTCGCCGCCCATTGCCTCAGGCCTGGCTTGGAATCCAGATAGGCCTCCCACTGCTGATCGGTCGATTGGGTTGCCAGGTCTTGCACGGGTGGCAGCTCCAGCTTGCGGCGCAAGGCGTTGATGTGCTCAACCATGCCCTTGTAGGCGGCACTGTCTGGATTGTCGCTGAGCTTGATGGTTGAGCACCACGGCTTTTTGTTGTTCACCACCAGAAGCGGTTTCTTGAGGGTCTCCAGCTCAAGCAGCGATTGCTTGAGTCCGGCCTCGTAGAGCGGTTTGGTGGTGTCAGGTCCGCGTCTGGTGCCTGCCGTCAGACCCGTGGAAAACCGCAGCAGCTCCATCGCTGGTCTGGGGCTTTCGATGGTGGCGAAATCAAGGCTGACATCTTTGCCGAGCCGATCAATGGTCTCAACCTGAAAGCCGGTGATGGTGTAGTTCTTCACCATGAACGGGGCCGCCAGCATCATCGGCCAGAAGAACAAGGCGCCCGCGACGGCAACGCTCACGGCGCTGCTGGCGTCGGTTCCTGAGCCTGCGTTGGCCGATTTCCAGCTGATGATCTCGGCCGGCTTCAGCACCAGGCTCTCTTTGTTCTTGCCGTAATCGAAGGTGATCTCACTGCCGTCTTTGGAGAGCAGCGTCAAGCCAATCTGTTTCCCGCTGGTTGGTTCAACCGTCAGGAAGCCGGCGCGGGAGAAGGGATAGGTGGGTGGCTGCAATTCATCTGCTTTCTTCTTGGCCGCTTGGGCCTTGGCCGGGTCTTCAGCGCAGCGGGCTTCCTGCTCAGGAGTGAGTCCGCGACCCGGCGGATATTTGCAATACAGCGGCAGATCATCCGCCAGCACCGGAAGCTGGCTGCTCAACAGTGCAGCTGCGGCGAACAGGCCGAGCGGACCATGCGTTCTCTTCACGATGCAAGTGCTCCTATTGGCCACAGCTGGGCTCACGCCTTGATTTAGGCGCTGATGCGCGCCATTCAGAAGCGTCGTGATGAATGGTTGTAGCCATGCGAAATCCGCATCAAAACAAGACCTCTTGCGGTCGTATTGAGTTCAGGCGTGATTACAACAACGGCCTCTCTTGGTGCAGTCGGTTCGCAAAAGCAGTCCGCTGGGAGGGCTGGCCCGCGGCACTGGCTGGGCTTGCTGGCCCGCCATTGGCTGCGATCGCCTCCTGGCAGCGCTGCAGCAGCTCCTGTCTGAGCGCATCCGGTTGCTCGATGCGAATGCCGCCGCCAAAGGCAAACAGCCAGCTCCGCAGGTCGATGTCGGCGGCCACAGTCCAGGGCGGCAGATCCAGCTCCACCGGGTAGGGGTGGCTGGCATCCGCGGCCCCGGGCTCGAGCACGTGCGGCGCCTTGGGGTGATGCCACCAGCTGTCGCTGGACAAGGGTTTGGAGAAGCGGGTGTGCTCGATCGGGTAGCGCTGCAGGCCCTCGCGAATGAAGGCAAAGGCCCAGGGGCTGCAGCAGAAGCGCAGGGTCACCAGGGCCTGGCTGCGGCGCTGGGCTGAGCTGCTGGCCACCGCCAGCTGCTGCTCCAGATCACTGCCGAAGAAGATGCCGCCGCTGTGGTGCAGCAAGCGCTCCAGCCGGTTGATGGCGGCGGCGTGCTGTTCCTGGTTGCGGCGCAGGTCGCCATCGGCGCGGGCCATGGCGAGGCGATCGAGCCGTTCGCTGCGGATCAACCCCTGCTCGCGCCCCACCTGGTCCTCCTCAAAGAGGAGATACCAGCCCACGTTGTGAAAGATCAGCTGCAGCGGCCACACCCGCAGCTCACCGGCGGGGCTATCGGCAAAGCTGCCCACGCCGGGGTAGCGCTGCAGCAGCACGCGGCGATGTTCGAAGATCGCTGCCTCGATCGCCTCGGCGCGGCGGGGTGCGGCCAGGGAGTCGCGGCGCACCAGCTGGGTGTCGACCACCGCATGGCGGGCGTAGCTGCGCACCGGCGGTAGGCCATCGGCGCTGATGCCAGCCCAGCCCAACCGTTCATCCAGCTCACTCAACAGGTCCTGCGCCGATGGATCGGCCAGCCGTCCGGCCGCCTGCTGCACCACGTTGTGCACCTCCCGCAGCCGGGCCGGCGACAGCACCGCAGCGCCCAGGCAGTAGCCATGGCGCACGTTGTCGTTGCGGTTGCGGAAGCCGTAGGGGGTGAGGAGTTTTTCGAGGTCCTTGCGCAGGGTGGCCGTTTCGCCCGGCAGATAGGCGCCGGGGATCGTTTCTGTGGCGCTGATCAGGTGCTGATGCAGGTTGCTGCCGCGCTCGGCTGGCCGATCAAACGGCACCTGCAGCAGGTGGCGCAGCAGGGTCATCACCCGCACAAACACCGGCCCGTCGCCCATCGGCGGCAGCCCGCCATGGATGGGGCCGGTGGCACGCGGCGCAGCCGCCAGCTGAATGGGGGCTGTGCTGGGGATGGCGCTGCAGAAGCCATTGGCCTCCAGCCAGGCCAGGTCATTGCGAAGGGCGCTGGCATCGGCAAAACAGGCTCCGTGCAGCCTCCCCAGAAAAGCCGCAGCACGGTCCGCTAGATCGCCCACAGGCAAGGGCGACAGGATCGCCTCCAGCTCTTCTGCACTGGCGGGGTCGGTGGCAGCCAGATCGGGCCAGGTGCTGAGTAGCCGGATCAGGTGCAGCAGCCGCTCCAGATCCAGCAGGCGCGAGTAGCCGTGGCGCTGCAGCTTGCGCTCGCGGTTGGTGGCCGAGCGAATCCGCTGGTCGAGCCCGGCCAGTTCGGCCTGCAGCACCGCTGTCAGATCGTTGTGGTGGGTGGGCACAACGGCACAGATGGCCGCAAACCCCTCGGCCCGTGCTGGCCCGAAGTGCGGATCGGCCAGGGCGGCTGCCATCTCCTGGATCACCGGCACCGGCACGGCCCGCTCGCGCCGGCTGTTCCATTCCAACGAGGTGGGCAGATCGGTATAGAGCCACCAGCCGATCCACTCCACGGGAGCGGGTAGCGGCAGCGCCTGGGTGAGTGCCAGCCGCCAGGCGCGGCGGGCATGGGTGGCATCCACGATCACCGGGATGCCGGTGGCCACACACTCCTGGATGCGTTGGTGCAGCCGCT
Organism: Cyanobium sp. Tous-M-B4; assembly: GCF_024345395.1. NCBI lineage: Bacteria > Bacillati > Cyanobacteriota > Cyanophyceae > Synechococcales > Prochlorococcaceae > Cyanobium > Cyanobium sp. Tous-M-B4. The sequence continues at coordinate 109,582 of NZ_JAGQBA010000002.1, read as the reverse complement.
GCTGGATGTCCACCCACGGGCCCTGCACCGCCGCATCCCCGAAGACCTCCGCCCGGATCGCATCAGTGGAGAGCACCTGCGCCGGCGGTTCACCCGGGGCGCTGAGCAGGGGCGCCAGGGCCTTGGCCAAGGTGGTCTTGCCGCTGGCGGGCTGGCCGATCAGCAGGTGGCAGCGCAGCGCAGGCGTCATCGGCAACGGCAACTCCCACCCCACAACAGAAGCCGCATCCTCACCCGGCGGCTTCTTTTTCGCACAAAAAACAGCTCGGATTGGTCCTGCGGCGCTGACGCTGCAACCAGCAACGTTCAAGCCAGCCGTGGCCAGCTCCAGCAGTCCTCCAGTCAGCAGTTACGCGCCACCCGCGGCGCTGGCAGACCTGCACATCCTCGACTTTCTCGAGCTGGCCGGCTCCCAGGCCAAGGCCGGCGCTGCCCTGGCCATGCACCAGAGCACGGTGTGTCGCAGCCTGCAGTTGATGCAGCTGCAGTTCCGGCTAGTGCCGCGCCAGGGCTCCTCGGTGTGCCGCCACGGGCACAACACCTGCCTGCAGCACCTGCGGCTGGCCTACCGCGAGCACCGTTTGATGGAGGGGCTGCTGCGTATCGGCACCGATGTGCTGCACCAACGCCTGCTGCACGGCCTGGCCGGGATTCAGCAGGTGCCAGCGCGCTGCCGCCAGGCGGAGCACTGGGCGGAGCTGGTGCGTCATGGCCTGCTGGATGGAGCGCTGCTCAGTTCCTTCTGCCTGGAGCGCAGGCTGCTCTCAGGTCAGCTGCCGCACTGGGAGGGTCTGGTGGTGCTGCCGCTGGGCCAGCTGCGCCTGCAGTTGGTGGCCACGGCAGCTACCAGCCGCCGGGTGCTGCTGCCCCGTAGAGCTGTTGCCCCCCTGCTGCATCAGGCCGTAGCGGCCCAGGGCTATGGGGTGGAGCAGCAGCCAGCGGCCTGCCAGGAGGCTGAAGCGTGGATCAAGCGCGCCCGCGACCGGCAGTTGGCCCTGCCGATCAGCCCGGAGCTGGTTGGGCCGCACTGGTTGGAGCGGTATGGCTTGAAGCCCTTGGCTGATCAACCGGTGCTGGTGGAGCAGCTCTGGCTGCTGCTGCCCCAGGGAGCGGCCAACGGCTCTGCTGCCCGTGAAGCCGTGCGGGCACTACGCCAGCAGCTGCGTTTAGCCGAAACAATGCAAGATCCGCATGAAAACTAGTTCTGATCAGCGTTTCATTGGCTGCGGAGTGGCTGTCTTTTGCCCCGGCCTAGCGCAGACTGAAGCGAATGCGTTTGCCGTGATGGGCGGCTCTTCACTGATGGCTCCGATCGGGGGCGTGGCTGGGGTGCCTGGGCGGCAGCCATGGCAGGAGGTGCAGCGATGACCACCCGCCTGGAAGACCTCAAGCCCGACGCTCTTGTGAAGGGCCTGGTGGGCCGCGAGGCCGTCCGCATCATCACGGCCGAGATGCTGGGCGAAGCCGCCTGCAAGGTGGTTTACCGCGGGCAGGACGGCGCCCTGGGCGAGCAGCTGCTGTTCCGCAGCAATGAGGCCGACCTGGAGCTGGTGGGCGGCGGCCGCAAGTGGAGCTTCGCCGGCAGCGGTGATCTGTTCCGGCTGGTGAGCGAGGCCGAGCGGATCCAGCTGGCCTACCTGTTCGACCCCTATGTGGCGGTGAGCAGCAGCACGATCGACCCGCTGCCCCACCAGATCAGTGCGGTCTACGAGCACATGCTGCCCCGGCAGCCGATGCGCTTCCTGCTGGCCGACGACCCCGGTGCCGGCAAGACGATCATGGCCGGCTTGCTGATCAAGGAGCTGCTGATCCGCGGCGAGCTGGAGCGCTGCCTGATCGTGGCGCCGGGCTCGCTCACCGAGCAGTGGCAGGACGAGCTCAAGGAGAAGTTCGAGCTGCAGTTCGAGCTGCTCACCCGCGAGATGATCAACGCCACCGGGCTGGGCAACCCATTCGATCAGCGCCCGCTGCTGATTGCCCGGATGGACATGCTCTCGCGCGACGAGGAGCTGCAGAGCCGACTAGAGCAGGCGCCGGAATGGGACCTGGTGGTGTGCGACGAGTCGCACCGGATGAGCGCCCATTACTTCGGGAGCGAGGTGAAGCGCACCAGGCGCTACGAGATGGGCAAGCGGGTGGGCAACCACGCCCGCAACCTCCTGCTGATGACCGCCACGCCGCACAACGGCAAGGAAGAGGACTTCCAACTGTTTATGGCCCTGCTGGATGAGGACCGCTTTGCAGGTCACCAGCGCGATGCCGTGCACCGCAGCGATCCCACCGATCTGATGCGGCGGCTGGTGAAGGAAGACCTCTACACCTTTCATGGCACCAAGCTGTTCCCCGAGCGCAAGAGCTACACGGCTGAGTACGAGCTCTCCGATGCGGAGAAGGTGCTCTACGAGCGGGTGACGGACTACGTGCGCGAGGAGATGAACCGCGCCGACCGCAACGCCAACCAGCAGGGCGGCGGCAAAAAGCGGGTCAACGTGGGCTTTGCCCTGATGACCCTGCAGCGTCGTCTGGCCAGCAGCCCGTTTGCCATTCACCGCTCCCTGGAGCGACGGCGTGAGCGCCTGGAGAGCCGCCTGAAGGAGGAGCGCCTGCTACTGGAAGGGCGTGGAGCCGGAGAGCGCCTGCAGCTGGATGCCAAGTACCAGCCGGGCGGGCTGAGCGACGACGAAATCGACGACCTCTACGAAGAAGACACCGCCGGCGAGATCGAAGGCACTGAGGAGGCCTTCACCGACAACGCAACCACCGCCCAAACCCTGGCCGAGCTGGAGTTCGAGATCCAGACCCTCAAGGAGCTTGAGCAGCTGAGCCGCAAGGTGGTGGACCAGCGCACTGATGCCAAATGGCAGGAGCTGGACCGGATCCTCGATGACCCGCTGATGAAGCAGGCCAATGGTGCGCGGCGCAAGTTGGTGCTGTTCACCGAGTTCAAGGACACGCTGATGGATCTGGCCGCCAAGATCCGCGACCGTCTAGGACGGCCGGAGGCGGTGGTGGAGATCCACGGCGGGGTGGCCCGCGATCGGCGCCGCCAGATCGTGCATGCCTTCATGAACGACCCGGAGGTGGTGGTGCTGCTGGCCAACGATGCAGCCGGGGAGGGCGTGAACCTGCAGCGGGCGCACCTGATGGTGAACTACGACCTGCCCTGGAACCCCAACCGACTGGAGCAGCGCTTCGGGCGCATCCACCGGATCGGCCAGAAGGAGGTCTGCCACCTCTGGAACCTGCTGGCCAAAGACACCCGCGAGGGCGACGTGTACATCCAGCTGCTCAAGAAGCTGGAGGCCGCACGCGAGGCCCTGGGCGACAAGGTGTTCGACGTGCTCGGCCAGCTGTTCTCGGGCCGCTCGCTGCGGGAGTTGTTGATGGATGCCGTCCGCTACAACGAGCGCCCCGATGTGAAGGCCCAGCTGGAGCTGGAGATCGACGGAGCGGTGGACCAGGGCCACTTGGAGGAGCTGCTCGCGCAGCGAGCCCTGGTGCGCCAGGGCATGGATGCGGCCACGGTGGAGCAGCTGCGCCAGCAGATGGAGCGGGCGATGGCCAAACGCATCCATCCCCACTACGTGCACGACTTCTTCATCGAGGCGTTCCGGCGGCTGGGGGGCAAGGTGAACCCCCGCGAGAAGGGCCGCTACGAGATCACCTACGTGCCGCCGCTGCTGATGGATCGCAACCAGCAAATCGGGATCGGTGTACCGGTGCAGGCCCGCTACGAGCGCATCTGTTTTGAGAAGGAGCATGTGGCCGATAGCCCCCGGGCAGAGCTGGTGAGCCCCGGTCATCCGCTGCTGGAGGCCTGCATCTCGCTGGTGACAGAGCGCGATGGAGCGGTGCTGGGCCAGGGGGCGGTGCTGGTGGATGAACGCGACCTGGGCAGCGAGCCCCGGCTGCTCTTCTGCCTGGAGCACGGCCTGCAGGATGGCCGCAAGACGCGATCAGGCCAGCAGCAGTTGATCTCCAACCGGCTGCAATTCCTGGAGATCAGCCGCAGCGGGGACGTGAACCCCGCCGGATCGGCCCCGTATCTCGACTACCGGCCCTTGAAGGAGGCCGAGCAATCGCTGGTGACTCCCCTGCTGCAGGAGAGCTGGCTGGCGCAGGACTGGGATGCGGTGGTGCTCCAGCACGCCATGACCACCCTGGTGCCTCAACACCTTGAGGAGGTGAAGGCCGAGCGTCTGGAGCGGATCGCCAAGGCCAGGCGTGAAATTCAGGCGCGCATGCAGAGAGAGATCAACCACTGGAGCCGCCGCTACGCCGAACTGCAACTCCAGGAGCAGGCCGGCAAGCAGGTGCGGCTGCCGGCCAAGGTGGCGAAGGATCGCGCCGAAGTGCTGCTGAACCGTCTGGGGAAGCGGATGGTGCAGCTGGAGGCAGAGACCCAGATCACCGCCAAGGTGCCCACCCTCAAGGGCGGCGCCCTGGTGCTTCCGGTGGGGCTGCTGCTAGCGCTGCAGGGCCAAAGCGAGCCAGAAGGCGTGGACGCAGCCGCCCGCAAGCGGGTGGAACTGCTGGCGATGAACGCCGTCTTTGAAGCCGAGAAAGCCCTAGGTCGCATGCCAAAAGACGTCAGTGCCCAGCGCGGCCTTGGCTACGACATCGAATCGATCGATGACAGTGGCAATCTCTTTTTCATTGAGGTTAAGGGCCGGGCGGATGGGGCCGATTCCGTCACGCTCACGATCAATGAGGTGAATGTCGGCCGCAACTCACCCCACCGTTTCCGGTTGGCGCTGGTAAGCGTGGCTGGCGATCAGGCTTCAGCACCGGTGTACGTGAGCGGTGTCGACTGGGGCCTGCCTGGATTTGGCGACACCCAGATCACCAAAAACCTTCCACAACTGCTGGCCGCCGGGAGAGACGCCCACTGATGAAAGCGACCAAAGAACAACAAGCAGTCATCGAGCACGAACAGGGGCGAGCGGTAGTGTTCGCAGTTGCCGGTTCAGGCAAGACAACAACGGTTGTCAAGAGGATAAATCGCCTCATTGGCGAGTGCGGCCACAATCCCAAACGAATACTTGCAACGACATTTAGTCGATTTGCTCGCAATCAACTTGAACACAAGCTTGCCGATGAAGAATTCTGCGAAGGAGTTGAAGTAGCTACACTCCATGCCGTCGCCTTGCGCATAGTCAATTTCAAGACAGATCAGCTTGAGGCCCCAAGACGTTTCAATGTTGACGACAATGAACTTTCGGGATGCTTTTACAGGGCGAAGGACAGAATACGTGATGACAACGGCATCAACCCCAAAGACCATGAAATCAACAAGCAACTAATAGAAGACCTCGGGTACAGTGATTTCTCGAACTATCTCATGCAGCTCAAGGGAGATATGTTGTGCACAGATTGGATGTACGAATCGCTACCCGAGCGGGCCCGTCCATATTTTGACATTGAAACATTTCAACGAAATCAATGGCTGGAAGTTTTAATTGATACCTACGAGCACGAGAGGAGAAATTGCAAGGCGCTTGGCTTTGATGACATCATGGTTAACGCGACTGTTGGTCTAGGTTCAAACGTGGCACTGCGAGAACAGTTTGCCTCTCGCTATGAATTTGTTGTTGTAGACGAGTATCAAGACGTCAACAAAGCACAGGATATGATGCTCCAGTTCTTGGACGAGAGGTCACAGAATATGATGGTGATCGGAGATGATGACCAGACAATCTATGAATGGAGAGGCGCCAGGCCAGACTTTATTCGATCAAAGCTAAGCGACAATAGCTGGACAGACTATCGCCTAAGCAGGAATTTTAGATCGTCTCCAGGTCCGGTGATACTAGCGGCTCAAGTAATCGAGAAAAACCAGAATAGAGCCAAAAAGAAAATGATGCCGATGATGCCATTTACTGGCAAGTTGGATATCCGACGTTTTCATACAATCCGCGACCAAGCAAATGAAATAGCACAGATCGCGGAATCAGTCTATACAGAGACCGGAAGCTATGACAACATCGTGGTATTAATTAGGCAGTACGCTGAGACCCCATGCATTGAACAGGTTCTAATCGCGAAGCAGATACCGTACGAGATTCCTGATAGCAAGCCATTCTACTTCAGAAGGGAGACGGGATACATTCTTGATTATCTAACGCTTTTAATTCTCGAGCACAAGCGAATGCATAGTTGCGCCCTTGATGCAAGCGACCAAGAAGTCTACCAAAAAGCATTGCGAAAGGTTTATACGCGTCCAAAGACATACATGAAGCGCGCGGCACTTGAGGCCGTCATCAACAAGGCTCTTGGCTCGGAAAATACCAAGCCCTTAGGCGAGTTACTGGATGAATACAATGAGACGAGGCAAAATGACTCTGGCAAGCGGAGCGAAGGAGTGGATAATCTAATCGCATTCTTCTCCGCATACTCAGACAAAAGTCCCAGTGAATATACTGCAGCAAAAGCCATCTCTGATTTAGATGCGAAAACCGAGCTTCGACAGTGGATTATCGATTCCTCTGTTCATCCCCGTATTGGCCGAGTTAAGGCACAGATATTTGATGCCCTTGTCGATTACGCCGGAGACGATACGCTTGCCGCGTTCCTGGCCCAAATCGACAGGGTTAAAGCATTTAATGCAACGGAAATTCGCGGCAGGAACGAATCGAAGTTAAAAATACTTACAGTATTCAAGGCAAAAGGACTTGAGTTTCCTGTTGTGGTTGTCCCCAATATGAATAGTTCTCAGACTGATTTCCCCTCGGCGACTGGCGAAGTGACCAGTGCTCGGGAGAAGCGTTCTGCCGAGGAGGAAGAAAGACGCATATTTTATGTGGCCATGACGCGGGCCATACATGATCTACATATTTTCTATACATCGAATGAGCCGTCGCCTTATTTGACAGAGGCGGACTACAAGACTGTCGAAAGATATGTAGCCGAATGCCGGGCTATATTCAAAGGAGAGCTTTCGGCCCTTCCTGGTCAGTCAGGTAGTTATTATCTAGAGAGTCTCTTGTCATACATGCATCTCTATCAAGTTGGGAATGCATGTGCAAGGTCGTGGTCTCGTCTCCTTTCGTCCGAGACCCAGCAATCCGTCTATACGAAGGTTGTGCAGGAGATCACGTCGCATCTTGAATTGAAACCTCTAAAGACTGATGATGACCGGAGACAATCATCAATTAGGTTAAAGCTGTGGGATGATATCAATCAAAATGCCATCCGTTTTCGAGAAAAGCGACAGGATTCACCCGACGATAGTGATACGCGAGAGAGATTTGGTCCCCACTCACCAGGTGACATAGGGGTATTTGATGTGATTCTCGAAGACAACGAAACGGAGTTCGAATGATGACCGACCACCCCGTCAAACGCCGCAAGAAGATGATCGAGGTCGCCATCCCTTTGGAGGCGATCAATGCGGCATCGGCACGGGAGAAGAGCATCCGTCATGGTCACCCCAGCACCTTGCATTTGTGGTGGGCGCGGCGGCCGTTGGCAGCAGCAAGGGCGGTGATCTTCTGCCAGATGGTGGATGACCCTTCAGCAGTACCGGAGGAGTTCCCTACTGAGGAAGATCAGGAGAACGAACGGCTGCGGCTGTTTGCCCTTGTCAGTGAGCTGGTCATCTGGGAGAACACCACCAATGAACTGGTGTTGAACCGAGCTCGGGAAGAAATCAAGCGGAGCTGGCGGCGGGCCTGCGATGACAACTCTAATCACCCACAGGCAGCAGAGCTCTTTAATCCAGACAAGCTGCCCGGCTTCCACGATCCATTTGCAGGCGGCGGAGCTTTGCCCCTGGAGGCGCAGCGGCTTGGGCTGGAGGCCTGCGCCAGTGATCTGAACCCGGTGGCAGTCCTCATCAACAAGACAATGATCGAGATTCCAGGGCTGGTTCGTGACGCCAAACCTGTCAATCCTGACTCAGTCAAAAAGTTGTCACTTAATAATTACACAAAGGCGGAAGGGCTTGCCGAGGATGTGGCTTATTACGGCAAGTGGATTGGGAGCGAAGCAAGGCGGAGGCTGGAATACCTCTATCAAAGTGTTGAAGTCACTGATGAGCTAATACTAGATCCAGGGAATCCCAGGAAAGATTTAGCAAAATACAAAGGCCGCTGCCTGCCTGTAATTGCCTGGCTATGGGCTAGGACAGTAAAAAGCCCTAACCCAGCATTTCAAGGGATTGATGTTCCACTGGCTTCAACTTTCCTGCTTTCAACTAGCGGCAAAAACCACGCCTATATTGTGCCAATTGTCGACAGCGACGGTTATCGCATTACTGTCTGTGCTGGCTCACCACCAGACCCCCAATTGACAAAAACTGGATTGTCAGCAGGAAAGTGGAATGCATTTAAATGCCTAATGTCGGGCTCCCCGATTTCCTATGATTATATTCGTGCCGAAGGTGTTGCGGGCCGAATGGGCTTGCGCTGCCTAGGGGTTGTTGTTCAGGGCGACAAAGAAAGGGTTTACCTGCCGCCATCTGCAAGTTGCAATGCAGAGCAAGAAATAACGAGCCCAGGCTGGTTTCCAGAGCTTGAGATAAATCATCACCCTAGAGACATCAAGACTCAAATTTATGGCATTACCAAGCATGGCCAGTTGTTTACGCCTAGGCAACTGGCTCTACTATCAACATTGGGAGACCTTGTTGGCGAGGCGAACAAGGCTATTTCCATAGATGCGCAATCTGCTGGGATGAGCAAAGCTGAAGCTTGCCACTATTCGGGTTATGTCTGCACATACCTTGGTCAAGTAGTATCAAAGATGACTTCTTATCACTGCACGCTTGGACTATGGAGGGCTAATCAAGGAAAAAGTGGGCGTGCTTTTGGAAGGCAAGCAATACCTATGGTATGGGACTTCCCCGAGTGCAGCCCCTTTGCTGGCGCTGGTGGGGATTGGGATGGAATGTGTGAGGACTCTGCAAAAGTTATTCGTCATCTTGGCAAAGGAGCAAAGGGAGTGTCCAATCAACACCCTGCTCAACTTCTTAATCCCCATATTAAAACACCAACAATTATCAGCACCGACCCTCCGTATTATGACAATGTCGGATACGCCGACCTCTCGGATTTTTTCTATGTTTGGCTGCGTAGAAGCTTAAGCGGCATCTATCCAGATCTTTTTGCCACAATGGCGGTCCCCAAAGCGGAGGAGCTTGTAGCTACTCCCTACAGACATGGAGGGAAAGAAAGCGCTGATCATTTCTTTCTTGAAGGAATGATTAATGCAATGAGGGCGATACTAAACGAAGCCCACCCAGTTTTTCCATGTACAATTTACTACGCTTTTAAGCAGGCAGAAGCAAAAAGTAATTTAGGGTTTGCCAGCACGGGCTGGGAGAGCTTTTTGGAGGCGGTTATTACTGCAGGTTTTGAAATCACAGGAACCTTGCCAATAAGGACCGAGCAGTCAAGCGCACTTAAGTCCAATTATAATTCACTCGCTTCAAGTATTGTCCTGGTTTGCAATAAACGCTCCGAGACCGCTCTCAATCTAACGCGGAGTGAATTTCGGCGAGAGCTTAAATATTTCTTGCCCAAGGCTCTTAAGCAGCTTGAACGTGCAAATATCGCCCCTGTTGATGTCGCTCAAGCTGCTATTGGGCCTGGCATGGCGATCTACAGCAGTGCCAGGGCCGTGCTCAACCCCGATGATAGCCCCATGAGCGTGCGGGAGGCCCTAATCGAGATCAACGCCGCCCTCGATGAGTACCTCTCCCAGGACGAAGGCGATCTCGACGCTGATAGCCGCTTTGCCCTCACCTTCTTTGAGAGCTACGGCTATGAAGAGCGCTCCTATGGGGATGCTGAAGGTTTAGCCATTGCTCGCAACCTCTCCGTTGATGGGGTTGCAGAGGCTGGAATCCTCTCCTCCTTGGCTGGGAAGGTGCGGCTCTACCAGCGCGCCCAACTTCCAGAGGGTTGGGATCCCACCACCGATCGTCGTCTCTGCGTTTGGGAGGCAACTCAGCATCTGATCAAGCGACTAGAAGCGAACGGGGAAAGCGCTGCCGCTGAGCTACTGCTTCAGCTCAAGAATGTCTCCGGCCACGGTGATCTCGCCACCAATTGCCGTGCCCTTGCCTATCGCCTCTACAACCACTGCGAGAAGAAGAAACAAGCAGAAGAAGCCCGCTCCTACAACGGCCTGGTGATCGCCTGGCCTGAGCTGGAGCGCCTTGCATCAGCTTCCTCCACCAGCTCGTCTGCGCCCCTTCAGACCACCCTGATCTGATCCAAACCCCATGGCTCTCTCCAACCGCGACCGCATCGGCAAGGCCCTGGATCAGCTCCGGGATGGCCTGCTGCCCTACCTCAGCCGTGAGCTCTACCAGGGCCTCGGCACTAATTGGCAAGACAACCTGCCGCCCCAGGCCAGCAACCTGCAAGACGTCTCGGTACTGCTGGGCCTGTTCATGGAGCACTGGGGGGCGGTCTTCAAGAGGTTGCTGAGTCAGTCGGATCGGGCCTATGTGAGTGAGCTCAAGGAGGCCCGCAACAAGTGGGCCCATTCCGAACCATTCTCCTCCGACGACGTCGACCGCTACCTCGACACCGCCGTTCGTCTCTGCCGCAACATCAGCGCCCCCGAGCAGGCAGAAGCAATCCGCGGCCTGCGGGAAGAGCTGCAGCAGGTGGTGTTCTCCGAGCGTGCTCGCAACCGCACCCGCTATCAGGCCACCACCGAAAGCCAAACCAAAGCAGGTCTCGTTCCCTGGCGCGATGTGATCACCCCCCACCCGGATGTGATCTCCGGTAAATACCAGCAGGCCGAGTTCGCCGCCGACCTCGATCAGGTGCGTCGCGGGCTCGGGACCCCCGAATACACCGATCCGATTGAGTTCTACCGCCGCACTTTCATCACCTCCGGCATGCGCGACCTGTTGCGTCGCTCCCTGCAGCGGCTCAATGGCCAGGGCGGCGATCCGGTGATCGAGCTGCAGACCAACTTCGGTGGCGGCAAAACCCACTCGATGCTCTCGCTCTACCACCTCTGCTCTGGCACTCCCCTGGCCAGTCTTCCCGGCCTCGATGAGGTATGTACGGAGGTTGGCATCCATTCGGTGCCCAAGGCTTCACGCGCCGTGCTGGTGGGCACGGCCTTCAGTCCGGCAGAAGCAAGCACCAAGCCCGATGGCACCGTGGTCAACACCCTCTGGGGTGAGCTGGCCTATCAGTTGGGCGGTGCCGAAGGCTATGCCCGCATCGCCAACAGCGATCAGCAGCGCGTTGCCCCAGGCGCCCAGGATCTGGCTGCTCTGTTCAGCTCCACTGCCCCCTGCCTGATCCTGGTGGATGAGTGGGTGGCCTATGCCCGCAACCTGGTCAGCAATCCCAACCTACCCGCCGGCACCTTTGATTCCCAGGTGTCCTTCGCGCAGGCGCTCACAGAAGCGGCCAAGCAGGTGCCAAATGTGTTGCTTCTTATCTCCGTGCCCCAGAGCACCAATGAGATCGGTGGCAGCGATGGCGAAAAAGCCCTCGATGGTCTGCGCAATGTCGTCAACCGCATTGCCTACGAATGGCGTCCCGCCAGCGGCAATGAGGGCTTTGAGATCGTCAGGCGCCGCCTGTTCGACACCATCACCAACAACGAAGGTGGAGCCGCCCGCGATGCGGTTGTGAGGGCCTTCAGCGATCAATACGCCAACAACAAAAACGAGTTCCCCTCCGAAACCTGCGAACCCGGCTACCGCGATCTACTCACCGCCGCCTACCCAATCCACCCGGAGCTGTTCAAGCGGCTCTACGACGACTGGAGCACCCTCGATCGCTTCCAGCGCACGCGCGGCGTGTTGCGACTGCTGGCCAAAACCATCGAAGGCCTCTGGAACGGCAACAGCAAAGATCTGTTGATCATGCCCAGCTCGGTACCGATTGACGATGCCGATGTCAAAAACGAGCTGCTGCGCTATCTCGACAACCAGTGGGAGCCGATCATTTCTCAGGACGTGGACGGTCCAGATTCCACCCCCGCCCGGCTCGATAGTGAAAACCCCAACTTCGGGCGAGTAAGTGCCTGCAAGCGCGTGGCCCGCAGCCTCTACATCGGTACCGCCCCCGATGCGGAAACAGAGAGACCCGGCATCGGCGATCAGCGGGTCAAGCTGGCCTGCGTAATGCCAGGCGAACCGATCGCCACCTTCGGGGATGCCCTGCGCCGCCTCGGCGATCGCGGCCGCTTCATTCAGCAGGACGGTGACCGCTACTGGATCGATACCCGTCCCAACCTCAACCGGACCGCCGAGGACTATCGCGAGAGCTACCTGCGTCAGCGCCAGGAGCTGAACGCCGAGCTCAACACCCGCCTGGCCAAGGAGGCGAGCAGCCGTGGTGAATTCGCGGGCCTCCATGCTGCTCCCGTCGATGGCAGCGCCGTGCCCGATGAGCCCTCCACCCGGTTGGTGCTCTTGGCGGCGGAGCACACCCACCGCAAGGGGGTGGAGTTCAGTGCGGCGCGCCAGTGGGCTACTGCCTGTCTACAGAGCAAGGGCAACAGCCCACGGCAGTACGCCAACACCCTGGTGTTCCTGGCCCCCGATGAAGACACCATCGAAAACCTCTTCCAGGCCCTGGCCGATCGCCGCGCCTGGCAGCGCATCACCGACAACGCCCTGGAGCTGAATCTCAGCGTGGCCCAGAAGGAGCAGGCGATCAAGAAGGTGGAGGAAGCCACCACAGCCGTCGCCAGCCGCATCCCTGAAACCTGGTGCCACCTCCTGATCCCTTACCAGCAGGCCCCAGGCCCCAACGGTGCCCAGTGGGATGAGAAGAAGCTCAGCAGTGGCAAGGGCAGCCTTGGCCAGCGCAGCAGTGAGAAGTGCGAGCAGGAAGACCTCCTGTTCCGTTCCCTCGGTGCCCGCCGCCTCCGCGACGACCTCAACCGCTTCCTCTGGGTGGAAAAGCCCCACGTCCGCGTGCGTGATCTGGTCGACTGGTGCCGCAAGTACCTGTATCTGCCGAGGGTGAGCACCGATCAGGTGATCCTCGACGCATTGATCAACCCCTCTGCTGCCCTCAGTGGTGAGAGCACCTTCCATCTGGCCGATGGCTTCGATGAGGCCAGCGGCCGCTACAGCGGCCTGAGGCCGCAGCAGGCATCCAGCACTCAGCCCAGCAGCCTCACCGGCTACATCGTCAAAGATGAGGTGGCCCTGGCTCAGATCGAAGCGGATCGAGCCAAGCCGATGGATCCACCGCCACCCGGCCCAGGTGCCGGTGAAGGCAAGGGCACACAGAAGCCGTACACAAATGAAGGAACGGGATCAACAGGGCCTGGTGGGGTTGCACCACCGACTCCGCCACAACCGCCCGTTCCACCCAAAGCCCAGCTGCCCACGCGCTACGTGGCTTCTGTGAAACTCGATCCCACCAGGGCCAGCCTGCAGATGAGCGCCTTCGTGGAGGAGGTCATGTCCCACCTCCAGGCCCTGCCCGGAGTTCAGATCGAGATGACCCTGGAGGTGCAGGTCAACGCCCCCGGCGGCATCGACGAGCAAACCGCACGGATTGTGCTGGAGAACTCAGCGGCGCTGAAGGTCGATAAGCCTGGGTTGTATTGAGTACCGTAAAAGCTAATAAGATCACGATGATGATTCATGGACAACGAGATTTCCATCCCCGTCCCTCCCGTCTTGGAAGACGAAGAAGGGGAAGTTGACCTCATTGATTATCTAGAGAGTTATGCAGAGGAGCTCTCGCCAGCCTTTGATTTGAAGGTCGATGATGGTGATTGCCGAACGAGCTACGTAGACCACCAAATCACGCATGCATCACTGACTGACGGCGGAGTTTTGATTGAATATGAAATTTTGACTCACACTTATTATGGTTGCAAGGATATGGACAGCGATGGCTCAGTTTGTAGAAACTTTTCTGGAGTGAGAAGCGGGGCTCATTGGGTATTCAAGCCAAGTCTTTCACTGGATCCAAGGTCCACCTTTGAAGAGTTCTAGTTCTGATTCGGGCGGCGCGAGGGCTTGACCCCGCCCCATTGGTATTGGGGCCTGCGCTGGGTACGCCATAGCCACGCTTTGCCTTCCCGCTCACAGCCCTATTCACCTGCATGCCGCCCGCCGGCTGCACTTCTCCGCCAGCAGCGATGGCTTGCTGCTCTGGCTTTCAGAGGAGTGCTGGTGCCGCGGGCTGATTCGGCTGGCAGCCCTGCTGGATGATCTGCTCACCGAGCGTCAGGCGGAGCAGCCTGAGGCCCCTGCAGAACCCGAGCTCGAGGCTCTTTTGCCCTTCTGATGGCTGGGGGCTACGGCCCCTAATGCCTGCTCCGCTTTGGGGGGGGCTTGCTCGGGGCCTCTCCAGTCTGAGGCCCTCCTGCGGTCGGGCCTCCGCTGGGATCGGTCCCGTCGCTGCGCCGCTCTCGGCGCCGATCGTCATGGCCACACGCTCTGCTGCAGGCAACCCGGCTTCCGCGGAATCGCCGTTCTGCCGGCCTATCGCACCGGAAGGTGCGTTCTGCAAACCAGAAGAAGATCCGTTCCTGCTGCTGGAATCCACGCTCCGCTCCGTGCAGGAGATTCTGCTGCGGCGGCGCGGGCTGGCGCTGCGGCGCACCTGGATTGAGCAGCCCTATGGAGAAGAGGAGATCACCCTGCTGGAGGAACAGGTGATTCCCGCGATCCAGCAGTGCCTGGCTCGCATTGATGAGCTCGATGAGCGGCTGCTGGCCGAGCAGGAGCTGCTGCGGCGCTCCCAGCTCGAGGCGCAGCGCCGGCTGATGCTGGCCTGAGCCCATCCCGGCCCGGCGGGCGTGATCAGCACGCAGCACCGGGCCTCAGCTCAGCACGTACACATCACCGCTGGTTTGATCCAGATACAGATCACCCGGCACAGATCCGGGCACGGTTGTGGGTGCGCCACTGCCGGTGAACCAGCCGGTGCCGCGGTTGCCATGGGGCCCGGCAGGACCCTCTACTCCCTGCAGGCCCTGGGGGCCGGGCTCTCCCTGCAGGCCTTGCGGTCCCTGTGGGCCGGCGATGCCTTGGGGTCCCTGGATCGACCCCCCATCCACCCAGGTGCTGCTGGTGGCGTCCCAGACGCGGAAGGAGTCATCCGCTTGCACGATGTAGGCATCGCCCTGGGCTGCATCGGCGGGCAGGTCTGCCACGGTGGCCACATGCCCCTTGAAGGTGATGCCCAGGCCCGGAGCACCCTGGATGCCCTGCTGGCCCTGCGGTCCTTCCGGGCCGGCAACGCCCTGCATACCCGCTGGTCCCTGTGGGCCTTGCACGCCCTGGGCGCCATCGGCACCGGGTTGGCCCTGTACCCCCTGAGGTCCCTGCGGGCCGGGATCCCCTTGCGGGCCCTTGAGCGAACCGGAGGGAATCCAGGCCATGGGAGAGCAACGGCCCTGTGGCCGGCGAGAGCACACCCCCTATTGCCGTTGTTGCGCGCGTCTGAGCCCGGCTCAGTGCTGCAGCACCTGCCACCAGGAGCCCCGCATCACCGTCACCGCGGTGCCGGCCACTTCTGAGCGGAAACGCAGGCTGAGGTTGCCGGCATTGGCGCCGTTCTCCACCGTGCCGCTCACCTGGGCCCTGAGCACCGAACTTCCGGCGGAGGTGGTGCCGATCAGGGGCGTGTCGTAGCTGCTGGCGGTGAGGTTGCGAAAGCTGGTGAGCGATTCACCGGTCACCAAGTTGTGGATCACCGCCTGCGGTGTGGCGGGGCCTGAGAGGGTGGTCACAAGGCCGGTGTTGTTGGCGCCGCTGGAGAAGTAGAGCTCCGCCGAAAAGGAGAGCACCTGTTGCGCCGCCAGCGGTGTGCTGAACAGGCTGAGCCAGCTGGTGTTGGAGGTAGTGCTGAGTGCCGCCGGTAGCCGCGCCACCCGCAGAAGCGAGGGGCCCTTGAGGTTGGTGCTGCGTGTCCAGGGCATGGCCGTACGCCTGCGGTCCAGCTGGCCGCTCGAAGGGGTCGGCTGCTATTGCCGCCTCAATTCAGCAGCTGGTCTGGCCCTGTAGGCCAGTCAGTGCGAGGATGGGCTCAAGGAGGTCGAAACCATGGCCGCAGTAGATCAAGAGCTTCTGAGACTGCGCGCTCTGGCTCGCCGTCGGCCGCTGCAGCAGCGGATCATTCGATCTGTGGCGAGCTCCACGGCGATCGAGACCCGTCAGTCGATCAGCAGCATCGAGGCCAAGCTGCTCTCCACACCGCAGGTGGTCGTCAATCGGCGGCTGATAACAATCGCCTGAAGAGCTGCTGCATCGGCTCAAGGTCGCGTCCATGACCGGCTTGGATCGCCGCGAAATACTCCCCTGGACTTCGATCCCATTCCGTGTAGTCCAAGGGGCCGATCTCGGCTTGAAAAGCCATCACGTCGCACAGAAGCCGTGCAATGCGTCCATTGCCTTCGCGGAAAGGGTGAATCAAGATCAGCTCAACATGCACTGAACTCAGCGCATAAAGCAGCTCATCGATGCTCGTTGGCCTGCATGGTGTTAAGACATCGAGTTGCTGCTGTTGGTACTCAAGCAACAGATCAGGAATAAAGAGAGCCGGTGCAAAGAGGAAGCCATCTTTGCTGACATTGACACTCCTCTCAGCTCCTGCCCATGTGTAAATGTTCTCCAACCAACGGCTGTGCCATGAAGTCAGCATCGCCGTCGTCAGCCTGCCCTGGTAGGCGGGATCACTCAGCACCGCTTGGTAGAGCTGGCGCAGAAGCCCCTGCTCAACGTTGGCCATTTCCTCTGGATCGGTGATACCCAGAAGGTTTCGCAACACCAGTCCATTGGAGCTTGGTTCGCACTCAGCTTCTGCGCCAACGACGCGGTAGCGGCTCATGCAGGCTCCCGTTCGGCGTCATCTTCCCGTGTTCCGCTCCCGCTGGCCTCAAGCGGTCAACGTATAGAGATCACCGCTGCGGATGTCGAGGTAAAAGTCGCCCGCTTGGGCATCAGGCAGCACACCGGGTGGCCCCTCGCCGCTCCACCAGCGGGTGCCGCCGCCACTGCCCGGCGGGGTGGCCCAGAGGCCGTCGGCCCGCAGGAAGCGGGTGCTGGAGCCATCGCTGGCGGGTACGCCGCCGCTGCTGGTGCCGCCACTCCAGCGCTGCAGTTGCCATTGCTCGCGGCGCCGGCCATCAAAGGGTTCGCCCAGCAGGCCGCTGCCGGGGATCAGCGGTTGAATCGCCCCCGGCGGCAGGGGTGGCGGTGGCGGCCAGATCGGGCAGCCCAGCAGATGCACCGCCAGCTCGGCGCTGATGCCGCTGCCGCTCAGTTCTGCCGAAACCTGCCAGTCCTGGGCGCAGGCGTAGGCATGGCGCAGCCGCGGCGCGTTGTCGCCGCTGGGCCAGGGCCAGGTCTCAACGCTGCCGTCACCCCAATCAAGCGTCAGCGCCGTTGGCAGCGGTGGCCGGGCCTGGAGTAGCAGCAACACCGCGCTGCTGCCAGCCGGGTCCTGCGGCACGGGTGCCGCCGGCAGCCAGACCAGCTCCAGCGGTGCGGCGGGGACTGGAGCGCGGCGGTAGCCCTGCTGCTCCCAGCGGCTCACCTCCACGGGAGGCACCCACACGCTCTCGCCAGGGCAGCCACAAGGCGGCAGCAGCCGGATCAGCTGCGGGCTGGCTGCCGAGCCGCCACTTGCAGTGGGACTGCTGGCAGCCAGGCGCGGGGCCATTGTCTGGGGTGTTGCGCCGGCCAGAGGGGTTCGCCAGGGACCGATTGCTATTGCCGATTCCCGAGCAGAATGGACCGATGACCATCGCCAGCACGGGCACACCCAGCATCCGCGAGCGGCTTGAGACGCTCCGGCCTGCCGTATTGGAGGTTGCCCAGCGCTATGGGGCCTCCAACCTGCGGGTGTTCGGCTCTGTGGCCCTCAATCAGGAGCATGAGGACAGCGACCTCGATCTGCTGGTCGATTTGCCGCCAAGTCAGTCATTGCTGGCGTTGGTGGGTATGGGTCAGGAGCTAGAGCAACTGCTTGGTTGTCCGGTTGATGTGGCCGAGCCCGATTCGCTCCATCCGCTGATTCGCTCTGAAGTCCTGCAGCAGGCCGTGGGTCTGTGAACAAGGACCGCCTCTACCTGGAAAGCATTCGCGATTGCCTTGAGCGCATCGCCGAGTACACAGAGCCCGGGGAAGCCGCATTTCTGGCATCGCGCCTGATTCAGGACGGTGTGATTCGCAATCTGGAAGTCATCGGCAAGGCCACCAAGAACCTCAGTGAAGACCTGAGGGCTGCCAATCCCTCCATCCCCTGGCGGCAGATCGCAGGGATGCGAGACGTGCTGATTCACGACTACCTCAAAGTCAATCTCAGCCGGGTCTGGCGAACCGTCGAGAGCGATCTGCCGCCGCTGGATGCAGCCGTGCAGCGACTGCTCCAGCAGGACTCCCCTCAACTGTGAAGCGGCCGCTGCCCGCCTCTTACAGCAGCGGGTCGTCGAGCAGCAGCGCCTCGCCTGTGGCGCTGGTCTCCAGCTCCCAGGTGGCCACTGGCTTGGACTCGGCGACGTCTGGGGTTGGTTCGACTGTGCTCGCCTCTGGCGTTACTGCGGCCAGCGGTGCCTCGATCACTGCTGCAGGCGCTGTCGGCTGCGGCGTGATCTGAACGCCGGTGGCGGCAGCGATCAGGGTCCAGCCCTGCTGCTGCCAGCCGCTCAGGTGCACCGGCCAGATGAAGCGCTCCTGGCTGCCGTCGCTGATGCGCACCAGGCCGGCCGGAACGGTGGGATCCACCAGGTCGTGGCGGGTCGCCGTGGCTG
Source organism: Cyanobium sp. Tous-M-B4 (assembly GCF_024345395.1). Lineage (NCBI taxonomy): Bacteria > Bacillati > Cyanobacteriota > Cyanophyceae > Synechococcales > Prochlorococcaceae > Cyanobium > Cyanobium sp. Tous-M-B4. The sequence continues at coordinate 90,880 of NZ_JAGQBA010000002.1, read as the reverse complement.
GTGCCACTTCGATCGCGGTGGGCTGCGCCGGCAGCAGCTCGGCTGCCGGTTCCTCTGCGGGGCTGGTGGAGCGTTTGCGGGCCATGGGCTCAGGCCGCGATGGTGGCCGTCAGACCCACGTGCATGCCCGCCGGTGTGGTCGGGGTCACGAGCGCCTTGGCGAAACACACCGCCGGCAGATCGAGGTTGGGCAGATCCGCCGGTGTGATCTGGATGTCATGGCCGGAGAGGAATGCCTCCACCCGCCCACCTTCTGCCGGTAGGGCAACGCGGACAGCACTGATCCAGCTGCCGGTGGTGCCATCGCGCAGCACCGGTGCCAGCAGCAACTCCACCTCCACCGCGGCAGGCGCGCCGGGATGGGAGGCCACCAGCGAGAAGCGGGAGGCCGCATCGAGCTTGGTGTTCAGCAGCACCTCCTCACCGGAGAGGAAGGTGTGCTCGCTGTTGCGGATGGCGCTGCGGTTCGTCCACCCCACCAGGGTGGTCTCCGCATCGATCAAGGGGTTGCCGTTTGTGAGGGCCATGGCTCAGGCAGCGGGGGTGATGTTGAACAGACGGCCGGCGGCGCGGGGCTGCAGCACGGCAAAGCCCACGTACCAATCCACGCGGGTGCGGAACACCGGGGCATCGGGCACCTCGCCCAGGTCCCGCACCGAGATGCCGTAGCGGCCCTGGAACGGGCCCTGCAGGCCGGTCACGCCCTGATCGCCAAAGGTGCAGCAGTAGATCGAGCTGGTGCCGCCCGCTTCGTCGTAGCCCATCACCTCGACGCCCTGGGCATCGCGGTCGACGGTGAGGATGTCGCAGTCCTGGTAGCGATGCACCGTCATCCCGTAGGAGTTGGTGCTGGTCTGGTAAACGCCGCCGCCGATGGAGGCGCGGGCGAGGGCATTGAGCTGGCGGCGCATCGCCTTGCTCATCACCAGCACCTTGCTGCCGCCATAGGCATTCACCGAATCGATCAGCTCATCGAGCCGATCGAAGTTCAGCGGTGCACCGGGGATAGCGCCGGAGGCGTTGTTGATCGCCATTGGGTTGCCGGGCGGCAGCCGCTTGCTCAAGCCGTCAAAGGCGCGGGGGTTGCTGGCGGTGTCGCCGTTGATCACGGTCGCCTCCAGCGTCAACCGCATCGAGCGCACCTTCATCTCGATCTGGCTGGCGCGGGCCTCCGGGCCCATCAGGTCCACGATCGAGCGGTCCACATCCACGTCACCGCCAAAGAGGTGCACCGCTTCTGCGCGCTGGTCCACCACGCCGTAGCTCTGGGTGTAGCCCTCGTTGACGGCGCGGAAGCCCACCGAGGGCAGTTCCTGCTCGGCGGAATAGAAGAGGCCGCTGCCGGCGATGTTCATGAACGGCAGCCGGGCGAGCAGTTCGCCCTCCGAGAAGGTCTTGAGCACAGCGAGGTGCTCAAGCCGGTGCTCGTATTTGGCTGCCTCGATGAGGGTGAGGCCCATGGCACAGGTGGGGCCAGGCCCCAGTGATGTCAGGGGCTATTGCCGAGCCCCCAACCCTGCCTCAAGGAGCACTGCAAAGCGGATCACTTCTCATTGCAGGGTTGGAGCAGGTCTCGGCCAAACGGATGCGTCTCCGTAGCTCGGCATCGTTCTTGCCCAGCACAGTGAAGTGGGAGATCGCTCGAGTCCGTCCAGGCTCGCTGTGGACCCAGGTGGTGTAGTTGAAGCGATTGCCGGCATAAAACACGCTGACCTGACTGGATCCACCACCAGGTTCGTGGATTGTTTTCAGGGCGTCTGAGCGTATGAAGTCCTCCAACACCTCGACGCCAAAGACCTCGGCAATCAGAAGGTGCCCCAGGTCATTACCGCTTTTCTGAAAGATGACCTGACCAGAGCAGCGGTAGGGATCGCGTTCACAAGCCTCTGGTCTGTAGTCGATGGTTTCGCTTTCGGAGATGCGGTCGCTGTTCAAGAATGCGCTGAACGCGAGGCTCCCTCCTGCCGCAGAACCCTGGGAGCTGAGGTCTGGATAGCCATCGGTGTATTTCCGCTCTGCTTTTGGTCTGGGAAGAATGTGAGTGGCTGCACGCCAGTTCCGCAGCAGTTCACTGCTGCTTTCTCCCGGCAACGCCTGAACGGGCTGCCGGTCGACCAGTCCAAAGGTCAGGACAGCCGCCGCTACAACCAGAGCTGAGCATGGCTTTCGCCTGGTTGCAACAGGCATCTTGCATAGAAGCGCTGTCATGACCGTAGAGCTGCGGCACGGCAACAGCAGGAAGTCGCCCTGCTGCCATGGTCACCAGTCCTGTTGCCTCTAATGCGGCCATCCCTGCTGCCCAGACGCCGTTCAGCGCTGAGCGCTGGCGTCAGTTCTGGGACCACTGGAAGGGTCAGCCTCAGCAGCTCGCCGGCATCGAGCAGTTGCGCCAGGCGGTCATGGCGGCCGATCCGGCGATCCTCACGGAGGCCGCCCCATGGCGGCAGACCTTCTCCTCGGCGCCGCCGGCTCCGGCCCATGCCAATCCGCTGCCGGTGGCCTGGGAGAACCAGAACGACAACGCCTCAGGCACTGGCTATCGCGAGTGCTTCTCCAGCAGCTGCGCCATGCTCGCCCGCTTTTGGGGCAAGGTCAGTGGCGATGACGCCTACAACGTCATCCGTACTCGCTATGGCGACACCACCTCGGCAGAAGCGCAGTTGGCGGCGTTGCGGTCCCTGGGGCTGACCGCCCACTTCGCCACCAACGGCCAGCGCGCAACGCTGGAGGAGCAGATCAACCTGGGGCGGCCAGTGGCCGTGGGCTGGCTGCACCACGGCCCCGCCTCAGCCCCCAGCGGCGGCGGTCACTGGAGCGTGGTGATCGGTTTCACCGAGACAGTCGCCATCCACAACGACCCCAACGGTGAGGCCGACCTGGTCCATGGCGGCTACACCGCCAACACCAACGGCGCCTCTCAGCACTACAGCTGGAAGAACTGGCTGCCGCGCTGGCAGGCCGATGGTCCCGGCACCGGCTGGCTGCTCACTTGCCATCCCTGATACCAAGGAGCACGGCCATGGCTGGTGGCGATGGATTTGATCGCGAGCGCTTCCTGCTGCGGGCGGTGGCTGGGGTATTCATCGCCCAGTTCGCGCTCTATGCCGCTGGCCTGGGCGGTTGCTTTTGGCTTGGTCTGCAGCGGCGGCTTGGCCCGGTGTGCAGCAGCTACGCCGAGAACCTGCAGCAGACCTTTGAGACGGCGGTTGGCACCAGCCTGGCCTTGCTCGGTGGCGGCAGCATCGTCAGTGCCCGGCGCCGCGATCCAGACAACTGAACCAGCCTGGCCGCAGCGCTGATCGCGACGGGCGGAAGCTTTAAGGCTGGGGATGGGCCTCCGTTCGATCCAGGTAGCTGGCGGCCCACACCGCCGGAGCGATGCCATGGGGCACCAGACGCCTGTAGGGCTCGCTGCTCAGCAGCTCCTGCACCGCTTCTGCCAGCAGGGCGGTGGAGCGACTCTCCGGCAAGCGATGGCTCAGGGCCTGTTGAACGCGCAGCAGGTACCAGGCACTGCCTTCCAGTCCAGCCGTGAAACGCTCCCAGCCATTGGGGTTGCTGCGCGCATCGAGCACCAGATCGCGGGCGTTGTGGGCCTTGTCGGCTGCCGTCACCAGCAGGGAGGTCTGAGGCTTCTCCTCCAGCGAGGCGAGATAGCGGGTCTTGCGCAGCAGCCAAGGTTCCTTCTCGGCGCCGGGCTCCACGGGGCCAGCGGTGTCGGTGCAGTCCACCACGATCGCGGCCACCTCCTCGCCAAAGCGTGCGGCAATTGAGGCCTGGCTCTGACCCGCGTCCTCGATGGCGTCGTGCAGCAGAGCCGCGATCGCCTGGTTTTCGCTGCCGCCGTCCTCCCACACCAGAGCACTCACGGCAATGAGGTGGGCGATGTAGGGAACCGGCTTGCCCTTGCGACGCTGACCGCGGTGCAGCTCAGCCGCCCAGCCCAGGGCATCGGTGTAGCGCTGGCTGTGGGCGTTCTCAGGAGCCGTCATCGGCACGTTCTACAGCCGGTGTTGCGGCTGCTGTCTCAACCAGGCCCCGGCAGCCATCCGGCCATGGGGTCGGCGAGGAATCACCAGCACTGCCCCGGAGCGCAGGGCTGCGCCCTGCTCGCCCCGCCCTGGCAAGGGCTGACGCGAGTCGGCTACGCCGACCCTTGCCAGGGCGTGTCGTCCGGGGCGATGGGACAGGTGTTCCTCGCCTCCGTCCCATGGCCTCCTCTGCTCCTCTGGCCTGTCCGATCCGTCAGCTGGTGCTGCACAGCTACCCGGCTGGGCTCAAGGTCGCCGCTGCCGAGCGCGTCACGGTCTTCTATGGCCGCCGCGGCAAGCCCGTGAAGAAGCCGCGCTTCCTGCCGGCTGAGCTGGCCCATCAGCTGGCCCGCAAGCTGGCCGCCAAGCGCCTCGGCACCGTTTCGGTGCTCTGAGGCGGCGGCCTTGTGGCCCGGCGTTGCCGGGCCTTTCTGCCCTTGGTCAGCTCGTTGCCAAGCCCGTGGCGGATCTCAGAGCCAGGGCCGGTAGCGGCTCCGTTGCCTGCGTGCTGCAGCACGCGCAGGAGCGGCGCCGAACTGAGGACTGCTGCCATTGCGGCGGCGGCGCACCCAGACGCCCTGACGGATCAGGCGGCGGTCGGCCGCATTGGCCTGCTGGATCGACACCAGGCTGCCGTAGCCGGCTTTTTGCCTGGCCTGAGCACGATCCCTGGCCTGGCTGCGATTCGGCGCCGGCACAACGGTGGCGGTGGAGCGACGGCTCCAAAAGGCCAGGTAGTAGTCCCAGCGCGTCATCGCGCTCAGCTGCGCGGGCTGCGGCCATTGAGGGCAAAGCCAGCCCGATAAAGCTCGCTGGCGCTCATCGCCTGCGGATTGATCACCTCGCCAAACCCGCTGGAGCCAAGGCTGCCGGCTGCAGTGCCCGCGGGCAAAGCGCCCGTGCCCATGGCGCCGCGCTGCTGGAACAGAAAGCCATACACGGGGTGGATGCGCAGCTGATCGAGGTAGTCAGCCGTGGTCATCGGCCGGCCGTCGTCGCCGAGCAGTGGCTGGCCATGGCCGTCGAGCGGTTCGAGCACATCGCCGCCGTCCTTGCTGCTGCCCAGCCGGAAGCAGTCCCAGAGCATCGAGCGGAACACCTGAAAGAAGGTGCCGCGCCCATCGCCCCCGGTGCGCCCTTCTGCTTCTGAGAAGGCACGCTCCAGCAGCCGCTCCTTGCGCAGCTCCTGCACCCGCTCATGGGCGGCATCGCGCTCTGCACTGACGGCGGCCACCCGTTTGGCGGCGGCCTCCTCCATCTGGCGTTCCCGCAGCTCCAGCTGCTGCTCGAGGTGCTGCTTTTGGCGTTCGGCCTCCTGCAGACGGGCGTACTCCTCGGGGTTGATCTCCGAGAAGCGGGTCAGCTGCTGCCGCAGCCCGCGCAGTTCTTTTTCGAGGTTGTTGCTGCGGCGGCGCTCGGCCTTGAGGGCCTCGCTGAGGCCATCACCGCCAGATCCCTGGGTGGGTTCATTGGCGGTGGTTGCAGCATCCGCGCCACTGCTGTGCTCGGCCTGCGTGCTGTCCTGCTCGCTGGCCTCAGGGCCCTGGAGGTCCAGCAGCTCGTTGCCTTCACCCCCGCTGCGGGTGGTGCTCGTGTTGGGGGTTGCGGAAGCAGTGGCCATGACCCGTCTCGGCTGTCAGTGGATCGGCAGCCCATCGCGGCGCTGCCATCCCCTGTTGCCGAGGCAGGAATCAGATGAGTCGATTCGGCTTGAGGGTCCCGAACACCCGCTCGCCGATCAGCGGCTGCACCAGGGAGCCGATGCCGCCGGAGCCGTAATCGGCGCCGAACTCCAGCACCGCAAAGGCGGTGTGCTGGGCGTAGGGATCCACATCAGCAGCGCCCGCAGGGTTGAGCAGGCTGAGATCCCCCAGCCAGATCAGTCCCTCGCAGGGGGCGACCACGGTGCTGCCACCGGTGGCCACACGGCGGCCGTTCTGCTGCCAGCTCAAGGTGCTGCTCAGCCAGATGGCGCCCGGGTGAGGCGGCAGGCGGGTAGCCCGGCAGACCATGCCGCTATAGGTGAAGTCGCCGGTGTCGACCCCAGGGCCGTTCTCCTTAGAGGAGATGTAGTTGGCGCGCACCAGAAAGCACTCGAGCACGTGGCTGGCCACCACGGCAGAGGTGGTGTCACCGTAAATAGCGTTCTCGGCCAGCAGCAGGCGGGCGTTGGCAAATGGTTGGAGGGGCGTAGAGGGCCAGGGCCCGGCTGCGCATGGATGTTGGCCGCTGGTGAAACGTCTGGGGCTTGTGGTCATCGCTCAACCTCGCAGCATTGGCGTTGTTCCCAGCTGCCCTGCGGCCTGGGCGGTGAACTGCACCCAGCTGCTGAGCCCAGGCAGCAGCAAAAGCAGCTGGTCGGCGTAGCGGCGCCGCTGACGCAGTAGACCCATCGCGGGCGAACTGGGGTTGGCGTAGGTGGTCTCGCTCTCCTCGCGCAACAGCTCCGTGTCGTAGGCGATCACATCTGCTTTCTGCAGGGGTGCATCACCAGCCGCCGCGACCGAGCCGGCGATCGGCCCCGAGTGGCTGCGCTTCTGGATCGCCTGCTCCTGCTCGTAGCCACCATTCAGCAGCTGCTGATCGATCAGGGCCACCGCATCCAGTAGGGCACGGGCACTCAATACCCCGGCCGCGTGTTGGCGCAGCAGATCTGCCATTGCCCGACCGATGGCATCCAGGCAGGGAACGGTGGCGGGAAGCGCCAGGCACTGGCGGATGGACTCCTGGTCTTGCGGTTGCCACGTCGCACCACCTGGGGCGCTGGGCGCATTGCTGCTGGTGGTCATGCAGAAGCCGGCGCCACGCCGGCCAGATCCCCCAGCCATTGCCGCAGGGCCTGCTCGCTCACGATGCCGCGCTCATGCAGCTGCAGCATTTCGGCCACGGTTGGTTGTGGTTTTGGCGCGGGGGCCAGCGGGCTGATTTCCACCAGCAATGCCGGACCCTGCTGCACGGGAACTGGTTCTCCGGTGATTGCGCACCAGTGCAGCAGGAGGGAGGAGAACATCGAGGCCTTCTGGATCGCCTGGCTCTGCAGCAGCGCATAGGCCTGCGAGGCCGCCAGCGAGATCTCGGTGGCGGTGCGTGGAGCCCCCTGGGCGCCAGAGGGAATCAGGGCGTCACGGCGCATGCCCTGGTCGAGGGATTCCAGCCAGGCGCGGTGCTCGGCCAAGGAGCGGGCCTGGATCTCAACGAACTGGAAGCTGGCGCCATCGGGCAGGTCGATCACGCTGTTGGGGCCCAGCACCACCGGCTCGCTGGTGCCACTGCCCATGGGGCCGACGACCCCTGTGCGCACACCCACCGGCAGAGCCGTTCGGTACAGCAGCTCCTGGTAGTCGCTCTGGCAGCGGAAGTGGTTGAGGTACTGATGCGCCAGGCCAAGGTGGGGCAGGTCGCCCTCCCCAAATGCAGCACCATCGCTGGCGTACCAGATCAGGGGCAGCTGGCTGATACCCCGGTAGTGCTGTAGTCCAGATCGTTGCGGGCGCCAGCCGGTCGAGGCCTGCGGGTCTGCCATGAGCTCGATGGTTTCAATGCTCATGCCCTCGCCATCGAGGGCAACGGAGCCGTAGAGCCAGGAATGCTGTGGTCGATCCGGGTCCAGGGGCTCGTCCTGGGCCTTGGGGTTAGGCAGCCGAAAGCTGACCGCGTCAGGTAGGGACTGGGGTCCGGGCAAGTGCCAGTTCAGGACATCGCGGCGCTCCAGCAGAGCAAGACGAGGCAGGGAGAGGCGATCGCCACGGCGCAGGGCCTGCTGGCGGTCGCCCTCGCTGGGCCAGAGGTGCTCAGGCGGCAGCACGCCAATCAGTGCTGCACCATCGCGGAGCACCAGCACGTCGGCCCGTTCGAGGAACACGCCCAGGTCTGTGCCGCGTCCATCCACATCACTGATCACCGCCTGCAGCGAGGCCGGCAGCTCCCGCCAGTGGCTGGAAGCCAGCATCCCCGCGAAGGTGCGCAGCGCATCGCGGAAGAAGCCGGAGGGCAGAGCCCCCTCCAGCCTTCGGCGGTAGGCGCTCTCTGGCTCCCGTTCACCGCGGGGCAGGTAGTGCTCCTTGCGGCCAGCGAGGAGGTCCCAGCAGTCCTGGATCAGCTCCAGGCGGGGGAGCAGTGCGGCCAGGGTGGGGTGCAGAGGCCAGGGGAGCAGCTCTGTTGCGTTCGCAGGGGGCACATTGATCGTCGGTGCTGCCTGCTTTTGCCGGCGCGGCAATCAACCGGTGGCAAGGTAGTTCTCAGATCCGTCGATGACTCCTACGGTTTGCGGAGGGTTCCTGGGGAAGCACTGCCATCAAAGCCATTCAAGGCCCAAGGGGCACTGAAGAAAAACTGGTTACTAGCTAGAGCGGAGCACTGTTGTTAAGGCTAGCGGAACCAACTAGGAACAAATTAGACACTAGAGACTTAAATGATCCTGACACGCGATCAAACATTTCAAGTTGTTCTTAGCCTGCGAACTCAGGTCTCACTTGGTCAGGAATCGGTTGGGACGGGAATCTTTGTCGAAAAGGCCGATAAGCTTTACCTGCTAACTGCAACCCATGTGGCTCTTGCGACCAGCCAGGCTACTGCGGTTGTCATCAGTGATGCCCGGGGAAATGCAACTTCAATGTCGTTAGCCGACTTCAACATGAGCCTGGCATGGAAGCATCACCCGGTAGCAGATATTTCAGCTCTCGCGATAGAGATGAATCCCAGGGTTCAGCCTCACTTGGTCAATAGGTTTCTCCCATTCGACCATTTTCAAACACAACGCGAACCGATATCGAGAGACATTGAACTGACTTCTGTTGGTTTTCCCAATGGCCTCGGCGCACAGGGAATGTTTAGCCCCCTCACTTATCGCTCTTACGCATCATCAGCACTAATTTCCCTCAATCGTGCAGACACCAATACGCCTTGCGAGTTCTTTCTCCTTGAGAACCCGAGCATTGGTGGATACAGCGGTGGACCCGTATTTGACCTTGGAATAATGATTGTCGGCGGCATGACAACGCTAAAGGACAAGACCTATTGCTTGGGACTGATGCACGGCACAATCTCAGACCAAACGGGCGGCAAGTTGGCTGCAGTAACACCGGCGTACTATCTTCAGGGATTCATTTAAATGGCTGTCCCGGTCCTAAGCCGGATTACAATTATTTTTTCATCATTCCGGTTGCGCCCGGTTGTCTCTACGTTTGGACGACGGGAAGACGACGTATGAATGGACGATGAGAGATTCTCGGAATCGCAAGCAGGTTGGAAAGCTGTTTGTCCTCGGAGCCGGTGCTTCTCTAGCCGCCAGCCAGGTCCGAGCGACGCCTGGTCAGTCACCCGTCTACCAGACGCCGTTGGACTTAGAGTTTGCAGCAAGAATCGCTGACCTCGACTTGGCCCGGCCCAACTGGGTGGCTGAGGAACGAGACAGAGTGTCGAGATTCTTCGCGCCAAGGGGAAGCTTCCGCGACTACAGGCTTGAGGAAGCAGTGTTGCGGCAGCTCGGCCTGCTCGAGCTGCTTGAGGCTCTTCACCCGAGACGTTCGCGATCGCAAATTGAGCCGGCAGTCTGGCTTGATTCGGTCTCGCATCTCATCTGCATCGTCCTCCGACGGGCCCGCGAGAACCGCTCTCGCTTGTACGAGCAACTGGCTTCCAGATACTTTCCGGCGGGAGTCGCTATTGATCGCCTAGAAAACCGGATCATCACATTCAACTATGACACATTGCTGGACCAGCACATATTGCGGGGTCGAGCAGTGACTGATGTCTACTTTGACCAGATTCGGGAGCGGCGTGATCGTCCCGCACGCTCACCACAACCCAACCCACTGCTGTTGAAGCTGCACGGCTCCATCAACTGGAGATGCACCAGCGAGAACTTGCAGGCACTTATTCGAGGCGGTGATCCCGGAGAGCATCTATACCGTATCGAAGCAGTCTGGGTTGACAACTCATCATCGCCCAGTCCGTCCGATGCCGTATCGCCGTTGCTCATTCCGCCACTTCCGACTAAACCCATCACAAGCGTCAGTCTGTTCCGATGGCTATGGACTCGAGCGTATGAATATCTTCATACGGCACGTGAGCTCATCGTGATCGGCTATTCTTTGCCGCCAGCCGACCAAGTCGCAGACGCGATGTTCGGCAGTTTCAGGCCAGAGCGCTTGAGCCGCATCTGTATCGTGGATCCGAACACTGCGGCTCTAGAAAGATGGCGATCTGTGCTTCGCAGAGCAGGCGTGGAAGGGCAAAACTGGGACTACTGTGAATCCCTATCTGACTTCCTTAGAAATGAACAGTAAGCGCGAGTGCGGCCTAGCCAGCGTATGAACCTGACGCGCAGGGGGGGGATGCGCTGGATCGAAGAAGATAGGTGCACAGCTATCCCCAATTACGTTACTCAAAGTCATCCTCACCCCAACGACTCTTCCACCTGCTCAGCCCCCATCGCCACCACCCTCACAGTGCAGGCAGTTGAAATCTGCGACCAACGATCCGCGCTTAGTCCGAGCAGCTCCGGAACTTGATCCGCCGGTGTGCCCTGCCGCAGCAACTTCTGCCCCCGAGCATGCAGCTCCCGCCAGCGGCCCGGCACCGTAATGAGAAAGCCCTTGTCGCGCAGGTAGTGGGTGATCTCGCCGTTCACGAACGGCCTGGCGTAGGCGATGAAGTGGTTGGGGCTGCGGCCCGGCCGCTGGATGTCGTAGCGGCGTGAGGCCTTGATCAACCCAATGGCCGCCAGCTGCTCCAGGTCTTCCCTGGGATGGCCGGTGCGGCGGGCGTAGTTGGCGGCCACCTTGGCGGCAAAGGGCAGGTGCTCCACTACCAGGGCATCAGCAGCGGCGTGGGGCGAGCGCAACGGGCCTCGTGAACGACCTGATGTCGTCACGCGAGGGGTGGCCTGCTGAGGCCTGGGGCGGTGGTTGTGTGGTGTGGGGCTCATCAGAAATGGGGGGATGCCCCTCAGCGGGAGAACAGCAACGGCCGGGGCGTGGCCTTGCCCTGGCTGCGCCAGTGCTGGGTCTGCAGCCAGATCACGCCCTGGCAGAAGGCATCCACCAGGTCATCGTGAGCGGCATTGGGAAAACCCAGCAATTCGCTGATTAGGGCGTCGTTGCCGCTGCGAAAAGCCAGCTGGCCGGCCTCCAGCAGCGGGGCCACGGCATGGGCGCGGCTCACCTTGCTACCGGTGGGCCGCACAGCAATCAGGCCAGGAATCTGGCGCTGCAGCAACTGGCAGACGGCCGGGCCATTGGCGGCGTCCTCCATCAGCACTGCATCAGGACTCAAGCCCTGGCCCAGCGATGCCAGGGTCTGGCCGAGGAATTTGACCACCCCCGGTAGGTCGAGGCGGTGGTGCTGGCTCCAGATCACCTCGATCCGGTGGACACCTTCCTGCGGTTCGGCCGGTGAGCGCACCCGGGCGGCACTGGGGTGGAGCTGCTCATCCCGTGCCTTGGCCTGGGCAGCCGGATGGCGGGCCTCCTGATCCGGCAGCAGGCCGAGCAGGCAGAAGCCGCAGTAGTCGTTCTCCGCGCCCCCCTTGAAACTCAGATCGCAACTGAGCACCACCGCCGCAAAGGGTCGTTGCGCTGCCCGGCCGTCTGGGGCAGGGGTGCCCGCTGTGGTGCGGATCCAGGCGCGTTTGAACAGCAGACCTTCTGCTGGGGAGGGGCGCTGCTGATAAAGCGCGTTCCACCAATAACTGCCGGCGCGGATGCGGATCTGCTCCAGCTCCACCAGCGGGAAACGCTCTGGGCAGAGCGGCTCACCGGGCTGGCGCCAGTCCGGCTCGATGGTGCAGGTGGCCGGGAACTTGATCTGCTGCTGGGGCAGTTCAGCAATGGCCGGCAGGTTCAGCACCTGCCAGCGCTGCGGGGCCTCGCCGCTCTCCTGCTCCAACAGCCAGCCGATCAGGTCGTCTTGGTGCCAGCGGGTCAGCACCACCACCTGGGCCGCGCCTGCAAAACCCCATCGCGAGGGCCCCTGAGGGGCTGGTTCAGCGCGGGTGAGCCAGACGGACTGGAACCACTCGATCAGCTTCTGGCGTTGGCCGGCGGAATTGGCGTCTTCTGGACCCTTGTAGGGGTCATCGATGATCCCCAGGGCGTAGCCCTTGCCGGTGAAGGGGCCGCGCACACCGGCGGCAATGCAGCCACCGCGCTCGGGCGTCAGCCAGTTGCCCACGGCAGTGGAGTCCTTGGAGAGGGGATGGCCGACGGCGCGGTAGTAGTGCCGCGCCTCACGGCTATGGGCATAGGCCAGCTCGGCCGAATACGAGGCGATGGCGCAGAAGCGCGTGGGGTAGCGGCTCACCCAGTAGGCCGGGAACAGCTTGGACACCAGTAGTGATTTGCCCAGCCGTGGGGGGCAGCAGACGATCAGGCGGTTGAGCTCGCCATCGGCCACGCGCTGCAGCAGAGCGATCAATCGCTCGGCCCAGGTGTGGAAGGCGTAGCCGGGATAAGCGGCCACGATGAAATCACGGAAGGCCTGCTGGACCTGGGGGCCGTTCTGCTGGCGGCAGGGGTCAGGAACATCCAGCAGGCCCCAGTCGGCCCAGCGGTCGCTGGCCGGATCGAGAAGCAGGCCGGCCATCAACTTCTGGCCCCGCCCCCTTGGGGTTCGGGTGGTTTGATCGGCGCCCGCAGCAGTCCGCCGATCTCGGCAATCACCCGGAAGGCACCCACTGCAGCTGAGAACTGCTCAGCATCCATGGCCCGGCGGGCGCAGTCATTGAGGGCAAAGATCTGCTCGGCCTGGTGGCGGCGCCGGTCGCTGATCAGCTCCTCCACCATCCGCTCGCGGGCCAGGTTGAGGTAGCGATTGATCGTTTGGGTGTTCTTCACCCCCCAGCTTTCACGAGCTTTTTCGGCGATCAGCGCCAGCGGAATGCGCTGGGCGATCCAAAGCTGCGCTTCTGCCACGCGCCGCTCCACCTCCAAACGCGAGGGCCGAGGGGGTAGCTGCATGAGCAGTCCCCTCGTGCGGCGCGGGGGGTTGGCATGGCCGATCGGTCGGGCGGGGTCGGTGGGCTCATACAGCGGCTGGCCGTTGTCGTCTTCTGCGCTGGCTGCAGAGCGCAGCTCTTCCACTGGATCAGCGGCGCTGCTTGGGCGGGAGTGCTGCGGCATGGGCTCAGAACGGCAGTGCCGGCGTTTTGGGTGCACGGATGGTCCAGAAAGGTTTGCCGCGCTTTTCAGTGGCATTGCCCTGCTGGATCGCGCTGTCCTTGGCGGCCTTGAGCTGCTGCTCGATCTCTTGCACCACCGGCGGGAAGTCGTAGCTCAGCCGCCCGGGGCTGTGGGCAAAGCCCCAGTCGTTGTGGGAGAAGGCTGGATCCAGCTGGCCAGCGGCCATCGCCGCGTTGAGGGCCTCCAGCAGGGGCTCCAGTTGCTGCTCCAGCTGCTTCTGCCGGGCCTTGATCGCGGTGACGGCATCCAGCAGGGCATCGAGATCAGCCGCATCTGCGGGGGACGCAGGTGGAGCAGCAGCGAGCAGGAGGTCCGCCATCAGAGAGCACTAGATCATTGACCCGGACAATTCCGAGCCTGCTCAATCTAGCGGCTCTGCATCACGAGCCAATGTCCCGACATGCCTCGGGGATGCCTGGGTGATCAGAAGGGGCGGTGGCTCAGGCAGTAACGGCTCCAGGCCGCAGCCCAGGCCGCCAGGCACTGCTCACGGCTGTAAAAGGTGCTGGTGAACGCCTCGCCGGGCTTGCTCCAGATCGTCTGACCCAGCTCGTAGTGGTTCCCCTGCGCGGCCTCCAGCACCATGTAGCCGCCCAGCTGGGCGGCGGTGGAATAGGGCCGGCCATGGGCTGAGAGCGTCTTGAGGTCGTAGAGCACCCGCACCGGCTGGCCATGGCGTTCGCTCAGTGCCGATGAGACATACGCCCCATCGAAGGCACCAGCCACGTTGCGGGTGAGGCAGCAGGTGAGCCGTTCGCTGGCGATCACCTCCACCTCCTCCCAGAGCGGCAGCTGCAGCAGCGGCAGGATCCAGTCCCGGTACTGGTGATGGCCTGGCATGGCTTCGGCATCCAGCAGGGCTTCGCTGGCGCTCTTGCCTACCAAGAAGCGGGCCTGGCTGTAGTGCTCCAGAGCGGCATGCACCGTGGTGCCGCGCGGCTCCCAGATCGGCCGCTTCGCCTCGATCGCCCGTTTGGCGGTCTCGCTGAGGCCATGGGCCAGCACGCCGGTGATCGACACCGGAAACAGGTGATCGCCCAGCCAGTAGCGATGGGCCTCCTCATCCCGCCAGAGGCCGGGGATGGGATCAAGCCAGGTGGAGGTGGTGGTGACCATGACCGTTTCAGTTGTGACGCGGCGTGACGATGGGCGTAACAGCCGAGAGGGCCGGCCTGCCGAGGTTTCTAGGGGTGGCTGTAACGCTGTAACCCTTTTTCAGAGATAGAGGCTTTAGCAAGCAGCAGGGGCTGGTTGAGAGGGTGTGCATGTGCCATTGAATTCATAGGGGGCTCTATCGGATCCCTGGAGCGTTACATCGTTACAGCGGCCCAGATCGATTGCGTGGCAGTTGATCTGGGCGTTACCGCTGCTGTTATGTCTGGCCCGTTTGTGACGGCTGTTCGTTACAGCTCGCCCAGGGGAATGGCGACCGCACGGCTGACCATGCCGGCGCCACAGAAGCGCACCGGTCCGGCCCGTTGCGCACCGGCCAGGCGCAGCAGCACCACGGGCCAGCTGTTCTGCCAGGCGGTATCAGCAAGAAACTGCTCAATCGCCTTGGCGGTGTTGCTCACCAGCAGCCGGTCCTGATCCACCCGCAGGCCATGGCGCCCAAGGGTCTGGGCCGCCAAACCCGGGCTCACGTCGATGCAACTGCTGTGGCAAGCCGCCAGCTCCACCAGCTCGCCGATGGTGCGGGTGACGGGTTTGTCGTCGGTCTCCACCCGCACCTGGCGCTGCAGGATCGTCTGAATGCAGCGGGCCTCATCCGGTACTTCCGTGCTCTGGCTGTAGCTCTCCCAGTCATGGCAGGCGATGCAGTGCTCCGCCTCCTCCTGGGTAGGCACCGCATCACTCAGCAGCGACCAGGCTCCGGCCATCAAGGTTCCGTACTGATCCCCCAGGCGCTGGGAGTCGAAGTGCCTTGCCGCAGCAGCGGAGAAGACCACCACCGACTGACGGATCACCGGGATCAGCGACACGGTGCGAGCGATCAATCGCCGCGCCAATTCTGGAGTGATGTGGCGTTCGAGATCGCGATCAAGGCTCTGCCAGTGCACCTCGCGTTCTTCCTTGCCCATCTCGGTGGGGCTGCGCAGGGTTAGCTGCGCGAAACGGCTTTTGTCAGCTCCCTGCTTGAGGGCAGTGGCAATCGATGACATCAGGAACATCGAGCGCACCCGGTAGCGGCTCACATCGCCGCTGGGGGAACCCTTAAGCATCTCGGCGCTGCTCTCGCTGCTGGCCACCCTCGCCAGCGACAGGATCGCCTGCATGCGCTGCTGGTCGCCCTTCTCATTGCTCTCCGCCTCATCGAAGACCACTGGCACGGCATCGCAGCAGATGGTCTGGCGCAGGCCTGCTTCTGTGGTCGCGCCCACCACCACCAGGCTCAAATCACCGAGCAGCGGCGCCACGAAGCGATCGAGGATCTGGCTCTTGCCTGAGCCGGCGCCGGCAGTGAGCCAGAGGTGGGGCCGCCAGCGCAGGGCTCCGCAGATCGGAGCCAGCACCACCCAGCCCAGCAGCAGGGTGCCGGAGGCCGGCACCTCCCAGCGAAAGCGGTTGGCGATGCCCACGATCACACCTGCTTCTTGCACGGTCAGAGGCTCAACGCCGCAGGGCCCCTCCAGGCGCTTGAGGCGTTGGTAGATGTGCCGCGAGCGGAAGGGTTTGGTGATCGGGTGCTCCCCATCGGGAGTGATCAAGCGATCACCGAGGTGCAGCACGGTGCGGCCCTCATCCCACCAGGCCCCGCGGCCGCGGATGCGCTCCACCGCAAAGATCCCCATCGCGGCCGAGCTCTTGTGCAGATCACTGGCTGCCGCCGGCCAGTTCACACCGGTCCGGCTGGGGTAGAGGCTCTCCCAGTACTCCAGTGGTGCCAAGGCCACCAGGTGGGTGGCGGTGTGGCAACCCCGGGGCAGGCGGATCACCTGACCGGTGCTGCCGGGTTGATAGAAGTTCGCGTCCGCGTCGTAGCCAAGGCACTGAAAAGGCGTGCCCGGGTTTGGGGGTGCAGCAGGCGCTGTCACTGGCGGAGCACCAGCGTCATCGCCAGCAGCACCCGCGTCGGCGGGGCTCCATGGCTGGGCTGCTTTCGCCAGCTGCCGGGCGGCCTGCTGGGGTGTCCAGTCCGCATCGGCCAGGTCCCAGCCCTGGGGCAAGTCCGCCGGCAGAGCCACCAGTTGCAGCTGGCAGTCGAGCGGGTGCAGCAGGGCGGTCAGGCTCTGCATGGCTTCCAGGCCCGCGGCATCGGCATCGGGCCAGAGCGTCACCGAGCGGCCGGCCAGCGGCGTCCAGTCCGCCTTGGCGATCGCCTTGGAGCCATTGGCCCAAGTGAGCACCACGTGCTGCGGGAACAGGCGTGCAGCCGCATCGGCGGTGCTCTCCCCTTCCACCACCAGCACCGGAGCGTTGGGGCGCTCCAGCAGATTCGGCAGTCCGTAGAGCGGCCTGGGGGTGGGCCAGTCGCAGCTGAAGGCGTCGCGGCGGCTGGGGCGATGCCAGTCCCCATCCAGCCAGACGCGATGCAGGAAGGCTTTGCCGCCGTTACGCAGCCGGATCCGTTGGATCCAGAACAGCACTTCCCCTGCGCCATTGCGGTAGGCCCACTGGGCGGTGGCCCCGCGGTTCAACGGCGGTGGCTGGGCATCGGCGGGAGGTTTGTCAGGCATCCGCCAGGGCTTGCCGTTTCGACTGGTGCCCCTATCGGCACGGGTGTCCTGGTGATCAGGCACCAGGCCAAGGAAGGCCTCCACCTGCCGGGCGGCCTCCACAAAGCTCCAGCCCTGCCGGCGCAGCAGCAGGTCGATGCCGGAGCCAGCGCCGCCGCGCTGGTCCTTGCCGCCGCACTGGTTGCAGAACCAGGAGCCACTGCCGTCCTTGTCGTCAAAGCGGTAGCGATCCGTCCCGCCGCAGAGCGGGCAGGGCTGATGGCGATTGCTGAGCTGCTCGCCGCTCAGTCCCGCCAGGGCAGCCAGGATCTCCGGCCAGCGGCCCCGGGCCGCAGTAATGGCATCAGAGGCCATGGGTTCCGGCTCACCTGCTCGCTGTTGAGGTCGCGGCGGGATTCGGTGATGCCCGATCCGGTCTGTCCAGCAGGAGTTCGCGGTCCATGGCGGCATCCAGCACCTGCCGCAGTGCCGCCGAGCGACTGAGGGAGCCGTGACGCCTGCGGGCATCCAGCCAGGCGAGTTGCTGCTGGGTGATCGAGACACTCACCGGCAGGGCGTAGTCGGGCATCAGGCCATTGCTCGTGATCTGCAGCCTAATAGCTTTGGCCATGCCTCGCTAGCCTGAGCCAAGGAAGATGAGCGGCTAGCAGTCGTCCCGCTCGATCTGGTGCCAATGCCGTCAATCGTTCTGCGTGACTACCAGCTGCAGTTGCTGGCCGATCTCCGCGCGGCCCTCAAGGCCCACCGGCGGGTCTGTGCCGTCATGCCCACCGGCGCGGGCAAAGGCCAGACCATCGGCGCCATCGCCCGCGGCGCTGCCCGCAAGGGCAGGAAGGTGCTGGTGCTGGCCCACCGGGCCGAGCTGATCGAGCAGCTCACGGGCACCGTTCGGGCCTGGGGGCTGGAGCCCGATGTGGTCGCCCCCGGCCACCAGCTGCAGGGCCGGCAGGTGGCGGTTGGCTCGGTGCAGACTGTGGCCCGGCGGCTGGGGCAGCTGTCAGCGCCGGATCTGATCATTCAGGACGAGGCCCATCACCTGGTGGCAGGCAACATCTGGGGCCAGATCATCAACACCTGGCCAGAGGCGCATCTGATCGGCAAGACCGCCACGCCCGAACGCCTCGATGGCAAAGGTCTCGGCGTAGAGGCCGGCGGCTTCTTCGAGGCCCTGGTGCTGGGGCCCTCTGCGGCCTGGCTGGTGGAGCAGGGCTGGCTGGCCAGACCCAAGGTCTTCTCCTGGCCAGGTGCCAGGAACAGCAAGGGGCAGGGTCCCGAACTCCACCAGCGGATGGGCGAGTACGACCTGGAGCAGGCGGCGCGCGCCTTCGGGGACCGGGCCGCAATCGGTGATGCGGTGTCGCACTACCTGCGCCGGCTGCACCCCGGCACGGCCATCTGCTTTTGCTGCACGATCGAGCACGCCGAACAGATGGCTGGCGCCTTCCGCGCTGCGGGGATCAGGGCCGCGTCAGTGAGCGGCGGCACGTCAGCAGAGGATCGCAAATGCTTGATCGCCGGGCTCGGCACCGGGGAGGTGGAGGTGCTCACCAGTTGCATGATCATTTCCGAGGGCACCGACATCCCCTCAGTGGGCGGCGCGATCCTGATGCGCCCAACCGCTTCCTTGTCGCTCTATCTGCAGATGGTCGGCCGGGCCCTGCGTCCCGCACCGGGCAAGCAGGAGGCGGTGATCCTCGATCACGTCGGCAATGCCCATCGCCATGGCCTGCCCACCGATGAGCGCGCGTGGAACCTGGCTGGCCGCCGCCGCCGGGAGGGCATCTCGATTCCGATCAAGGACTGCCCGATCTGCTTCTGCAGTTGCCCCAGTGCCGCACAGGTCTGCCCCGACTGCGGCCACCTGTTTCTTGCAGAGGACCGCGATGAGCAGCGCCATGGGCTCCAACTGCTTGAGGGTGAACTGGTCGAGATCAGCGGGTCGGATCGGCACCGCCCCCAGCTCCAGCAGGCCCGGCCACGCCGTACGCACCCGGCAGCCGGCTGCCGCACCTTCGAGGACTTGCTGCAGCGGGAGCAGGAACGCGGCTATAAGCCCGGCTGGGCCAGGCATGTGTGGGCAGCCAGGCAACGCGGCAAGGCATGAAGTATTTGCGAGGGTGACAGCCCTCCAAATACGCACCAGGTATTCGCCATTCAGCAAATACCTGCGCATGGATGTGCTCGCTGCCCGTGATGGTGCGCGGTCAAAAGGCCAGCCGGGCCGTTCCGGTCAGCATGTACTGAATCGGATCACGCCCCTTGCGGGGGAGGGCTTCCACGGCGGCAGCGGTGGTGAGTTGCTGCAGGGTCTGGGAGACCGCCGATTGGCTGACGCCCCAGAGCGTCTTGAGACCTGTCTGAATCTCAATGGCTTCCGGGTCACGGTTGCCCCATGCCCGCAGACGTTCCCAGGCCGTCGGCCCCAGCTGATCGTTCAGCTCCTGCTGGTTGCGCTGCCGCAGCACCAAGAGCAGGTCGTCCATGCCGACAGGCGCGGCCCCATCGCTGGTTGCGGCACTGGTCAGCCCCAGCAAAGCCGTCATGCCGTCCTCGAGGGCCTTGAGCATTCCGCGCAGATCCCCGCGAAAGAGCTGATAGAGCCGCTCCACCACGGCCTCATCCACCGGTGCGCGCCAGGGCTGCCCCGGGCTCAACTGCAGAGCGGCGTAGCGGTTGGTCAGCAGCAGCTGCACGGCCTCCAGCGCCAGAGGCTGGAGCACCTGCGGATCGCTAAACACCGAACGGATCTGGGTGTGGGTTTGCACCACCGTCCGCACCGCGTCGGTCGTGCCCACCACGATCAAGTGCAGGCCATCCAGCAACAGGGCCTGATCGCGGACGCTGCGCAGCAGATCGGCGGCACGGTCGGCATCAGCCTCGCTGAGATTCTCAAGGTTGTTCAGGTGCAGCACCAGACCCTGGGCCCCCTGCGCCTGTGCGTAGACCAGCAGGTCCCGCAGCACCCGTGGGCCATCAAGGACGAGCGCACTCGGTGGTGTCGATACGCCTTCGGTTTGGGTGCCGCCAGCCCCAAATCCAAACGCTGATGCCGAAAAGCCGCCGCCGCGCAGGCGAAAGCTGCGCACCAGCTGCTGCGCGGCTTCAATCGCTGGTCCGGAAGCGGCGGGGAAACTGGCCAGCACGGCGTCATAGGCGCCATTGAGCAGCCGGCCCAGCAGGTCTTCTGAGCCGCCTTCACTGCCCAAGGAAATGATCTCGGAGGAGGTCCAGTACCCCGCCTCTCGGGCGTCGGCCTTCACCGCCTGCACCAGGGTGGTCTTACCGATTCCGGGCCTGCCGGCAACAGCCTGCCTCGAGCTGCGGCTGCTACCGATGGTGGTGAGCAGCAGTTGCCGTTCTCGCTCTCGGCCCACGAAGAGATTGAGGGGAGTGGCCTCGGTATCCGAGCGCAGGGTGGCCTGGAAGTAGGGGGAGGAGCGCAGGTTGTAGAGCCCCCAGAGGTTCGGCAGTGCCATCGATCGAGGTATCAGCCGCGAGACCAGTTCAGCCAATACTGCCCTCATATTGGCGGAACTGCCAATACCTACCGCAGGCCGCTGGCCTGCCCGGCAACAGGAGGCATGGCCTCCTCCCCCAGCGAACACGAGATCCAGCAGCGCATCCGCCTGGCCTGCGGCCGCGGACCGGTACGGCTCTGGCGCAACAACACCGGCGCTTTGGTCGACCAGCAGGGGCGCTTCGTGCGCTTCGGGTTGTCCAAGGGCAGCAGCGATCTGATCGGTCTGCGCTCGCTGGAGATCACGCCTGAACTGGTCGGCCAGCGGATTGCTCAGTTCGTTGCCCTGGAGATCAAGACGAACTGCGGGGTCGTCAGTCCGGAGCAGCGCGCCTTCCTGCAGGCGGTGCAAGATCTCGGCGGCCTTGCTGCCGTCTGCCGCTCGGTTCAACAGGCCCAGGCAGTCCTGACGTTGAGCGCCGTCGAGGAGCAAACGGCATGAACCGGCCTGAGCTCAGCCGGCAGCTGCAGTCCCTCGCTCGCTGCCATCCCGGTGCACACCCGTACACGCTGGCCCTGCGCTTCCAGGCTCAGACGGGTCGGATCCTGAGCGGCCAGCAGGTCAAACAGCTGCTGGCCGAGCCGGTGAACCACTCAATCCATGCCGCCAAGTCTTGACAGGCTCTGGCTTGCAATGGCAAGCAGGTCGTAGAATCGGGCTATGACATACGACATGGACCTGACGGGGCGCTCCTACCAGGCCGTCCTCGACTGGCAACAGGAGTCACGTCGGGCCTTCGGGAAGATGCTGTTGAACTGGCGCCGCCGCAACGGCTGGACCCAGTACACCGCCTGCGAGTGGGGTGCCGAAGCGAAGTTTGAGGTGATCTCCTACGGCAACCTCTCGGTGATCGAGCAGGGCAAGGCCGGCGAGCTGCGTCAGAAAGCTTTTTTCCAGCTTGAGGAACTGAACCGAAGGTTGCTGCTGGATACTCATCGACGACTGGAAGGGGTCAAATCCCTGCGTATTCGAGAACAAATCGAATATGCCGAGCCATTGCTGGGCAACGATGGAAAGCAGCCCTGGGGTGCCGTTGAATTCTGGAGCTGCTACATCGGATACCTGGAAGTTCCCGATAGATATCAGGCAGTTCTCTCTCCCACCTTCTCGTCGAAAGAAGCCGAGGATCTCTGTCAGAACTGGAGGCGCCATGTGCGTCGTGTGATCAGAACGCGCGACGCCGACGTCACCGATGCGCTGGAGCAGCTCGCCGCGTCGGTGCCGGAGATGTACCGCAAGCGTTTTCGCGAGGTCCTGGCCCTCGACGACTACTCCACTTCCGAACTGGCGCAACTCTGGACGCAAGACGAGCAGTTCCTTCCTGACGAGTGGATCCGAGCCTGGGAAGCCAACGACCCGGCAGGACCGCCCAAGCCGGCCGCCCGGCGACGCAGGAAGGAGCCCGGATAAGTCCGAGGACGCCAACCGATTGCGGCTCGCGTTAGAAAGCCGCTAAGCTCAGGCCAGCGGGCACGAGCCCGACACCCTGATGCCATGACGCAGATCCCCGCACGCGCAGACGTGCCAGCCAGCGCCCTTGAGCTGCTCGGCGAAAAAGGCGGCGCCGAGCGCGCCCTCACGGCCGCCCTGGCCTCCTTCCAGGAACAGGTGCAGGCCGTTCCATCCCTTGACCTGGCCGCCGTGGTCGAAGCGGCCAGGCCGGCGTTTGCCCAGGGCATTGCCTTCAGCAGCCAGCTGGTCGACATCCGTGGCCGACACAAGCTGCGGGTCACGGTGATGCACGCCGGTGGCGCCGAGGTCAGCAGTGAAGAGTGGGCCGACGAGGTCGACGACCCACTTCAGGCTTCCGGCTGGATGCTGGCCATGCTGCTGGGCATTCCTTTAGCCAAGCAGGCTATGCCTGTAGAGCCTGAGGCGGCTTCTGTCGCTGAGCTCGCTTCTGCTGGTGTGCAACGTCCTGCTCTGCTGGCGAAGACGTCCTCTCCTGAGGCATCCGAACCCTGTGCAGGCGCCGGTGGCAGTGATGTCGCTCTGGAGCCACTCACGGCTCAGGAAATCGAGGCCACGCATCAGCGCATCCTTGCCCTTCCCCAGGCCGCTCGGCGTGAGCTGACCACGGCGTTCCGTGAGCACTTCCAGGTGCCACGCAATGCCCGCTCGATCGGTGATCGCATCACCCAGCACCAGCACAGCGCCTTCATCGACCGCTTCCTCGAGGAGTTCGAAGGCGCTCAAGCGCCCGCAGAGCCATGAGCAGGCCCCGTCGCTATGGCGAGCAGCCCCGCTCACGGGCCGGTCGCCATGTCATCCAGACCCAGGTCCGCACCGACGTCTACCTGCAGGTCCGCGAGCTGATGCAAGCCCGCAACCTCTCGGCCAGCGGCGCCGTGCATCACCTGCTGCGCGAGCGCCTTGGCCTGCCGCCGCTTGCCCCATTCGATCAACCCCTCTCGTCCACCGTTCACCCCGAGTCAACCCATGGCTAAGACGATCTTCCGCACGCCCCTCGCCGAAGTGCGCTGGGCCCACCTGATCACCCCCCGGCACCAGCTCGACAAGAGCAAACCCAAGGCCTGGACCTGCGATCTGCTGCTTCCCAACAGTGACCAAAAGGCGCAGTCCTTCTTGCTGGCAATGGAGGACCAGTTCATCGCTCTGCATGGCAGCCGCAAGCGCCGCGCCGAGAAGGGTTTCCCCTGGAAGCCGGACAAGGAAACGCCCAGCGAGCTCACCGCGGTGCGCTTCAAGGTGCCGCAGTTTCAGCGGCGTGATGGCTCCCTGTCTGAGGGGCCCCGCATCGTCGATGCCAAAAAGCAGCCCTGGGATGGGGCCGCCATCGGCAACGGCTCCAAGGTCGTCGTGGCCTTCGACATCTACGACTGGGATGGCGAAAACGGCTGCGGCATGACCTTCCAGCCCCGTGCCATCCAGGTCGTCGAGTTCGTTGCCTACGAGCAGGTCGATCCCACCGATGGCTTCGAGGAGGTCGAGGGTTACACCACCACCGGCAGTGGTGCCGGTGATTGGAGCACCGGTGCATCCGACGAGGGCGAGGAGTTGTTCTGATGCCGCTTGATCGTCAGGGCATCAACGCCGGGGCCTGGAGCGGCAGGCCCCCTCACCGGCCCGCTCCCCAGCTGCCTGCCTTCTGCCGCACCCGCCGGCCCACCGTCATGGTCACGGCCTCCAGCCTTGCCGGGCTGCGCGCCCTGGTGCTGCTGGGGCTGGCGTTTCAGCTCAGCACCCTGCTGCTCGTGCTTGCCGGGCCTGTGCCGCCTCGGCCTGTGAGCAGCGCCAACACCGTCTTCCGCCCCGCCGCCGGCACTGATGCCGGTGAGGTTCCACCCGTCACAGCGTTTTCAGACCGATGAACAGCACGACTTCAAGCACCCTTGTTCCCTTTGACTTCGAAGGCAGCCAGCTCCGCGTCTTCGCTGACGAGCACGGCGACCCCTGGTTTGTCGCCACCGATGTCTGCAGCGTGCTGGGGATCGGCAATCCTCGTCAGGCCACGACCCGACTGGATGACGACGAGAAGGGTGTCATTTCAACTGACACCCCTGGCGGTGTGCAGGCCGTGGCCACGGTGAATGAACCTGGTCTCTACACCTTGGTTCTCGGCAGCCGCAAGCCGGAGGCCAAGCGCTTCAAGCGTTGGGTCACACACGAGGTTTTGCCGGCGATCCGCCGGACAGGGCGCTATTCCGTGCCTGGCCTCGCGCCCACGCCGGCATCCTTGCCCTCAGATAAGCAGGACAGCGTCGGGGCTCTGTTGCTGATTGGTCAGGCCGTCGCCCAGGTCCCCGGCGTGAAACCCGGTATCGCCATGGCAGCAACGCTCACCTGCATTCAGGAAAACACTGGGCTGGCGACCGAAACCCTGCGGCGAGCCCTGCCGGCAGCGGAGGACCCGATCTGCTCACTCAATGCCACGGGGCTCGGGCAGCTGCTAGGGATGAAAGCCAAGGACACGAACCAACACCTTGCAGCCTGCGGGCTGCAGATCCGCAATCAGCGTGGGGAATGGGAACTCACCAATGCCGGCGAACATTGGGCAGAAGCCCTGCCCTATTGCCGCGGCGGCCACAGCGGCTACCAGATCCTCTGGAATCCCGCGGTGGTCAGCGTGCTGCGGGAGCTGGCCTGATGGAGAACCAGACGACACCACCCCCATCCGGACGTCAGCGGGTCTGGATGACGACGGCCGAAGCTTGCGCTGCTCTTGGGATGAGCCGCGAGACCCTCCGTCAGCTGCGGCTGCGGGGGGTGCTCACCCCGGGCAAGCACTACCGCCGCTGGGGCTGCACTCAGGGTCGGGGGCCACTGCAGTGGCACCTGGAGAACGTGGAGGCCACGATCACCGGCTGGAGTAGGAGACATCTGCAGTCCTGAAATCAGCGGACGTGCGACCACTCATCCGGAGGAGAGCCACCTCAGACAAAAGGCTCCGGATGGGGCCGGTTGATGTGAGGCAAGCATGATCAGGCCGAATGCATACGTCTGAAGGTGCCCCTTCTTATGCAAGTGCTAATTTCCATCTCGCTCAGCGGTGGATTCGCGGCCTGGCACACCCAGAAGCTCCTTACAAGCCATAGGACGTCTACCCGTTCGAGATACAGAAACCGCTGTTGGAGAGATCACAAAGATAAAGGTCGAGCAAGGCAACAGTCCGCCCTGTCGTGAAGTAGTCAGCAACCAAGCAAGGAGGGGATGCAGAGCCAACCTACGGGATCACAGCTACTGCAGCCAATGGCCAGACGACATAGCGCACACCCCGCGCGATGTCATCTTCAGAGGGAGTCCGAAGCATTGAAAAAAGCTCATTCTCCAAAGAAGGAAAATCCTCTCTGATGCGGACTGACTGAGGGTCTTTCACCCTGGTAGAGGAGCTCAATGCTCGAACCAGTCTGGCCTTCGCCTCTCCAAGCACCTCTTCAGGCGGATTCTCTCTATCGACCGAAAAGAGCCGCAGCTCAACCATACCTTCGGACCAGCGCCCAGCCTCATGCCTGAGTTGCTGTCGAAGCAAGAAAAGGAATACAGTGACATCTCCACCTTTCGAATCCTGACTAAGATTCGGCGATCGATTCACAAAGGCGATTCCGACGGGGCGATCAGGAGTCAGAATATTACGCAAGTTGCGCTGAACCCAATCAAGATTCAATCCAAGATTTGCCGCGACTTCACCGCCAGGCCCGGCAGCCAGCAAGCCCCCCGTATCTCCACACGCATAGATCTTGCCATTTGCCTGAATCGTGCCAACATTTTCCTCGATTGCGATGATTTCATCGTTCGAGAACTCAAAGGAGGAAAATGTAGCGCCAGGGCCATCTGAGGCACCACAGTACTTAACGAGCAAGGCAGCGAGGTCAGCCCAGTGCGCTTCACCCGGGCTGGCAGCTCTGATGAGCTCTGCTTGGCGTCGATACGCATCATCAAAGCGGCTCCAGGAGTGAAAGCCTTCATTAACGAGCCGTCCTATCTCCTCCGCCCCAGGCGAGTCGATAGCAAGCGGTCCAGAAAGGTCGCCCAAGATGGCCTCAAGCTCCTTTGGGGGGACAAGTGACATCACTCGACTGAACAAGGTCTCAAACTGTTCGGGATCCAGATGGCGTGCCACCAATGCGAGCTTGTCTCTCGCAATCCGATACATATCGATTTCCCTACTCCCTGCTGCAACCACGGTGTCAACCACAATGGTCTTGCGTGATCCAAATCGATGAACCCTGCCAATCCGCTGCTCCAAATCCATGGGGTTCCAGGGAACATCGAGATGGATCAGATACCTGGCACGCTGCATATTGAGTCCTTCGCCACCGGCCTTTGAAGAAACAAGAAAGCGGGGGCCGTCGTCCGATTGAAAGCGCGTGACTTGTGCAGTCCGCTCATGGTCAGGCTGGTTACCAATGATGATCGCTGGCTTAATGCCATATCGCTTTTCAAGGACAGCTGCCACAACAGAAACCGTCTCTACAGGCTGCGCAAAGAGAACCACCTTGTCTCCCTCAAACCGATCGATCAAGTCACAAACGGCATCCCACTTTGCTTGCGACGATCCACTCTCAATCAGCTGCACGCCTTCATCGAGCAACTGAGCCAGCAATTTCGGATCAGGCCGCCACTCCTCTTCATCCCAATCCTCCTCGTCTTCATCTCCTACCTGCTGCAGGGCAGCTTTACCAACCTGCTTGACCAGCCGATCAAAGAGTGTAGGTATTGGCTCATTCGCTGGGCCTCCCCGGTAGGGCCTTAGAGCTGCGAGGGCTGGACTCAGTGAAGGATGCTCTAAAGTCCAATTCAGACGCCGAATTCCTAGTCGGATTAAGAAGCCAAGTCCCGCTTGAACGCTCGAAGCAGCCCACTGCAGAGCCTGCCCCTTTGCCCATCCTGCAGCACGCAGGCGAACTCCATTGAGTCCATCTATGTCATAAAGCTTGCCGACCAAGGAATACCATTCTTCGTAGTTTTTACCGAGCTCTACGACGACTGGCTTCCGGATATCACGGGACGGGAAAAGCGGTGCTCCTCTCCAATCTCGAACACGATCTTTTGTGCGAAAGATGACACGACCTGCAGCACCCTTGATGTCTTTACCATCGTCAGAGAGCAATCTGAGAATATTACGGAATCTGGTTTCACTCCCTTGATGTGGGGTTCCACTCATGAGGACCAGGCGCCCTTCTTCGGGCTGACCCTTGATGAGCTGGCTTACAAGCTTGAAAGACTGGTTAGGCTTGCCACCAGACGGGCTCCAGTCGGAAAGATGGTGGCATTCATCAACGATAAGGACATCCCACGGCCCTCCTTTGACTACTTTGTCGAGGTTGTCTCCAAAGACTGCTTTGTGAATACTTGCAATAACGATCCTGTCGTCCTCTATCCGGGCGTCAGAACCAGAGCCGGCCACCCATACACGTGCATCCAGATCAAGCTTATCGCGAAACTCACTTGCAACGTTAGAGACCAAGCGAGCTGGTGCTAAGTATAGAACTCGGATCCGAGAGTCTCGTTCAAGCAGCTGGCGAATGATCAGGCCCGCTTCAATAGTCTTCCCGAGCCCAACCTCATCACCAATAAGAACTTTCTTGAGATCGGGACGCTGTAAAATGTGCTGGACTAAGCTCACTTGATGCATGAGGGTGGCTGCTTTACGCGCGTCTAAGCGACGTTGAGGATCCTCAGCAACAAGAAATGCAGCGTATACCCGCGCAAGTGTTCTTGAAGATAGGGAAAGCCAATTATCACCCTCGGCGAGCTCTAGCTTCACCAATTGGGCAGCGGGTGTGGGGAGCTGCTTTGCCCGACGCTTATCGACATTGGTTTCGACTAGAGGCGGGAGTGAATCGATCTCACAGAGCCGCCTTGGAATGCCGACTAGATCATACGTAACAAAGCCAAAGTCATCGACTGTTCTCAATAAAGCTCTTTGATGACCCGAGTACTCGAAAAGCATCGCTTCCTCCTAGCCCGGGACTTCGGCGCGGAGATTTTCAGATGACATATTAGGAAATCCGTCAATCACCGCACCAACCTCCATCAGAACAGTCCGGCGCTTTTGAGCATCAGACCGACGGACCCGTGCCTCGTGGCTCTCAACGATTAGATCAGCAGTATCTTGCAAGGGATCGCCCCCCTTTTTCAACTCCTGCTGGACTTCCATTCGCACGCGAGTTGCATTCTCTTGAAGAATGCGAATAGCAGGCTCCTTGGCTGCAGAGGTCGCCACTTTAGCCAAGTCGGAAAACAATTCCAATATGCGCAGCTTGACGCCAGGGCCAATGTCATTTCCGTTTTTAACAAACTGCTCACATGAGATTTTGATTGGCTGTCGGATAGTTGATGACAGTTCTGATTTCACGGTCTGTCGCAGCTCATCAACAGCTTCCTTGCCAACAGATTTGATCTGCTTCGCCAATGCGGATATACGATCTCGCTGGGCCTGTAGGAGTTGCTTTCTTACTGTCACCCCGCCATTCTCTATAGCCCAATCGCATAGCTCTTCAACCATCTGAACAGTATCGCTTGCGAGATCGGAAGTTTTCGCGCGGATTACCCGCAAGAGCTTCTGGCCCCAAACCGCTGCCATTGGCTCTAGAAAATATCCAGTAATATCATCAGGAAGGTTAATATTTCTGCTTCCATAAAATGTGCCACCTCGGCGCACGGCCGCACGCAGGGTCCCCCAGTGAGCACCTCTCAGGCTAGAAAGATATTCCTTTACGTCTTTCTCGGCTGCTATCTGTGCTTCCAAAACCAGGGCTTCAATCTTCGCCTGTACAGTCTCATCCAGAAAGTTGCGAAAGGCAGCCGCGCGAGCGCGGTATTCCTCCTTCTTATCATTAAGAATTGGAGTGAGAGCCTTCTCAAGTCTTTCGGCTTCCTCTGCCGCTCGGTTTTCCTGTTTCCACCTTGCCTCGATGAGCTGCATCTCACTAATCAGGCTTGTCGCCAGCCTCTGAGTCAGCTCCTCGATCGCTTGACGTTGTCTCTCCGTTTCACGTCGCGCAAGACCAGCCAAAGAATCCTGCAGCTCCGAAATGCCTGTCTGTTCAACGGTTGTCAGAAAAGGGCGATCATCCTCATCATCAAGCAGGATTCTGCGTAGCTCAGTAGCCGAAACAGGATGTATTTCCAGTGAATCCATAATGCTTGCACGGGCCTGCCCCCTAGCAGCATTGACCGACTCGTTGGATGAATCACCAATTTTACCTAGCTGCTCGACAATCTGGGATTTCATCCGTGGCTTGAATTCCTCCACGAGTTGCGCAAACACATCTCTTTTTTTAGGGCGTTGTGCACCTTCTTCTAGGGTGGAGATTTGATTCTGCCACTCAGTCTGGGTGACATCATCGACTTTAGTGACCGCTATCAGCATTGTGCAAGCGTCACTAGCTGGATCATCTGCAGCGCCTACTAAGCGCTGCCAATATCCGCTGGTACGAAGGAGCTCCATAGTGGACTCCGTGGGGCCAGCCCTATCAACGGTGACGATCACGGCGCGAGCTTTATCGCGCACATAGGATTTGGTCACGTCTCGGTAGGAATCCTGAGCAATACCCACGCCCGGCAAATCCACCAGCACAACTCCAGATCGCAGCAGTTCTGAAGGCCAACCAACATCAATCCGTTCAATCAGCGGGGACAGAAAGCCAGCGGCATGTGCTGTCATATCCTCCTGAAACCCTCGAGGATCCTGTCCCTCTCTTCGCTCATATGTTCGATCTTCGTTGCTGAAGAGCATAATTTGCTTGATCCGCTCGATTCGGGCTTGATCGCCTACATCGATATCTGATTCCCACTTGAGTTCATAGCCGCAGGCTTGCCTGAGCGCATCTACCAAGTACTCCAGTGGTCGTTCAGCAAATTGCTTTCCGCAAACAATGTTCTTGGCTTGTTTAATCAAGCCCTCAAGTGCATCATCAGGATCGGCTGTTCCATCTTCACTCGAATCTACTGGTTCTACTTGGGCTTGCTGTAGAACTTCTGCAAGATCATCCTGTGTCAGTTCACTTGCCAACTCAGACAGGCCAGCTTCTTCTGCTGGTACACCATCTGCGATCACTTCGGATCCATGTTTCCGCTTGGCCGCACGACGCTCAGCCTGTAGCCGAGATTCCAATGCGAAAGCAAGCCGCCAGAGATTCTTTTTTGGGTGGTAGGTAACGTGAAAGAACTTTTCCTCGCTGTAGCGAACCTCAGTCGCCTGTGCTGTTAAGGGGCCAATACCGCCAGCAGGGAGAATCTGGCTTGCGCCGGCAGCAAGGGCATTCAACAGTGTGCTCTTGCCCACACCGGAGTTACCTAGAAAGCAAACAGTGACTTCGTCCTTCGAGTCCAAGAGGCGACTCAGTCGCTCCTGATCGGCTTGCAGTGCCTCAAGCCTGTCTGGCGAGTGCCTTTCGAGAAACGGACGAGCTGACTGCTCGTACCATTCCAATAGCTCATGGGCATTCATGGCCTACCTCCGACACAGGCTGTTCTGCATGCAGGTGAAATTTGACGGATTCTATCCCAACCAGGGGCTTTTGCCGATGCAGGGGTAAAGATTCTCCAAAGCTAGATATTCATGCAAAAGCAGCATATTATGAAAGATCTGGATTGACCAAGATCGGCCAAATATATAGCCACACGTTCGGAGCGCGAACTTCTCAGGCCTAACAATTTCCCTTCTTGCCCCAACTTCCCACCACCCAACTACCTAGCCATCGCCTGGCATCGACCCTGTTGAATATGTGCCACCTTCTTCCCTGCCTTTGACTGCAAGTCACACGGTGCAAAGAACCAGCCAGCTATCTATTCGTACTAGGTCCAATGGGAACTCTTCAAGAAAGACATAACCCCACTGATCTCCAGGGGTAGCGCTCATGCCATAAAGAGAGTGACAAGATCGCAGAATGCCGTAGTTCGATACCTGAATCGTCAGACGGTCCACATGCGCACCAGAAGAGTGATCTCTACGCCTCAACCATTTGCTGTTTCTTTTTGCCAGCGCGCGACTTGCCGGGCTTGTTGGCCAGAGAAGAAAAGGCGCTGATCTCAATGGAGCGGTCGGGGAAGACAGCCCTCACCTCCAGGTCACCACCCATGGCCTGGACGAAGTTGCGCAACGTGCTCATCAGCATGTCGGCCCGATTCTCGATTTTGGAGATCTCGGCCTGCTTGACGTTGAGGTTTTTGGCCAGGGTGTCCTGGGTGAGTGAAAAGGCCCTGCGCAGTTCCGCCAGGGTCATTTCCTGCCGCAGCTGCTCCTTGCGCTGCTCAATGCGCTCACGCCGCTCAGGGCTGAGGTCTTTGGTGAGTTCAGAGAAAGAACGCGTCATGGCTTGGGTTGGGATTGCAGATTGATGAGGTGTTCGTCGTAGAGCGCGTCCGCCTTGGGGATCATCGTTTTGTAGAACCGCTTGTCCTTGCCGGTCTTGTTGCCGCCGATCAGCAGGATGGCGCTGCGGCTGGGATCAAAGGCATAGAAGACACGCAAAGGGTCACCATGGGACTGGATGCGCAGCTCGCGCATGCGGCTGTGCCTGGAACTCTCCACTCCTGAGGAGTGGGGGGAAGGGCAGCTGGGGACCCATTTCCTGGAGCAGTTCAACGATGGCCGTCACATCGTCCTGCTCCTGCTCGCTGAGCTCGCCCCACCAGTCCTCGAAGACAGCGGTCTGACCGACACCCCACATCCAGTATTCCCTCAATGGAATACCTTAGGGGCTTGGCTGCTGCCGTCAAGCCCATCCACCCAGGGGTCGGTGCGGCAGAAGAGCGGCAGAAATGCACGACCAGGGAGCGGTGCGAGCACCAGCCCGCAGGCGGGTCGGCCGTTGGTGCTGGGCTCCAGCCTGGTCAGGCCAAGGAGGTGTGGCGCGAGCCGCGACGAAGCACCCCGCAACCGCTCGAACGAAGGCACGCTGAGGCCTCCTCCTCGGCGAACTGCTCACACTTCTGCTCACACCTGGCGAATTTACGACCCAAGAACCCGGTTGCAGCAAGGCTTCTTAAGCCAGCGATCGTAAGTCTTCTAAGCAGCCGGTCGTTGGTTCGAATCCAACAGGGGGCGTTTCAATCGGTTCTGTTCCCTCACTCTCCAGGTTGCAGGGGCGGCGGCTGGCCGATGCGATGGAGCAGAACGCTCAGAGCGGCTCAGTTCCCTCGCTGAGGATCGCCAGGTAGGCGTCGTAGGCGAACAGACGATTGCGCCGTCCGCCCGTGATCTCCCTAGCGATGCCGAGATCCACTAGGGCCTCGATCGCCTTGCCGGCGGTGGGGAAGCTAAGCCCACTCAGCTCCTTGAGCTGCTTGGTGCTGGTGAGCGGCCGCCGCCTCAGTGCCGCGTAGACCAAGCGCACACTGGGGCCAAAGCGGCCCAATTCTCCCAGCCGCGCTTCATCCGTATGGAACAGCGCCAGCAGCCGCTGAGCCGTAGCCACCGCGGCTGAGGCCGTGCTCTCCACCCCCTCAAGGAAAAACCCGAGCCAGGCCTCCCAGTCGCCCTGCTGGCGCACGCCGTCGAGCAGCTCGTAGTAGCGGCTGCGGTGCTGCTTGAAGAACAGGCTCAAGTAGAGCAGCGGCTGCTGGAGCACGCCAGCCTCAATCAGCATCAGCACAATCAGCAGCCGGCCCAGGCGGCCGTTGCCATCGAGAAATGGGTGGATAGTCTCGAACTGCACATGGACCAGGGCGGCGCGTACCAGCACCGGCAGAGAGTGCTCACCGTGGTGGCCGCCATGGATGAACTGCTCCAGCAGCCCCATGCAGTCATCTACTAGCCCCGGCGGGGGCGGCACGAAGCGGGCATTGCCTGGGCGGGTGCCGCCGATCCAGTTCTGGCTGCGCCGGAACTCCCCCGGCAGGCGATCGGCGCCGCGACCGCGACTCAGCAGCCGGCCGTGGATCTCACGCAGCAGGCGACAGGAGAGCGGGAACCCCTCCGCCAGCCTGGCCAGGCCATGCTCCAGCCCGGCCACATAGCTGGAGACCTCCACCACATCGTCAAAGGGAACGCCGGGTGCTTCCTGCAGCTCGAACAGCAGCAGATCAGAAAGCGACGACTGGGTGCCCTCTATCTGGGAGGAGAGCAGGGCCTCGCGGCGCACGTAGGCGTAGAGGAACAGCTCTGGATCAGGCAGCAGGGTGGAAACGCCGTCAAGGCGGCCGCAGGCCAGCAGCGCCCGCTCATGCAGCGCCTGCAGTGGCCCCACCAGCAACACCGGGGGCTCTGGCGGCAGCGGGTCGGGCACAAAAGCCCTCACCGTTTCCCCAGCGGTGGCGCTGAACTCGTAGTGGCCGGTGGCCTCGCGCCGCACTACACCCAGGCAACCTTAAATACCCAGCCAGCTTATTCAAAGAAACGGCCTTCCCGTGAATAGAGGGCCAGCCTGCCAGAGCCTCAGCGCTCCACAAGAGACCAGAAGCTCCAGCGGCCGCCAAAGACCTCCCGAATGCGACCCACGAAGCTCTCGTGGCGCTCCACGCCCTGCCAGTCGTCGATGCGCGCGGCCAGCAGCTCACAGCTGACCAAGTGCTCGGCAGCGTGCCGGTAGCGCTTGGTGCGGCCCGTCGACAGGGCAAAAACCAACATCGAGCGCAGCAGCACCGTGGCGGCCAGCGGCTGCTCAGCGCTGAGCCGCTCAGCCGCTGGGGCAAGGATTGCGAAGGCCTCACCATCCCAGTCGTCGGGCCCATGGGCGAGCACTAGGCGCCCAGCCCGCGCCACTGCGGGCCAGCGCACGAGGAAATCGAGGGCCAGCAGCCGCATGGGATGGTCCTCAGCCACCGCAAAGGCCCGCTCCTCCGCCTCTACGTCCTCGAAGGCAGCAAGCCGTTTGAGGTGTTGGCGCAAATGGCTAGCCGAGAGGGTTTTGGCAAAACAAGCCCAACGCAACTGCTGAGCCTCGTCGTTGCGGCCCAGGGCCTCAAGCACGACGATGCGGGTGTCGTCCCACTCAGGGGAATGCCAGGCAGCCGCAGCCCTGGCCGCGCCATCCAGCACCGCCAGGGCCTGCTGGATGCGGCCCGCCTGCAGCAAATGACTTGCCACATCCGCGGCGGTGGGGGGCCAGGCCAATTGCTTGGCATCAAACTGGGCCACATAGCCATCCACATCACCCAGGCATTCAGCGATCTGCAGCAGGGCTGGGTGACCATCGCAGGCACCCCGCTCGCGGCAGCCTTGCTCGAGAAGTCGCAGGCCCGGATCGCCAAGGGCATCGGCCACCGCCGGGATCAAGTCGTCAAATTGGCCGTGGCCGTTTTCAAACACCAGCTCCAGCAGCTGCTCAGCCAGCGCTTCGGCGGGCACGGCGGCCGCGCTGGCCAGCGGCCCGACGTCAACCACGGCCCTCTGGAACAGGCCAATCACGATGCCCGTGCTGTCGGAGCAGCGATCCAGCACACCATCTGCCAGCTCGAGAAAACGCAGCAGCAACTCCAGAGCCAGCGGCGGATCCACTGCAGCCACCGGTCCAGCGATGGCCTGGTGCTGGGCCTCCAGCTCAACCACCAAAGCTTTGCGCTTGCGCGAATCAACAAAGGTGGTGGCACGGGCCAGGGCTGCCAAGCGCTTGCGCACCTCCTGGGCCGCTCCGCCGGCACCCTCAGCAGCAGCTAGCGCCAGCCGCAAACGGCGCTGCATCACCGCACTGCCAGCACTCACCTCAATCAGCAATTCGGCGAGGACGGCCGCGCCTAGCCCTTCGAGGTTTTTGGCATTGAGGGTGCGCTTGGCAGCCATTGCTCCTTAAAGGGCTTGTCGCTTGGGGTTGCACTTGGGTGCTCGAACCCGTCTAACACCACCATGTCTGGAGCGGCGCCGGCGAGGCTCTCCAAACGCGAACGAAGATCCGCCAGCAACTGCAGCGTTTGGGGGGCACGCTCGTATTGCCTTGGCACTAGGAGGGCATCGCCAACCTCTAAAGGCAGCTTTAGGGGCAGCACCCTGCAGCAATCGCCACTGAGAAGTAGGGAGAGGGGAGTTGCGAAACCAACAAGGAGATCTTCACAATTAACTTCACCAAACCAGGAAGGATTCCTAATCCGTTCTGGGCTGCCGCCGTTCCACAAGCCACAGGCTTCCAGGACAGCCTGAAATTTAGGAAAGGCGCCATCAGGCAGGGGCATACAGGGATAGGCAGCCACGTCGGCAAATGTGACCTGCTCACCAAGCTCAAGCAACGGATGAGATTGATCGACCACCAGCCAAATCGGCATTCGGCTCAAGCCAATGCAGGCAATGGCGGGGTCAGTGGCAGCTGGGACATCGGGATAGGAAGCCACCCAGGCGTCAATCACCCCTTCCCTCAGCAGCTGCAGCGGCCTTTCGTATTCATGAAAGTGAAAACAGCCAGCAATCCAACCTGCTGGAGCCGGCTCACAGAGCAACGGGCCAGACCAGTGCTGCGCCTCCAGACGCAAATGCCTACCACTGGTCCACCGCACCGCTTGATGAACACGACGCTCAAGATTGAGCAGTGTCGTATCACCCTTGAAGCTCCACTCGGAACCGCCCCTGACCAGGGAGAAGCCAAACACCTCAGCGCACTTGCGACTCAAGCGACTCACGCTGGATTGACCGATCCCGAACCTGGCTTCAACCTGATGGCCCGTGCGCAGCCAAATCAGACCGTCCAAGGCGGCTAGGCAATCAAGCTCGACCAACCCCCCCACCCCCCCCCCCGCAAACCAAATTAGTCTATCGCAAAAAAGCAAAAACACCAAGCCGAGTGTAACGAACAAAACAGAATCTTTCAGTTTCTGCATAATTAATCATTTGCGGCCTACTTGTGTAGCTGGATATCGCCGTGGCGCTCAGCTAAACCAGCGAGACGGGAAAGCAGCAAAGCCTGCAAGGAAAGCAAACGGGGATGATCAATAAAATCTCGGCGGCATACAAGCACCTCCCCAGAGGAAAATGGCAACTCCAGGGGAAGCCTGACTAGATCACCTCCAGAAATTTCCATGCTGAGTGAAGTGGCATAGCCGATAGTGAGCTCCGCCTCCGTTTTGCCCTCCCAATTTTCACGCTTATAGCGAAACATTCGCACGTGATCATTCCAGAAGCCGAGCTTCTTTAGGCAAGCCTCAACTTGGGGATAGGAGCCTGGTGGCAGCGCAAGGGTTGGATATTGGGCAATATCAGCAAAGGACAGCTGGGCTTGATTAATCAAAGGATGACCCGGCCTAACAACAAAAAATACCGGCATCTTCGATAGCTCAATCGAAGTCAGCTCAGGGTCGCCGGCAGGTGGGCCATCAGGCAAGCCGGTGAGGCAGACATCAACAATCCGCTCCCTAACTAGCTGAAAATTACGCGGCACTCCAACAATATTGGCAAGGCCAAGAATCCAACCATCTGGTACAGGAGTGCACAACAAGGGGCCTGACCAATAGGTGGCCTCCAGGCGCAGGGGCCTAAGCCCCTGCCACCTCGCCACTTGATGAACGCCGCGCTCCAGCGCCAAGATCGTCGAATCGCCAACGGTGTTCCACTCGCCCTCGATGCGTTGGAAGTCAAGACCAAAAAGATCAAGACATTTTCGCGATTGCCTGCTGACGGTGGCCTGACTTAGGCCGAAGCGCTTAGAGACCTCTTCACACGTACGCAGCCACTGCAGGGCGTCGAGCGCCGTAAGCGCATCAAGGTCAACCAATTCCGCGAAAACTGACGCTCGACCTTAAGCCAGACCTGAGCTATGACAGGCTTTAAGGACTCTTATGCCCAACTTCAGTACGTCATGGGGGGTGAAGGTCGCTTTCAGAAACTGAACACGAACGACCGGCGCAGCGGCGGCGAACGACGCGAAAGCGACCAACAACGTGGCGTTCAAGATTGGCTCAAAGATGAACAGCGGCAAGATCGCCGCAGTGGCCTCGATAGGCGCAGCGGCCTCAGCCGTAGGGGCTCGGCCGACAACCGTCAAGACGAGCGCAAAGTCATTCCCTTCGCCATTGCCCCCCGCGGCTCCCTCCGCACTGCCGACGGGAATCAGTGGGTCATCACCCTGTGGGACCTAAGCCGCACAGGACTTTGCGTGATCGCCAACGGCCAGGTGGATCTACCGGTGGCCACCAGCTGCGATCTCACCCTTACCGAGGTGGTGGGCACGGGCATGGTCAACTTCCAGGCCCAGTTGATGTGGTTTTCAGACGATGCCTTTCAGACCTACTTAGGCATGAAATTTGAATTGCCCCCCGAGCTACCACCAGGCACCTTTTTGGAGCGCTACCTCAAAGCCAACTTCGACGTCTGATGCCCAGTAGCGAAATGCCTAATAGCGAAATTCCCACCAGCGAAATTCCCAGTGGCGAACAGGCGCTGGCCCTTGAGCGGCTCAGCCGTCGCCAGGGCTCCGGGATTACGGCAGAGCAGCTGTGTGGCCGCTGGCGGCTCCAGCTGCTCTGGAGCAAGGGCAGGGCCCAACCCAACCCCGCCAAGGCAGCCCTGCTGCGGGGCCTGCAGGCAAGTTTGAGCATCGCCACACGAGATGCCCCTCCAGATGCCCCTTCTCTGGAACAGGGTGATCTAACGGTGCTGAACAGCGTTCAGCTCGGGGCGTTGCAGCTGCGCTTCAGCGGCAGCGGCAATCTGCGGGGCCGCAGGCCGTTATTGGAGTTTTGGTTTGACCAGCTGGAATTGCGGCTCGGTCGCCAAAGGCTCTGGCGACAAGCGATCAGCCAGCAGCCGGAGCAACGCCGGCGCCCATTTTTCGCCCTGATCGCTCGCTCAGGCGCCGCCGATAACGGCTGGCTGCTGGCCAGGGGACGGGGCGGCGGCTTAGCCCTGTGGGTTCTCGATCCCCAGCTGGAAAAAGTAAGCGACGCCTAGAGGCCGGCGCTCAACTCCCGCTGCAGCAAGGCGAATAAATAATCGGGCTCGCGGTATTGAGTCGGCAGGCAATTGTGCAGGATCTCCAGCCGCTGCCAGCAAACCGTACGGCGCACCTTGGCGATCGTCTTGCCCTCGCGAATCAACAGGCGCATGGCCTTGCAATAAAGCGGATAGTTCGCTTCCAATTCACCAATGGTGAGACTTGGAGCGGGGAGGGAGGTGGTCATGGCACACAGGGCTGGGCGGCCGCAAAGAACCCGGTAGGGCCCTGGCTTGAGTGTGCGCTGCTGGGCAGGTTTACCGAGCCCCCCATACGGGGACAATATGTAAGGGGGCTCAGAGCTGCACCATGCCGCAGCGCATGCCCTTGAGCACGGCCTGCAACCTGTTATTGACGTCGAGGGTCTTGAGCAGTCGCTTGGTATAGGTCTTGGCGGTTTCCTCGCTCACCACCAGTCGCTCAGCAATCTCCCGATCGGTGAGGCCACTGGCCAACAGATCCAGCACTTCGTATTCGCGCTTAGTGAGCCGCGGGCAACTCAGGTAGGGCAGGGTGCCGGAACGCAGCGAAGGGCTGCGGTAGGAGTGCTGCCCCATCACCGCCAGCACCGCTGCTTGCAGGGGTCGCTGATCGCCGATGAAATCGGCTTCCGCAACTACCGCCTCCAACCAGGAAGCCTCAACGTATTGGGCCGGGATCACATCCCCCAGGGCCAGCACTACCACCCGCAAGCCCTGATGGGCACTGCGCGCCTTGCGGGCCAGCTCGAAGCCATTGCCGTCCTCCAGGTAGTCGGTGCAAATCAACAGCTCGTAGGGCTCCCGCGCCAGATACTCCAGGCAGGTGGCCTCATCGGTGACGGCACAGCCGATGCGGGTGCGGTCTTGAAAGCTCTCGCACACTGATCGGAGCAGAAAGCGACCCTTCATGGCGATCGCCACCTTGCCGCTGACCGCCACCGACAACAGCACCTGGTCGAGGGTGGTGCCCTCCAGGCTGCTCAGAAAAGGGGTGAGATCCATCGACCCACAACTCTTGGCAGGGGCGTCAGTTCACCCTAAGACAGCTGACGGGTTCAGCAAATGCGGGGCAGCAGCTCGCCGCTGAGGGGCAGCAGCAGGCGCTCGGTGCCAAAAGAGGTGGTAAGCAGCACCCGCGCTCCCTGGCTGGCCGGCCGCACACTGCCGATCCAGGCTCCGCCACTGGCCGCCAGCAGGGTCTGGGCCTGATCGCGGGCCGATGGCGGCACCACCACCACAAAGCGACCCTCATTGGCCAGGTGCAGAGGTTCAAAGCCCAGCAGCTCACAGGTGCGCGCCACGGGCTCCAGCACCGGCAGTTGCGCCTCCTCAATCGCCAGCTCCACCGCGGCCGCCTCCGCTAGCTCCTGCAGGGCACTGGCCAGGCCGCCGCGAGTGAGGTCGCGCAGGCAGTGAATCCGAACCCCGGCCTCCAGCAGGGCCCGCACCTGGGGCCAGAGCGGCGCGCAGTCGCTGAGCACGGGCGGCACCAGGGCCAAGCCATGGCGAGCGGCCAGGATTGCCACGCCATGGCGGCCCAGGTCGCCGCTCAGCAGCAGCTGATCGCCCGGGCGAATCGCCGTAGGGTGAATCGGCATCGGCGCCTGCACCGCCCCGATGCCGCTGGTGGTGATGAATATGCCGTCGGCCTTGCCCCGTTCCACCACCTTGGTGTCGCCGGTAACGATCGTGAGCTCGCAGGCCCGCGCAGCCGCAGCCATCGAGGCCACAAAGCGCCGCAGCAGCGCCAGCGGCAAGCCCTCCTCCAGCAGCAACGCCACACTCAGATGCAGAGGCCGGGCGCCCGCCATCGCTAAATCATTGGCGGTGCCGATCACCGCCAGGCTGCCCATATCACCACCGGGAAATTCCAGCGGCTGCACCACGTAGCCGTCGGTGCTGAAAGCGAGCGGGCCGGGCGGCAATTCGAGCCGGGCCGCATCGTGCAGCACCTGGGCCGGATCGGCGTAGAGGGCCCGCAGCTCCTGGTTGATCAGCTGCTGCATCAGGGTGCCGCCGCCGCCATGGGCCAGCTGGATGCAGTCGCTCATGGCGGCGGCGGCCGGTAGCGGTGGTAGGCGGCACAGGCCCCTTCGCTCGACACCATCGGTGCCCCCAGGGGTCGCTCCGGGGTGCAGGCCGAGCCGAAGGCCGGGCAGTCGGGAGGGAGGGCGCGGCCCTGCAGGATCAGGCCGCTGATGCAGGGGCTGGCTAGGGGCTCCGGCGGCGGGGAAACCGCTGCTGAGGGCAGACAAAACCGCAGCAGCGCATCGAAGTCGCGGTAGGCCGCAGCCAGCTCATAGCCACCAGCGGCGATGGGGCCCAAACCCCGCCAGGGCTGGTCCACCACCGCAAACACCTCCTTCATAATGGCCTGGGCGGCGCCGTTGCCCTGCTGGCGCACCACCCGGCCGTAGGCATTGGCAAGCGCCGGGGTGCCCGCCTCCAGCAACTGCACCAGTCGCAGCAGCCCGGCCATCACATCGGCAGGCTCAAAGCCCGTGACCACCACCGGCACCCGGTGGCGCCGCACCAACTGCCCTAGCTCGGCGGTGCCCATCACCGCCCCCACATGGCCCGCCGCCAAAAATCCCTGCACCTGGTTGCCTGGCTCCTGCAGCAATGCCGCCATCGCCGGCGCCACCCGCACGTGGGCCAGCAGCACCGTGAGGTTGGTGAGCCCCAGGGCCCGGGCCTGGCGCAGCAGCAGGGCGGTGGCCGGTGCCGTGGTTTCAAAGCCCACCGCCAAAAACACCACCTGGCGCGCAGGGCACGCCTGGGCCAGGGCAATGGCCTGTAGGGGCGAGGTGAGCAGGCGCACGTCGCCGCCTGCAGCCCGCGCGCCGAGCAGATCGGCGCCGGCGGCGCTGCCTGGCACCCGCAGCATGTCGCCGTAGGAGCAGAGGATCACCTCCGGGCAGGCCGCCAGCGCCAGGGCCGCATCGAGGCGCTCGGCCGGCGTAACGCACACCGGACAGCCCGGTCCATGAATCAGCCGCAGCCCCGGTGGCAGCAATTGATCAAGCCCCCAACGCAGGATGGCGTGGGTCTGACCGCCGCACACCTCCATCAGGGTCCAGGGGCGGCTGGCAGTGGCAGCAAGCAGGGCCGCCAGCTCAGCAACCCGGCCATTGATTTGGCTTTGCAGGGCGGCACTCACCAGGGGCCAGGCGCCTGGCGGGCATCGGCGGGGCGGTAGCCCTGAATGGCGCGCATGTATTGGGCCCGCTCGTATTCGGCCGGATTGGGGCAGCGCTGCTGGCTCATACAGCCCACCAGCTCCGCCACGCTGGCCACCTCGTGCTCCATCAGCCAGATGGAGAGCTCCTGCTCCAGGCCCGCCAGGCGCTCGGGGCCGTGGCGCAGCAACGCCCCCACCACCTGGGTAACCGCAGCCCCCGCCATCAACAGCCGCACCACATCGGTGCCCCGGTGCACACCGCCACTGGCGGCCAGATCCAGGGGCTGGCAGCCGTGCAGCAGAGCGATCCAGCGCAGCGGTAGTCGCAGGTCGTGGGGGGTGGAGAGCAGCAGGTTGGGCCGCACCTCCATGGTCTCGATGTCGATATCGGGCTGGTAGAAGCGGTTGAACAGCACCAGCCCATCGGCGCCCGCCGCGGCCAGGCGCCGGGCCATGGCGCTGAGGTTGGTGAAAAAGGGGCTGAGCTTCACGGCTAGGGGCAGGCGCACCTCAGCGCGCACTTGGCGCACGATCTCCTCCACCTCGGCTTCGATGGCGGCGCTGGAGAGCTCGGGGTCGGTGGGAATGGCATAGATGTTGAGCTCCAGGGCCGAGGCGCCGGCCGCCTCAATCCGCCGCGCCGACTCCACCCAGCGGCCCGCCTTAGTGCCATTGAGGCTGGCGATCACGGGCACCGCCAAATGCTGGCAGGCCTGCTCCAGGTGGCGCAGGTAGATGTCTTCCCCGCCATGGAAGATCGATGGCTCCGGCACGTAGCTGAGCGCCTCGCCATAGCTATCGGTGCCGGCCATGGCATGGCGGTGCAGGTCAAGCTGCTCCTGCTCGATCTGCTCCTCAAACAGCGAATGCAGCACGATCGCCGCCGCCCCGGCCCGCTCCAGGGCCTGCAGCTGGCCTAGCTCCTCGCTGAGGGGCGCGGCAGCGCCCACCACCAGGGGGCTGCGCAGGGCCAGGCCGAGATAGGTGGTGGAGAGGTCGGGGATCATGGTTTGGGGGCTGACTGGGCCAGGGCCCGATAGGTGGCCCAGCGGCATTCGAGCTCCCGCTGGGCCTGGCGCACCAGGGCCTGGGCCCGCTCCGGCTGGCTGTAGCGCAGCATGCGGAAGCGGTTTTCCTGCTCCATCGCCTCCTTGAGCGAGCGCTTTGGCGCCGGGCTGTCGAGTTGCAGGGGAGTCTCGCCGCGCTCGGCTCGGCGCGGGTCGTAGCGGTAGAGCAGCCAGCGGCCCGAATCCACCGCCAGCTTCTGGTGCGCCATGCCCTGGGCCATATCGATGCCGTGGGCGATGCAGTGGGAGTAGGCAATGATCAGCGAAGGCCCCGGGTAGCTCTCGGCCTCCAGAAATACGCGGGTGGTGTGCTCGTCGCGGGCCCCCATCGCCACACTTGCTACGTAGACGGTGCCGTAGGTCATCGCCATCAGGCCCAGGTCTTTTTTGGGGGCCGTCTTGCCGGCGGCGGCAAACTTGGCCACCGCCCCCCGGGGGGTGCTTTTGGAGGCCTGGCCGCCGGTGTTGGAGTACACCTCGGTGTCGAGCACCAGGGCGTTGACGTCGCGGCCACTGGCGAGCACGTGGTCGAGCCCACCGAAGCCGATGTCGTAGGCCCAGCCATCGCCGCCCACCAGCCAGACGCTGGTTTTCACCAGGGCATCGGCGAGCTCCAGCAGCTGGCGGGCTTCCGGGTGCTCCATTCCCGCCAAACGCCCCTTGAGCTCGGCCACCCGCTGGCGCTGCTCGACAATGCCGACTTCATCGCTCTGGTCGGCGTTGCGCAGGGCCTCCAGCAAGGGGGGCGGCAGCTCGGCAGGCTCAAGCTGGCCCGCCAACCGCTCCAGCAGATCGAGGGCCATCTGGCGCTGCTGGTCACGCGCCACCCGCATCCCGTAGCCGAATTCGGCGTTGTCTTCGAACAGGGAATTGCTCCAGGCCGGGCCCCGTCCTTCGGCGTTGGCGCTCCAGGGGGTGGTGGGCAGGTTGCCGCCGTAGATCGAGCTGCAACCGGTGGCGTTGGCGATCAGCATCCGATCGCCGAACAGCTGGGAGGCGAGCTTGAGGTATGGCGTTTCGCCGCAGCCGCCGCAGGCGCCGGAAAACTCAAACAATGGCTGCTGCAGCTGCTGCTGGCCGA
Source organism: Cyanobium sp. Tous-M-B4 (assembly GCF_024345395.1). NCBI lineage: Bacteria > Bacillati > Cyanobacteriota > Cyanophyceae > Synechococcales > Prochlorococcaceae > Cyanobium > Cyanobium sp. Tous-M-B4. The sequence continues at coordinate 47,844 of NZ_JAGQBA010000002.1, read as the reverse complement.
TCTTGTGCAGGTTGAGCTCGGCGCGCGGCACCTCGGGCAGCTGCAGGAAAAAGTCCCAGTTGCCGCGGGCCTGCTCACGCAACGGCCGCTGCGGCGCCATGTTGATCGCCTTGCGCTTGGGCTCGCTGCGGTCGCGGGCGGGGCATACCTCCACGCACAGGGCGCAGCCGGTGCAGTCTTCGGCGGCCACCTGGATGGTGAAGGTTTGGCCGGCAAAGGCGGGGTCGCGGGCGGGGGCAGTGCGGAAGCCCTCGGGGGCTGCGGCGAAGAGATCAGGGGCGCCCACCTTGGCGCGGATCACCGCATGGGGGCACACCAGCACGCACTTGCCGCACTGCACGCACAGGTCTGTTTCCCACACCGGCACCGCAGCGGCGATGTTGCGCTTCTCCCAGCGGGCCGTGCCCACCGGCCAGGTGCCGTCACAGGGCAGGGCACTCACCGGCAGGGCATCGCCGCGGCGATCCAGCATCGGCCCGATCACCTCCCGCACAAAATCCGGGGCACCAGTGAGCCGGTCCTCCCGCAATGGCTCCGGGCCGGAGCCGTCGAGGCTCGACCAATCGAGGGGCACCAGGTGCTCGAGGCTGGCGTCGAGGGCCGCCAGGTTCATCGCCACCACGGCCTCACCCTTACGGCGGTAGCTGGTTTCGATCGAGTGACGAATGCGGTAGAGGGCCTCCTCGCGCGGCAGCACGCCGCTGAGGGCAAAGAAGCAGGCCTGCATCACCGTGTTGATGTGGGGCCCCATGCCCGCCTGGCGCGCCACTTGGTAGGCATTGATCTGCTGCACCTGAATCCCCTTGCTGCGGATCTGAGCGCGCAGGGCTTCCGGCAGCCGCGCCCAGGTGTCTGCTGGCGCAAAGGGGCTATTGAGCAGAAACACGCCCCCGGGCTCGATGCCAGCCAGCAGATCGAAGCGCTCGACGAAATCCCACTGGTGGCAGGCCACAAACGTGGGCCGCTGGATCAGGTAGGTGGAGCGGATCGGCTGGGGCCCAAAGCGCAGGTGCGACACCGTGACCGAACCCGACTTTTTGGAGTCGTAAACGAAATAGCCCTGGGCATACAAATCCGTGCCCTCGCCAATGATCTTGATCGCCGCCTTGTTGGCCCCCACCGTGCCGTCGGAGCCCAGGCCGTAAAACACGGCCCGCACCTCAGCTGCGTCGGTGTGGAAGCCGTGTTCGACGTCAGCGTCGAGGGGCAGGGATAGATGGGTGAGGTCGTCGTCGATGCCCACCGTGAAGTGGTTGAGCGGGCGGGGCTGGCCAGCTGCCAGCAGGGGCCGCAAATGATCAAATACCGCCTTCACCATCGCCGGGGTGAACTCCTTCGACGACAGCCCGTAGCGGCCGCCCAGCACCGCCGGCAACGCTGCTGGCCCATGCACCCCCCCATGCACGGCAGCCCACTCCTCGGCCAGGGCTGCCACCACATCGAGGTAGAGGGGCTCCCCGGGGGCGCCGGGCTCCTTGCAGCGATCGAGCACGGCGATCGCCCGGGTGCTGGCCGGCAGGGCCTCCACCAGCAGCCGGGCCGCAAAGGGCCGAAACAGGCGCACCTTCAGCACCCCCACCCCCTCGCCGGCGGCCTGCAGCGCCTCAGCCGCCTCCACGGCGGTCTCACAGCCCGACCCCATCAGCACCAGCACCCGCTCGGCAGCGGCGGGGCCGACGTAGTCGTAGGGGCGGTAGGGGCGACCAGTGAGCTCGCCAAAGCGCGCCATCGCCTCGATCAGATGGTCCGGGGCCGCGTCGTAGAAGCGATTTACCGATTCGCGCGCCTGGAAGTAGACGTCGGGGTTTTGGCTGGTGCCGCGGATCACCGGGCGATTGGGGCTGAGGGCGCGGGCGCGGTGGGCACTGATCTCCGCCGCGGGCATGAGCTCGAGCAGCTGGCCGTCGCTGAGCGGCGCGATCTTCTGGATCTCGTGGGAGGTGCGAAAGCCATCGAACACATGCAGGAACGGCAGCCGGCTGCGCAGGCTGAGCAGGGCAGCAATGGCGGCAAAGTCGCCCGCCTCCTGCACCGACGCCGAGCAGAGAATCCCGCAACCGCTACCGCGGGTGGCCATCACATCGCTGTGATCGCCAAAGATCGACAGGCCCTGGGCCGCCAAGGAGCGGGCCGCCACGTGCAGCACCGCCGGGGTGAGCTCCCCCGCCAGCTTGTGGAGGTTGGGGATCATCAACAGCAGCCCCTGGCTGGCCGTGAAGGTGGTGGTGAGCGCCCCCGCCTGCAGGGCGCCATGCACCGTGCCGGCAGCACCCGCTTCGCTCTGCAGCTCCACCACCGAAGGCACGCTGCCCCAAAGGTTGGGCCGCCCTTCCGCGGCCCAGGCATCAGCCCACTCCCCCATCGGCGAGGCCGGCGTGATCGGGTAGATGGCGATCACCTCATTGAGGCGGTAGGCCACCCGGGCCACGGCCTCGTTGCCATCAATCGTGAGTAGGGGAGTGCTCATGGCTCCTCAGCGAGCACGACGCTCAGGGCCATGCCCACGTGCACCAGCACCCGATCGCCCACCGCCGCCTCCGGCAAGCAGGCCAGGCTCACCCACTGGCGCACACCACCGAAATCCACCTCGGCCTGGCGCCACAGCTCCGCATCAGGGCCGGCATCCGCAGGCGAACCGGTGATCGTCAAGATCAGGCCGGGGGTGGCCAGGCACATGGGTAGGCCTCCACGCTCTACTTCGTTATAGGGAGATCAGCCAGAGCTGCCCAAAGCTGGCCTAAGGCCAGACCTCCGTCGTTGCTGGGCAGCTGCTCAGCCCAGCGGGGCACCAGGCCGGCCGCGCGCAGGGCAGCGGCGCTGCGCTCCAGCAGCAGGCGGTTCTGGAAGCAGCCACCGGCCAGCAGCACGGTGGTGGCACCAAGGCGCCCAGCCGCCTTAGCCGCGGCACTGGCCAAGCCGGCCGCCAGAGAAGCGTGGGAGCAGGCAGCGCTCTCCTGCGGCGACACCCCCGCAGCTCTCGCGTTCAACAAGCTCTGCAACAGGGGCTGCCAATCGAGCCAGCCAAGCTGCAGCCCCGCAGCCGGCAGCAGCGGCATGGGCGCCACCTGCGGAGGCGGGGCCTGCAGGGCTAGGCCCTCCAGCAGCAGCCCCGCCTCCCCCTCAAAGCTGCTGCGCTGGCACAGATCCAGCAGGGAGGCCGCCGCATCAAACAGGCGGCCAGTGCTGGAGCAAAGCGGGCTATTACAGCCGCTGGCGATGGCCTGCAGCAGCAGCTGCCAGTCGCCGGGGCTGAAAGCGGCCCGGCAAGCAGCGGCCCCCGGATGGCCCAGGGCCTCCGGGCCGGCCGCGGCCAGCAGGCCCAGGGCGGCCCGGCGGGGTTCGGCCATGGCCCGCTCGCCGCCGGGCAGGGGAAAGGGGCGCAGGCAGGCCCAACGCTCGGCGCCAGACGTCGTGAGCCAGAGCAGCTCACCGCCCCAGAGCCGATGGCCGCTCGCCTCGGCCGGCTCGCCATAGCCGAGGCCATCGCAGGCCCACACCAGCAGGGGCAGCGGCAGGCCGTGCTCCGCCGCCACAGCCAGGCCGTGGGCGCGGTGGTGCTGCACCAGCTGCAACGGCAGCCCCAGCCGCCGGGCCGCCGCCGCGGCCAGCTGGTGGCTGGCGTAGCCGGGATGGCCATCGCAGGCCAGGGCGGCGAGCCCGGGGCCAGGGCGCTCCAGCAGCTGCTCGAGCCCCTCGCTCAACAGCTGCTGCGGCAGGGGCCCAGCCAGATCACCCAGCAGTGGCGCCAGCCAAACGCGGCCGCCGAGCGCCAGGGCCGGCGCACTTTTGAGATCACCGCCAAGGGCCAGGGCGGTGCCGGGCGGGGCCTGCAGAGCCAGGGCCTGGGGGGCGTAGCCGCGGGCCCGGCGCAGCAGCACCGGCCGCCCTTCGATCAGCTGCAACACCGAGTCGTCGAGGCGGCGGACGATCGGGCGGTTGTGCAGCAGGAAGCCATCGGCGATGCCGGCGAGGCGATCGAGGGACTCGGCCGGATCGAGGCAGAGGGGCTCGCCGCTGCGGTTGCCGCTGGTGGCCACCAGGGGGCGGCCAAAACCCGCCGCCAGCAGCTGGTGCAACGGCGAAGCCGGCAGCATCACCCCCAAAGCGGCGCTGCCGGGGGCCACCCCAGCGAAGGGCTGGCGCTGGCCTGGCCGTAACCGCAGCAGCACGATCGGCGCGGCCGGGTGCTGCAGCTGGAGCCGTTCTGCTGCAGACAACTCCACGGCAGCAGGGATCTGTTCCAGATCGGCTACCAGCAGGGCCAGGGGCTTAGCGGGCCGCTGCTTGCGCTGGCGCAGCCGGGCCACCGCCGCCGGATCGCCGGCAGCCACCAGCAGCTGGAAGCCGCCCACCCCCTGGAGGGCCAGAATCCCGCCCGCCGCCAGCAGGGCCAGGCCCGCCGCCAGCGGATCCCCACCGCCGGCCCCGGCTCCCTGCCACTGCAGCCGGGGCCCGCAGGCGGGGCAGCCGATCGTTTCGGCGTGGAAGCGGCGATCAGACGGATCGTCGAACTCCTGCTGGCAGAGAGCGCACAGGCGGAAGCCAGCCAAGCTGGTGTGGGCGCGGGCGTAGGGCTCGGCGCTGGCGATCGAGTAGCGGGGCCCGCAGTGGCTGCAGCTGATGAAGGGGTAGCGGTGGCGGCGGTTGCCGGGGTCGTGGAGCTCGGCCAGACAGGTGGGGCAGGGGGCCAGATCGGCGGCGAGGGACGGGGCGATCAGGCTGGCGCCCAGGAGTTGGGCGGTGGCGGCGGCGATGCGCAGGCCGGGTGGCGCCGGAACGAGGGGCGGGAGCCACTCAGGCGCCAGTGGCTCAAGAGCGCCGGGGGGCTGCAACGCCTCGGGCAAGCGCCGCAGCAGTAGCTCGAGCGAGCGGCGCTTGCCCTGCAACTCCAGCCTGACGGCACCAGCGACGTTTTCCACCTCGCCCACCAGCTGCAGCTCGGCGGCCAGGCGATGCACCAGGGGCCGAAAACCCACCCCCTGCACCACGCCACGGCACCACAGGCGCAGCCGCGCCACATTCATCGCGCCAGGGCAGCGATCAGGGCGTCGAGGCCGGCACCGCTGCGGGCCGAGGTTTCCAGCACGGAGGCGTGGGGGGCGACGCGGGCGATGGCGGCGTGGGCGGCGGCGCGATCGAAACCCACCGCCTCGGCCAGGTCGATCTTGGTGATCAGCACCAGATCGGCGGCGTGGAAGATCGGCGCATATTTGAGCGGCTTGTCTTCTCCCTCGGTGGTGGAAAGCAGCACCACCCGCAAGCTCTCTCCCAGGTCGTAGGCGCCGGGACAGACCAGGTTGCCGACGTTCTCGATCACCAGCAGTTCAAGCTGCTCAAGGCTGATGCCCTGGTGGCTGAGGCGATGCAGACCCTCGGCCACCATTGGCGCCTCCAGGTGGCAGGCCTGGCCAGTGGTGATCTGCACCGCCGCCAGGCCGGCGGCCTGGAGGCGGCGGGCGTCGTTGTCGGTGGCCAGATCGCCCACGATCACCGCCAAACCGGCGGGATCGAGGCGCTGGGCCAGGGCTTCGAGCAGGGCGGTTTTGCCCGAGCCGGGCGAGGAGAGCAGGTTCACCACCGTGACCCCTGCGGCTTCGAAGCGCTGGCGCAGGCCGGCCGCCTGGGCATCGTTGCGCTGCAGCAGGGCCGTGTGCAGGGGTAGCTGGCGGGTTGGTTGTAGGAGCGGCTCAAGCGCCGGCTGTCCGCAGGAGCAGTCGCGGCACATGGCAGCTAAGAACAAGGGCCGTTTCCAGGCTAGGCACCACCCGGAATCCTTCCGAAACGACGGCCATGGGCCTCCGTCCCTGCAAGGTTCAGAGCACCACAGGTGATAACAGTCATCAGGTCATCTGAATGCGAACCAGGCTGTCCCACAGTCGGGTTGGCAGGATCCGGCTGGCGATCACTGAGGCTGACTGGTGACCGCAGAGGTAACGAGCTGATGGGGTGGGGTCGGTGAGAGCTCGCTCGATTGTTAGTGCCACCTCTAGCGGCGGGGAGGCACCCCGGTAGACGGCATCCCAGCTCTTGCGAACGGCACGCATCATGAAGCCGTAGGTACTGCAAGACAAGGATCCCTCCATCGAAGGGGAGGCCACGTTGGCAAAGTCGGTAGCGATCACGCCCGGCTCAACCACCACCACGCTGACACCGAAGGCCTTGAGCTCGAGTCGCAAGGCATCGCTCAGTGCCTCAAGCGCAAACTTGCTGGCCCCGTACCAGCCCGATCCGGGTGAAACCCAGCGACCGGCAATCGAGGAGATATTGACGATGCGACCGCGACCTCGCTCGCGCATGGCAGGTAACAACTGCTGGGTGAGACCCATCAGCCCAAAGACGTTGACTTCGAAAATCGCCCGGGCTCGATCCAGGGCCAATGTCTCAAGCGGACCCACTTCACCGAAGCCAGCATTGTTGACCAGCGCATCGAGGGCACCCACCTTGGCTGTGAGCTGCTCAGCGAGCTGGCGGCGTGAGTCGTCATCGCTTAGATCCAGTGCCATCACCTCGGCACCCAAGGCGGCCAGGGGCTCCATTGCCTCCAGCCGTCGAGCAGCTGCAAACACACGCCAGCCGCGCTCCAGCAATAGGCGAGCTGTCGCCGCACCAATTCCGCTGGAAGCTCCGGTTACAAGAACGGTTGGGGCTGACATTAGAAGCTCTGAATTGGGTTCATTAGGCAAAAATTCCGATGAAACGAACTACTAGCAATCTAATTGCTCCGCCAATTGGGCTTCTTACTCGATGCTGTAGTTCCACTTGGCATCGATGAGGTTTGAAACTGAAAAAATGCCAATGCTGCTTTCAACTGAGCTCTAGCGAGGTCAGCTCCAGCTCGCGGCCTTGCAGCAGCCGGCGGCTGAAGCTGCCGCAGCGGAGGCAAAGGCAATCGCCCTGTTCGGTATCGAACGCCTGCTGACAGGGCTCACAAAAAAAGCGAGCGATCACAATCTCAATGCGCAGCTCGGCTCCCGCCGCGATCGTGCCGTCCATCACCACCGTGTGCGCAAAGCGCAACGCCTCAGGCTCCACCCCGGCCAGGCTGCCGATCCGCAGGCTGATCGCCGTGATGCGAGTGGCACCCTCAGCGTTGGCGGCCGCCAACGACTGATCGCGCACCGCCTCCATCAGGCTGAGCTCATGCATGGCGCGCCAGCCAGCCCTGCATGAGTGCCTGGGCCTGGGGCAGGGCGGCCTGAAGCTCAGCCGAGAGCGTGGTGCCATGGTCGAAGCGCGTCGCCGGCACCTGGAGCAGGTGGGCGGCAGGGGCACAGCCGTAGAGCGCCTGGCTGATCGCCAGCAGCTGGGCCGGCTCCAGCCGGTGGCTCTCGGCCGCACCCGCGGCAAGCGAGATCGAGGTGATCCGGGGAGCCGCGCCGGCCGGCGCCAGCCAGGCATCGATAAACAGCACCGCCTCCAGCTCGGCCAGCTCCGCCGCCAGCTCCGGAGTGAGCTGCTGGACGCTGCGTCCCCCCACCTGTTCGGCCAGCAAGGCCCCAACCCCGTCGTCACCGCGCAGGCTGTTGCCGATGCCGATCACCAGGCGGCTGCCCTGGGGGTGCTGCTGCATGGCAAAGCAAGTGAGGGGGGAGGCGAGCTCCTAATTGTTGGCGGCGATGACCTGATCCGCAGCGAGGCGTTGCTTGTCCAGCACCAAGTTGATCCTGCGGACAGCTTCTGCAGCCCCTCCAGCAGCGGCCATTTGCGCCGCCAGGGTCTGGGCTGCGGCCCGATAGGACGGGTCGGTGAGCACCTCCTGCACCGCAGCACGGATAGCGGTGGCCTGGGGGTGAGCGGTGCCGAGATCCAAGGAAGCTCCGGTGCGCCGGAGGCGAGCACAGACCTCCGGCTTGTCCTCGCCGGCACCGGCCGTAACTAGGGGCACCCCGAAGCTCAAGGCGGCCTGCACGCCCTGGTAGCCACCGTTGGTGATCATCAGGGCCACCTTGGGCAGCAAGAACCCGTAAGGGAGATAACCAGCCGCTCGCACGTTCGCAGGCAATGCGCCAAGCGCCTCGCTGGATCCATCTGACCGGCCGGTGGTGACCACAAGCAACAGCGGTTGATCCGCCAAGGCCTCAATCGTGGGTCGCAGCAACAACGAGGGATCAGTGTTGATAGTGCCTTGACTCACATGCACCACCGTGACGCCATCGAGGTCACCCCACCAGGAGGGGGGAGTGAAGGCCTCCTGCTCTTCCTCCAGCAGCGGACCCACGAAGCTGACCTGAGCTGGCAGATCAGGCCGGGGATACTCAAATGCCGCCACGGTGCCACTGAGCACCAGATCGGCAGACACCTGATCGAACAGCCAGGGCCGTCGAGGTGGCAAGCAGAGCCCGGCACGGGCCTGGTCGGCGCTGGTACGCAGCGAGCGGAACAGCAGGCTGCGTGTCAACAGCCGCAGGACCCTATTGCGCCACCGCCCAAGCAGAGAGTCATCGGGCGGCAAGGCCAGGCCGAACGGTGCCACCGCGCGACTGGGGCACGTGAGCACAGTGCAGCACAACTGCACCCAGGGCCGCCCGGTGCGCTCACTCCACCAGGCACCGGCCATTAAAAAACTGTCGCAAACCACCAGGTCGGCAGCTTGCTCATCGTGGAGAGCCAGCAGATCCAGGCAGAACCCCTGGGAAGGCTGAATGAAAAAGACATCAAGATCGAAGCGCAGCTGGGCCAAACCGCGCAAAGCCTGTCGTCGCTGCTGCAGGGTCTGCGGCACCTTCTCAGGCAGGGAGTAATCAAAACCCTCCCGCATTGCACAGAACACCGCCCCGGTGCTCTCCACCCGCGCTCGAAACGCCTCCCCCGCCAGCCAACGCACCCGATGGCCATCAGCCACCAGAGCACGGGCCAGGGCCAGCATCGGCTTGACATGGCCGAACACTGGAACCGACAGCAGCAGCACTTCAGCCATGGGGATCGGGGAGACCAGCGTGGGCTTCTAGAGCTGACATCTTGATCCTGAAGAGCTTGGAGATCGGACCCATTGCCCTGGGGTTGCCCCCTTAATCCCGCACACGCTCCGCTAACCGCCGCCCAGTGGCATCCACAAGCTCTATTCGCAGCGGCATCTGACCGGCTGCATGGGTGCTGCAGCTCAGGCAGGGATCAAAGCAGCGGATGCCCGCCTCCACCCGGTTGAGCAGGGCCTCAGGGATTTCGGCGCCCTCGGCAAGTGGCGCGGGGCCGAGGTAGTGGCGGGCGATCTGAGCCACGGTGCGGTTCATCGCCAGGTTGTTTTGGCCGGTGGCGATGATCAGGTTCACCCGGGTGATTAGGCCGTCGTCATCTACCCGGTAGTGGTGGAACAACGTGCCCCGGGGCGCCTCGCTCACCCCAACCGCCTCGTTGGCGTTGAGGCTGGCATGGCTGCGCACGTGGGGGGATTGCAGCTCGGGATCCTGCGCCAGCTGGCCGATCGCCTCCAGACAAGCCACGATCTCCACCAGACGGGCATGGTGATAAGCAAACGACGAGTTAGCAATCCTGCCGCCGCTGGCAGTTGTGCCGTTGCGGGCGCGAAAGGCCGCCAGCTCGGCATCGGCCCAGGGGGTGCCGATCCGCTCGCACACATTCAGGCGCGCCAGGGGGCCCACTCGATACATCCCCTCCGGATAGCCAAGGGGCTTGTAATAAGGGAATTTCAGGTAGCTCCAGCTCTCCACCGCCTCGCCCAAGAAGCTGACGTAGTCGTCTTCTGAGAGGCCATCGGCCACCACGGCGCCGCTGCTGTCCACCAGCCGCAACAGGCCATCGATGCACGACCACTGACCCTGGTCGTCCACCAGGCCCATGAACAGGGAGTCGAAGGTGCCAAACACTCGCTGCTCTTCAGCCAGCTGCTGATCCAGCAAGCGCTGAAACACCTCCAAGGCCAGCCGCACCGTGGCTTCGGCTTCGGGCAAGCGCTGATGGATCCAGGCCGCCGTCTCAGGCGTCATCGGCGTGCGAACGCCCCCGGGCACCGCCCAAGCCGCATGGATCTTGCGGCCCGCCAGCTGCTCGATGAGCTGCTGGCCAAATTGGCGCAGGCGGATGCCGGCTCGGGCCAGCTCCGGATCGGCCGCCATCAGGCCAAACACGTTGCGCTTGGCCGGATCGCTATCCCAACCCAGCAGGAAATCGGGGCTGCTGAGGTGAAAAAACGAGAGGGAGTGGCTTTGGCAGATCTGGGCCAGGTTCAGCAGCCGCCGCAACTTGCGGGCCGCCGCAGGCGGCTGCACGGCCAGCAACTTGTCGCCGGTTTTCGCCGCGGCCAGCAGGTGGCTCACCGGGCAGATGCCGCAGATGCGCGCCGTAATACCCGCCATTTCCGTGAAGGGCCGGCCCTCACAAAAGGTTTCGAAGCCGCGATACTCGACCACGTGGAAGCGGGCATCAGTGATCCGGCCCGACTGATCGAGATGCAGGGTGATCTTGGCGTGGCCCTCGATGCGGGTCACCGGATCGATCGTGATCGTGCTGGTCATGGCTTAGTCAGACTTGAAGTGCTGTGTACGCAGGCCCTGGCGCCAAGCACATGGATAAACACCAAGGAAGAGATAAGAGAAAGAGCATTAATAAGCCACGAGCTGATACCAAAAGAATTCGCTAGTACCATCGTCATTATCGCTAACAATAACTCCTTTGATCTTGCGCAGGCTCCCAGACTCAACAGCGATGGATTCGGCCTTGGTCAAGACAATGCGCCCATCTCGACTGAGAGGGATGGCCGCATCCACCAAGTCAAGCAATACGTTTGACCGCAAATTACGCCGGGGTATCACTCCAACAAAACTACCCAGCACTGCGCCATCAGCATATGCATTTCCCGTAGCCTCTACAGAAGCTGTGTAGACCAAACTATCGCGTTCAGGCCAGTATTCACCCCCCGAAAGACCCGCCTCAAAACCATCTACAGCAGGCAAACGGACAGGAATGACCTCAGGCCTCGCAACACTGGAGCGGCGGCCCTGAACATAATCAATAAATTCTTCCTTGGGTATCGCAAATATCATGTTCCCACCAGCGTTAACCCGATTCAAGAGCAGCACTTGCGGACCTGCCACGATCAGGCCCTCAATATTTAGACGATCAAGCCCTCCCACCTTCTTCAGCTGTGCATAAAGAGGAGCCAGTTGAAATTCCTTGACTTCAAACCCAATCCCACCACCAGCGCCATCCCTGTTCTCACGGATCAGATACCCCCTTTCCCGCAAACCGGCCTCACTACCAGATCCGAGCACCACCTGATGATCGAATCCATTGAGCCGAATCGCCGCCGATGATTCCAAATCAGGCTTGAACTGCTTAGCAATTCGTCCGGCTGGGTCCAGCGAGAAGGTTCCCAGTTGATGTTTGTCCTTAATGGAGAGACTGTTATCCAATTCGTAGGCCCAAGGGCTATCGTCACCGAAAACCCAGAAGCGCCCGCCCTGGGCAGTCACCGCGGATCCCGAAGGCAGATTCAGGAGACGCTTGGGGGTGGAGATCTCAAGCGCAAACCTCGCTTCAGAAGCCCGGGCCTTACCTCCTGAAGTCAGCGCAAGTATCGCCAGAGCACCCACCAGGAGGATTTTCATGCTGGCAATTCCATATAAAGATCCAGTCCCAATCAAACTAATTCTGTTCCATCTTGGGCGCAGCACCAGTCGCCTTAAACCGGAAACCTGCCAGCCCTCAGCCAAACCTCAGCTGCTCAGCGCCCTGCTGCTGCGGCCGCTCGCCGCGCAGTAGGTCTTCCAGAAACTCCCGGATCCGCTCCGCCGAGGGCGGACAACCCGGCAGGAAGTAATCGACCGCAATCACCTCATGCAGCGGCAGCACTCGCTCCAGCAGCTCCGGCACGATGCCGGGGGCGTGGGGATGCTGGGCGCCGCGATCGGCCAGCTCCACATAACCGCGCTCCAGCACGCTCTGGCGGCTGCCACCAGCCACTCCGGCCCAGAGGTTGCGCAGGCCCGGCACGTTGGCGCTCACGGCGCAATCACCAAAGGACACCACCAACTTGCTGCGGGCCCGCAGCTGCAGCGCCAGCGCGAGGTTGTCGGCATTAGCCACCGCCCCCTCCACCAGGCACAGATCCACCCCCTCGGGAAACACCTTGATGTCGCTCGCCACCGGTGAGTAGACGATCTCCACCGCTGCGGCGAGCTCAAAGAGCCATTCATCAAGATCGAGGAACGACATATGGCAGCCGCTGCAGCCGGCCAGCCACACCGTGGCAAATCGCAGCTTTGGGGGTTGCACCTGGGGAGTGGTCATTGGTTGTGCCAGCGGCGGTCAGTGCGCGCTTCAGCCAGCTGCTGGGCCCGCTCGGGGTGGGGCTGCTTCTCGGCGGTGGCGTCCTGCTTACGGAACAGGGCGCCGGTGGGGCACGCATCCACGCACTTGCCGCAGGAGGTGCAGGCTTCCACCTCGCCCCAGGGCTGGTCGAGGCCGGCAATGATCGAACAGGCGCTGCCCCTGTAGCCCACATCCCATACGTGCGCCCCTTCGATCTCGTCGCACATCCGCACGCAACGGGTGCAAAGAATGCAGCGGTGGTGATCTAGCCCAAATAGGGCGTGGGAAGCGTCGACATGGCGCTTGGGGTACTGGTAGGGGAAACGGGAGTGGTCCATGCCCACCTCCACCGCCACGTCCTGCAGCTCGCAGGCGCCATTGGCCACGCAGAAGGCACACACATGATTTCCCTCTGCGAAGAACAGCTCCACCGCCATGCGCCGGTAGCTCTCCAGCTCCGGTGTGTGGGTATGAACCACCATCCCTTCAGCTGCGGTGGTGACGCAGGCCGGCTCGAGTTTGGGGTGGCCCTCAAGGTCCACCAAACAAAGCCGGCAGGCCCCCACGGGGGTAAGGCCATCGAGGTGACAGAGGGTGGGCACTTGCAAACCGGCGCTGCGGATCGCCTGCAGCAGCGTTGCATCGGCCGCCACCGTGCAGGGTTGGCCGTTGATCTGCAGGGTGATGCTGGGTGACGCCTGGGTCATGGCCCAGCCCCGGCGATGGCCGCCTCATATTCAGCGCGAAAAAAGCGCAAGGTGCTCAGCACCGGATTGGGAGCCGACTGGCCCAGCCCACAAAGGCTGGTGGCCTTGACCATGCCGCAAAGCTGCTCGAGCTGCACGAGATCCGCGCCGGTGGCGCGCCGCTCCACGAAGCGATCGAGCAGCTGCTCCAGCTGCACCGTGCCGGCCCGGCATGGCAGGCACTTGCCGCAGCTCTCGGCCACGCAGAAGCCCATGAAATAGCGGGCCAGTTCAGGCATCGCCAGCGACTCGTCGATCACCACCATGCCGCCCGAACCCATGATTGATCCCAGCGCCTGCAGTCCCTCGTAGTCGACCGGGGTATCGAGCAGCGCCGCCGGCACGCATCCGCCCGAGGGGCCACCGGTTTGCACCGCCTTCACCACGCCGAGACTGCCGTTGGGGTTAGCAGGCACCCCTCCTCCCATCGTTTCAACGATGGTGCGCAGGCTGGTGCCCATCTCCACCTCGATCAAGCCGGTGTGGGTGATGGCACCAGAGAGGGCAAACACCTTGGTGCCCTTGCTGGTGGCGGTACCCATGGCGCCATACCAGGCGCCGCCCTGCCGCAAGATCGCCGGCACGGCGGCAAAGGTTTCAACGTTATTGATCAAGGTGGGCAGGCCCCACAAGCCCGACACCGCCGGATAGGGCGGCCGCGGCCGCGGCGTGCCCCGCCCCCCCTCGATCGAATGCAGCAGAGCCGTTTCCTCGCCGCACACGTAGGCCCCGGCACCGATGCGCAGCTGCATAGCGAAGCCCGCCAGCAGACCCCTGGCCTCAGCAGCAGCGATGGCGCCGCGCAACCGCTCAATGGCCAATGGGTATTCGGCCCGCACGTAAATGTAGCCTTCATTGGCACCAACGGCATGGGCTGCGATCGCCATGCCCTCCAGCAGCCGGTGGGGATCGCCCTCCAGCACGGCCCGGTCCATGAAGGCACCCGGGTCGCCCTCATCGGCATTGCACACCACCACCTTGCTGCTGCCCGGCTGAGCCGCCACCAACTGCCATTTGCGGCCGGTGGGATAGCCGGCCCCGCCGCGGCCCCGCAGCCCGCTGCGCTCCAGCTCCTCCACCACGGCTTTCGGTGCCAGCTGCCGGCAGACGGCGAGGGCCGCGTAGGCGCCTTGGGCAAGGGCATCTTCGAGGCAGCCGGGGTCCACCAGGCCACAGCGCTCCAGCACCACGGATCGCTGCAGGGTGAAGAAGGGATGCTGCGGATCCAGCTGGCGCTCAGCGGCCACGCCGCCAAACAACTCGACGCGGCCATCTTCGTGGTCTGCGGCGGCGAGGGGACCTTGACCACACAGCCGCAGGCAGCCCACCGACTTCACCCGCTCCGCCCCGTGCTGGGCCACCAAGCTATGCCGCAGGGCCGCTGCCCCCGCCGCCCGGCAGGAGGTGGCATCACAACAGCGCCAGGAGATGGCCGCCTTCATTGTTCTGGCAGCGCACCGGGATCGCCGTAACCAACAGTGCCATCGATCACCAGCACCGGTGCCTGGCCGCAGGCCCCCACACAACTGGCGGTCTCAAACGCCACCCCCCGCCGCCGTAGGCCCGCCTCCAGCCGCTCCGCCCCCCGCACAAAGCAGGCGGTGCCACGACACACCACACAGCGGTGCAATGGCGGGGGAACAAGGCGAAACAGGTGATAAAAACTGGCCACCCCCATCACATCGCTTAGGGGGCGCTGCATGGCAACCGCCAGCTGCTGCAACTCAGCCCGCGGCAGATAGCCATGCCGCTGCTGCACAGCATGCAGGCGTTCAATCAGCGAGGCGTCCAGGGCATGGCAGCCGGGGCGATCAGGTGTCGTTGCCACCGAGGTCGTCCTCAAAGCCCTGATCGGGATCAAACTCGCTCCAGCCGGGGCTGGCGTCGTTAAAGAGTCCAAAGCGGGCCGCCTCGTCATCCATCTGGGTATTGCCGGTGGGACGGGTATCGCAGCTGATGCCGCCATCGGCGGTGGGCTGGCAATTGTCAAACTCCACCCCGGCCCGGCTTGACTGCCCCAGGAGCAAACCAATGCTGATGGCCCCCACTGCAAGGGCTGATCGAAATATCAGAGCCATGGGAGATATCCGTGCCATGGGGATCGGCAACCAGAACGGCTTACTGGGATGATGACTCCGGTTTGGCCTCTGAGCGATGTACACGGACTGGACTGCCGTGATTTTGCTGCTGTTAACTGCGGCGCCCCTAGCCGTGGTGGTGGCTACCGCAGCCTTTTTCATCTGGCGGAAGAAGAAGCAGAAAGGCTGACCTGAAGCCCAGCCCTGCCTTGAAGAATGGCGGCGACGGTGGTGGCAGCCCTGGCCTGCAGCACCTTGCCCTGCCCTAAGCAATCAAGGCAGGTGCGGTAGCGCTGATCGTCCAGACGCAGCATGCCGCTGCCTCCGCATTGCTGACAGCGGCAGGAATTTGCGTGGCTTGACCGCTGCAGGGGCCCGTCGGAGTAGGTCATCGAAATGTCCCCATTCGGGGACTTAGCGCTAACCGCCAGTGTGATGCGCTTTTCCCCACTTGATCCCGAAACCTTCCTTAAGCCTGAGCGCCGCGGAGGATCTGGTCCAGCCGCTCTGAGCTGAGTTGCTGCAGTAATTCAGCGGCTGAAAGGCGGCTGCCCGCTGGCACCAAAGCCGCGCTGGCTGCCAGCTGGCCCACCACTGCCGCTGCATCCATGCCGCGCTGCTGGTAGCCGGCGAGCCCCTCGGCCCCCTCTCGCTTGCTGAGCCGGTGCCCGCCGCCATCGCGCCAGAGCGGCACATGGCCGTAGCGGGGCGGGGCCGCGCCCAGGGCCGCCATCACGGCCACCTGGGAACCAGTGGCACTCCAGAGGTCGTCACCGCGCACCACATCGCTGATTCCCAAAACCAGCTCATCCACCGCCGTGGCCAGGTGATAAGCGAGGTAACCATCAGCCCGGCGCAACACCACATCACCAACAGCCGCTGGCCCATCGAGCTCCCCAGGAGCGCCATAGCTCTCCAGCCAATGCAGGCGCCCGGGCTCCAACCGCAAGCGCCAGCTGGGCAGCCGCCCCTGCTCCGGCCCCCAGCCGCCACTGGCAGCCCGGCAGGTACCCGGATACACGGCAGTAGCGCCGTGGGGCGCAGAGATATGGGCCAGCAGGCGGCGACTGCAGCGGCAGGGATAGAGCAAGCCATGGCGCCGCAGGGCTGACAGGGCCGTGGCATAGAGCCCGCGCCGCTCGCTCTGGCGCAGCACCGGCCCGTCCCAATCAAGACCCAGCCAGGCCAGATCAGCCAGGATCGATGTCTCAGCACCGGCCCGATTGCGGGGCGTGTCGAGGTCGTCGAGGCGCAGCAACCAGGCACCCCCCCGCAGCCGAGCGTGCAACCAACTCAGCAGGGCCGTGCGCAGGTTGCCGCGGTGCAGAGCGCCGGTGGGGGATGGGGCGAAACGGCCGCGATAACCCCGCTGGCGCTGGGCCAGGCCGGCCTCGACCAGGGCCTGCAGGGGGGATGGCAGCGGCACAGCAGCCAGCAGGGGGGAAGCATCACTCAGGGGTCCACTCTGCCGTGGGCACAAAAAAAGCGGCCCCTAGGGGCCGCCATGACAGGTATTACCTGAAACCAGATCAGCCCTGGACGCGGTCTTTGAACATCTTGCCGGCGGTGAAGGCAGGCACCCGCTTAGCGGGGATCTTGATCTTCTCGCCGGTCTTGGGGTTCAGACCCTGGCGGGCAGAGCGCTCACGGGGCTCGAAGGAGCCGAAGCCCAGGATTGACACCTTCTTGCCTTCCACGACCGAGTCGATGATGGTTTCGATGGCGGCGTCGACGACTTGGGAGACGTCGGTCTTAGTGAGCTCGGTGCGGGCGGCAACGAGGTTGACGAGATCAGCTTTGTTCATGGGAATAGGAAGCCTCGGGGGTGGCGGTCGGGTTGCGACGAAAGGTGGCGAGTCGGAGAACCCCGACCGGCCCTGAGATGAGCGCGCCAATGGTATGGGGCTCTGGACGCTGCTGCAACACAGAAGTGCTCTGCCGCAACGGTTTTCGTGACAATTTCCCCACATGGGGGGTCCAGGAAGGCCCCAAATGGCTCAAAAGACGATCCCAGCTAGCAGCTCCGCCCCCCCATGAACGAGCTTGTCGCCCCGCAGGGCACCAAGCCCGCCACCACTGGCGATCCAGTCGGGAGAGCCGGCCGGCAACCAGCTGCGCAGCCGCTCCAAACTGGCCAGCTGGCGGGGCCAATGGAAGGTGCGCGCCGTGCGCAAGGGCGCCAACGCAGCTGGTCCGGTTGGTAGCAGCAAGCGCCCACAAAACAGGCCATCGACTGCTCCAGCACGCACCAGCAGCACGCAGGAGCCCGGCGTGGGCCCTGGGGTCCAGAGCAGTTGGACCCCAGGCGCCAGGGTTAGCTGCTCGCCAAAGCTGGTACACCCCTGCACACCCGGCAGCAGATAGGCCTCCTGCTCCTGCACCAGCACAGACCAGCCCAGGGCCTCCTGCCAGCGCCGGCAGCGGCCGTGGCCCTCGCGGCTAGTGAGCACGATCCTGCCTGGCCCCACCAGCTCAGTGCGCTGGCGCAACATTGCCAGATTTGCTTCAGTGAATCCCGGACAATCCACCAGCAGATCTCCGCTACCTCCATAGGCAGACGCCTCCAGCAGCCAGCTGCTTCCCCCCTGGCTATCGCGGCTGGGGGCGAACAGCCACAGACCAGGGCGCACCTGCTGGGGCGGCCGGCCGGATTCGGGGGGTTGGGTCAACTGGGTCAACTTGTTTAAGCAGGTGGCGCGGGCAATGGCAGGGCAAGGGGTGGAGCCCAATCCGTCCGGAGACGGTCACCGCAGGCAACTGCCTGCTGCCCCAGACCAGATTCGCGCCTAGCGTCATTGCAGCAGGCTCGGCCCCTTGACGGTCCAATTCAACAGTCCTGAGCTAGCTCCGCCGCCGAATCACCACCAAGGGATTCACATCGGCCACCCCTGGCCGCTTGGGGCAAGCCTCACCGTCCGGGGCGTCAATTTTTCGGTGGTGGCCCCTCTAGCTACCCGGATCGAGCTGCTGCTGTTCGCTGATGGCGAGGCGAGCGAACCAGCGCGGGTGGTGGAACTGGACCAGCGGCACCGCTCTGCTGATCACTGGCATGTGGAGGTGGAGGGTCTGGGCCTGGGCAGCTGTTACGGCTACCGGGCATTTGGGCCGTTGCAGCCGGGCGGCCATGGCTTCAATCCGTCCAAGGTGCTGCTCGACCCCTGTGCCCGAGCGATCGCCGGCTGGCAGAGCTATCAGCGTGGCGGCGCCGTTGGGGCGGCACCCAACACCGGCCACTGCCTCAAGGGAGTGGTAACCGAGCGCGACCGCTTTGATTTCCATCACGCCCCCCGGCCGCGTCACAGCTGGCAGAAGAGCGTCGTCTACGAAATGCACGTGGGTGGCTTCACCCAGGGCCCGGGTTGTCCCGTGCCGGCCCAGCTGCACGGCAGCTTGCTTGGGCTGATCCCCACCATTCCCTACCTGAAGGATCTGGGCATCACCACCATCGAGCTGCTGCCGGTGATGGCCTTCGATCCCAACGACGCCCCGGCCGGACGCCACAACTATTGGGGCTACAGCCCCTTGAGCTGGATGGCGCCCCATCCCGACTATCTGGTGGGCGATGACCCGCTCAGCGGCCGCGACCAGGTGCGGCAACTGGTGACCGCCTGCCACCGGGCCGGCATCGAAGTACTGCTGGATGTGGTCTACAACCACACCACCGAGGGCAATCAGGATGGGCCCACCCTCAGCTGGCGCGGTTTCTGCGACCGCCTTTACTACCAGCAGAGCGCCAAAGGCGATTACCAAGATGTGAGCGGCTGCGGCAACACCATTGCGGCCAATCGGCCGCTGGTGCGGCGGCTGATCCTGGAATCGCTGCGCTGCTGGGCCACGGAGCTGGGCATTGATGGCTTCCGCTTCGACCTGGGCATCGCCCTCAGTCGCGGCGACAACCTGGCCCCCCTGGACTCGCCGCCCTTATTCGAGGACATGGAGGCCGACCCGGACCTCAGCGACCTGAAACTGATCAGCGAACCCTGGGACTGCGGTGGCCTTTATCGCCTCGCCGACTTCCCCGCCCGCCGGGTGGCCACCTGGAACGGTCGCTTCCGCGACGACCTGCGTCGCTTCTGGAAGGGTGATGAAAAAACCTGCTGGACCATGGCCCAGCGCCTCAGTGGCAGCCCAGACCTTTTCACCAACACGCCGGTGCATCCAGGTCAGTGCATCACCTTCCTGACCGCCCACGACGGCTTCACCCTGGCCGATCTGGTGAGCTTCAACGGCAAGCACAACCTGGCCAACGGCGAGGACAACCGCGACGGCGACAACCACAACAACACCTGGAACCACGGTGTGGAGGGCCCCAGCTCCGATTCCGCCATCACGGCCCTGCGCGAGCGTCAGCTGCGCAATCTGCTCACAAGCCTGCTGCTCGCACCGGGAGTGCCAATGCTGTTGATGGGCGATGAGGTGCGCCGCAGCCAGGGCGGCAACAACAACACCTGGTGCCAGAACAACCCCCTCGGCTGGATGCACTGGCAACCAGATACTGGCGACCTGGCCCTGCGCCTGTTTCTGCAACGCCTGCTGCAATTGCGGGCCCATCTGGCCGGGCTGTTCAACCCCGAGCTGCCCCTTGATGACAAACCCCAAAGGCGCAGCGGCGATCGCGGCCACCTCTGGCGCCAGTGGCACGGTGTCGAATTAGCAAGCCCGGACTGGGCGAGCTGGTCCCACACCCTGGCCTGGAGCCTCAATGACAGTCACCAGGGCCCCTTGGTTTGGTGCGGCATGAACGCCTACAGCAAGGCGATGCACTTTGAGCTGCCCAGCTGCCGCCAGGGCTGGCTGCGGGTGATTGACACGGCCCTACCCCCCGGCGAAGACCTGCCTTCCCAGCCTGAGGCGTGGCTACCCGCCGGCGCACCCCTGCAGAGCCGCAGCCTGATGCTGCTGGTGGCGGCCCCGCTGCTGGAAGGCAGAAAGCTTTAAAGAGCGGGCGGCGGGAATCGAACCCGCATCATCAGCTTGGAAGGCTGAGGTTTTACCACTAAACTACGCCCGCGGCAGTACACGTGTACGAGTCACATGCCCTGATGCTGTTACCGAAGTAACCCAGCTCAGACATTATGGCCTGCCCACCCCAAGCCCCAAGCGGCCCCGATGATTACAGCTGAAGAACCAAGCTTGGGGCAGGCAGCCCGGCGTCGCCTGCTGTGGAGCTATGGCCTCGGCGACATCGGCACCGGCATGGCTGCCACCCAGCTGGGCTTCTACCTATTTGTCTTTTACACCGGTGTGGCCGGGCTGCCGGCCTGGATGGCGGGCCTAGTGCTGATGGTGCTGAAGGTGTGGGATGGCATCAACGACCCCCTAGTGGGCTGGCTCAGCGACCACACCAAGCACCCCTGGGGCCCGCGGCTGCCCTGGATGGCTGGCAGCGCCCTTCCCCTAGGCCTTGCGCTGGTCGCGATGTGGTGGGTGCCGCCGGGGGGGAACTGGCAGAAGTTCTCAATTTTGGTGGCGATTCAGCTGGTGGCCATGGGGCTGTACACCTGCGTCAACCTGCCCTACTCGGCCCTGGCCTCCGAGCTCACCAGCTCCACCCAACTGCGCACCCAGCTGAATGCCAGCCGCTTCACCGGATCCATCCTGGCTGGATTAGCCGGCTTGGTGCTGGGGGCCCTGCTGGTGGGCCAGGGCGCGGAGGGCTACCTCCGTATGGGCTGGGTGTCCGGAATTGTCCTCACGGTGTTCACCCTGCTGTGCTGCTGGGGCTTAGCGCCCTTCGCCCGCAACTGCCAGCGCCCTACGGGCCACCCGGAACCGATCAGGCGCCAACTGCAGCGCATTGCCGCCAACCCTCGCTTTCTCAAGGTGCTGGGGCTTTACCTGCTGCTCTGGTGTGCCCTGCAGCTGATGCAGCCGGTATCGCTGATTTTCCTGGCCGTGGTGATGCAGCTGCCGGAGAGCTGGAGCACCTGGATCCTGATTCCCTTCCAGCTCAGTGCCCTGGCGGGGCTGCAGCTGTGGAGCCGGGTGGCAGGGCGCCACGGCCGCGTCTGCGCCCTGCGCTGGGGCACGGGGCTGTGGATTGCCGGCTGCCTGGGAGCCAGCCTGCTGGTGCCCCTCGATGGCAGCACTGACCCACTGGGCAGCTTCAGCAATGGCATCTCCCTGGGCCTACTGGTGCTCACGATCATGGTTACGGGCCTGGGGGCCTCCACCGCCTACCTGATCCCCTGGGCCCTATTGCCCGATGCAATCGATGCCGACCCCGACAAACCGGCCGGGCTCTACACCGCCTGGATGGTGATCACCCAGAAACTGGGCATCGGTGTGGCCGTGTTTGCCCTTGGTAACGGCTTGAGCCTCAGCGGCTATCAGGCCGCCCAGGGACTGGCCCAGCCCACTACTGCCCTCACCACCATCCGCCTATGCATGGGCTTGATTCCGGCCGTGCTGATCACCGCTGGCCTGCTGGTGATGCGACGCTGGCCGGAGAAAGGCCTGCACCGCCAGCCATGAAGCGCCCCGCCTGGCTGACAACACCGCGCTGGCTGCGGCGCCTAGGAGCCAGCCTGCTGGTTGGCGGCCAGGCGGTGAGCGCCATCGCCAAGGGGCGCATCGGCTTCAACGATCTGATGCAAGAGCTGATGGAAGCCGGCCCCGGCAGCTTCCTGATCGTGCTGATCACGGCCTTGGCTGCAGGCACCGTGTTCAACATCCAGGTGGCTGCGGAACTCTCCAAACAGGGCGCCAGCGCCACGGTGGGCGGTCTATTGGCCCTGGGGCTATCACGGGAGATCGCGCCACTGCTCACCGCCACCCTGCTCACCGGCAAGGTGGCCACTGCCTATGCGGCCCAGATCGGCACCATGAAGGTGACTGAGCAGATCGACGCGATCACGATGCTGCGCACCGACCCCGTGGAGTACTTGGTGGTGCCCCGGGTAGTAGCGATGGTGATCATGGCGCCGGTGCAATGCCTGCTGTTCTTCTGGGTGGGGATCTGGTCGGGCCAGGTGAGCAGCACGCTGCTCTACAACATCCCCCCGGCGGTGTTCTGGAGCTCGGTGCGCACCTGGATGGAGCCCGACGACCTGCCCTCGATGCTGCTCAAAGCCCTGGTATTCGGGCTGCAGATAGCTGTGATCGCCTGCGGCTGGGGACTAACCACCCGGGGTGGTCCCAAGGAGGTGGGCACCAGCACCACCGGCGCCGTGGTCATGATCCTGGTCACAGTCGCCCTGATGGACGCCCTGCTCACCTCGCTGCTATTCACCTGATGACCTCCCCTGCCCCCGGCACTAGCGGCGTAGTCCTCGAACCCGCCTACGGAGTAGCCCTTGGCGTGATTGGCCTGGGACTGGCAGCTCTGGCCCTAACGCCGCTGTGGGCTGGGGCCATCTGGCTCAGCCTGGTCGTAGCGGTGTTCGGTTTGTTTCTGCTGCTACAAACCCGCCTGCTGCGGCTGGAATTTGGCGGCGATGCCCTGCTGGTGTGGCGTCAGCAGACCCTGCTGCGCCGCTTCCCCTACCAAGAATGGCTGAGCTGGACGATCTTTTGGCCGGGGCTGCCGGTGCTGTTTTATTTCCGTGAACAGGGCAGCATCCACTTCCTGCCCGTGCTCTTTGATGCAACCAGCCTGCGCCAGCAGCTGGAGCAGCACCTGAGCCAGCTTCCCCCCGCCGCACCTCCCGATTCCCCAAGCGATGTCTGACGACCCCAGCCAGGCTTCCCCCACCCCTGCCAGCCCCGAGCCCCCCTCAGCAGCACCCTGGCAGGAGCTGGCCCTTACGGAGCTGCAGCAGCAGCGCACGGCCCTGCTCGAGGAGATCCGCGAGCTGGAAGCGCGCCGCGGCCAGATCCAAAAAGAGATCGAAGCGAGCTTTGCAGGTCAGGCCGATGGGGTGGCCAGGCGGCTCAAGGGCTTCCAGGACTACCTGGTGGGAGCCCTGCAGGATCTCGCCGTGGCCGCCGAGCAGGTGGAACTGGTGCCCCAGCAGGTGCTGGTGCAGCCCTCCCCCCTCGACCAGATCAGCAGCACCCCCGTAGCCAGCCAACCCCTAGCGGCTGTAGCGGCCGCGGGGCTGTTCGGCCCAGACGAAGTCCTGATTCGCGAGCGCCTTGCGCGCTTTGGCGGCCAGCCCGACTTCTACGCCGATCCCTGGCAGCTGCGCCGCAGCCTGGATGCCAGCGGAGCCGCCCTGCTCGACGACTGGTTCCTGGGCCAGGGGGGCAGGGGCGCCCAGCCCAGCTGCGGCAGCCGCAGCCGCAATGCCCTGGTGGCCGCCGCCGCCATCGCCATCCTCGGCGAACTCTATGGCGAGCGCTTCCAAACCCTGGTGCTGGCCAGCCAACCGGAGCGTCTGGGGGAGTGGCGCCGCGGCCTGCAGGACTGCCTGGGCCTTTCCCGCGAGGATTTCGGACCCAGCAGCGGCATCGTCCTGTTTGAGCGGGCCGATGCCCTGGTGGAGCGGGCCGACCGCCTCGAAGAGCGGGGCGAGCTGCCCTTCATCGTGGTGGATGCGGGCGAGCCGGTAATCGAGATCCCAATCCTGCAGTTTCCGCTCTGGTTGGTCTTCGCGGCCGGCCCCGGCGAACTTATGGCCGACGAAACCTATTAACCCCAGCCACCGTGACCCTCCCAACAGCCGTGACCCTGCTCACTTTGGCCATGCTGATCGCCGGCTACCTGCTCGGCTCAATCCCCAGCGGTTACCTGGCGGGGCGCTGGCTGGCTGGCCTCGACATCCGCCGCGAGGGTTCCGGCTCCACCGGTGCCACCAACGTGCTGCGGGTGGTCGGCAAGGGGCCGGCCCTGGCGGTGTTCTTAGTGGATGTGCTCAAAGGCGCCGCCGCCGTGCTGCTGGCCAAGACCCTGCTCGACCCCTTTGGCGTTGGCGTAGTACTGGCTGGCCTAGCGGCGCTGGCTGGCCACATTTGGCCGGTGTGGCTGGGCTGGAAGGGTGGCAAGGCGGTGGCCACCGGCCTGGGGATGTTGCTGGGGCTCACCTGGCCGGTGGGGCTGGCCTGCTTCGGCATCTTCTTGGCCGTGCTCAGCCTCAGCCGCATCGTGTCCCTATCCAGCGTCGTGGCGGCGCTGGCCCTGCCCCTGCTGATGCTGGGCTGGTTTGCTGATCAGGGGCTGGGTCTGCGCTGGCCATACCTGGGCCTGGCCCTGCTCACCACCGTGCTGGTGCTGTGGCGCCACCGCAGCAACATCAAAAGGCTGCTAGCCGGCACCGAACCCAGACTGGGGGCTTCCAAGGACTGATCAAGACAAGGTCTGATCAAGACAAGGATTGATCGAGACCAGGATTGATCGAGACCAGGACTGATCGAGACCCCAAGCTCGCGTTCAGGCCAGCTCGCGGCTGCGCTGGGCAGCAGCCAGCACGGCCTCGATCAAGGCTGAGCGCAGGCCAGCTTTTTCCAGCTGACGCAGACCGGCGATGGTGGTACCAGCCGGGGAGCTCACCATGTCCTTGAGCTGGCCAGGATGGAGATCGCGCTCCTCCAGCATGGCGGCGCTGCCAGCCAGGGTGCGGTGAGCCAGCCGCTGGGCTAGGAGCCTCGGCAAGCCGGCAGCAACAGCGCCATCGGCCAAGGCTTCGGCTACCACCGCCACAAAGGCGGGCCCAGATGAGGTGAGCGCCAGAAAGGCATCGAGCTGGGCTTCAGGCAGCTCGTGCACCTCGCCCACCTGGGCGAAGAGCTGCTGCACCCAGCGGCGCTGGTCTGAGGGCACCTCGGCGCCAAAGGCCAGGCCCGTGAGGCCCGCCCGCACCAGGGCCGGGGTATTTGGCACGGCGCGCACGCACTGCCAGCCGGGAAACAAACGCTGCAGCCGCGCCAGGGTGACCCCGGCGAGCACGGAGATCAGCAGTCCGCCCGAACCACCAGCCGCCGCCGGTGCCACGGCCTCGAGCTGCTGGGGCTTGACCGCCAGCAACACCACCGGCGCAGACCAGGCTGCAGCTGCATCAGTAGCCACGGCCAAACCGTGGGCTTGGGCCAGGCAGGCGGCCGAGGCTTCGCTGGCGACAACTGCCCGCACACCCTCGCGCTGCACCAGACCTGCTTCCAGCAGGGGAAACAGCAAAGCCTGGGCCATACGGCCCAGGCCCACTACGCCGAAGGTTGGCGTCACAACCGGCCTAAATGGCGGCGTCCTGGCGGCCCCAGGCC
Source organism: Cyanobium sp. Tous-M-B4 (assembly GCF_024345395.1). Taxonomy (NCBI): domain Bacteria; kingdom Bacillati; phylum Cyanobacteriota; class Cyanophyceae; order Synechococcales; family Prochlorococcaceae; genus Cyanobium; species Cyanobium sp. Tous-M-B4. The sequence continues at coordinate 22,613 of NZ_JAGQBA010000002.1, read as the reverse complement.
GGGCTGGGGGCCACGTCCTGCTGGGGCTCGCTGATCTCGCGGCTCACGATCGTGGGCGAAGAGGCCTCGTCGCTGGTGGCGTTGGTCACCGTGACGCAGCTAGGCGCAAACAGAAAAATGCTTTCACCCACCCGCTCCTGGTGGCCGTCAATAGCGAAGGTGCCGCCTGCCACAAAATCCACGGCGCGCTGGGCCTGATCGGGCTCCATCATCGTGAGGTTGAGGATCACGGTCTTGCGCTCGCGCAGGGCCTGAATGGCGCGGGGCATTTCATCGAAGCTGCGCGGCTCCATCAGGGTCACCTCGGCAACGGCCGTGGAAAGGCCGGGCATGCCGATCACGTTGGTGCCGGCAAAAGGATCGTCAGCGCTGAAATCGGAACTCAGGGCTAGAGCGCTAGAACGACTGGTGTAGCTCGGCTCAGGCTGCTCGCCGCCGTCGTAATCGAGCTCATCGTCGTAGTCGCCATCGAGATAGTCGTCTCCTGAGACAACGGCACGCAGACGGGAAAACAACGACACGAACTGAACCTCACAGGTTGCTTTCTACCTGAATAGCGTCCCACACCAATCGCGGCAAGGCTTTCAAGCGGAGATTGGCACCTTGTGGAGGAATTAATGAATTTGGCGAGGGCCAAACAGGCCGCTACCAATGCGAACCCAGGTGCTGCCAGCCGCAGCCGCCTCGGGCCAGTCGCCACTCATACCCATCGAGCGCTCCGGCAGGCCCAGCTGCGTCGCCAGGGCGTCGCACTCACCAAACAGGGCCCGGCGCTCGGCCTCGCCCAGGCCCAGGGGCGCCAGGGTCATCAGGCCCAAGGGCTGCAGGGGGGCTAAGCCAGCCAGCTCGGGCCAGTGCTGGCAGAGCTCAGCGGGCTCAAAGCCGGTCTTGGCGGGATCGGGGCGAAATTTCACCTGAAAAAACACCGCCGGCTGGCGCTGCTCCTCGGCGGCGATGCGGGCCAGGCGCCTAGCCAGCTCAAGGCTGTCGAGGGAGTGGATGGTGCCGAAGTGGCGCACCACACCCCGGGCCTTATTGGCCTGCAGCCGACCGATGAAATGCCAGTCGAGGGGCGCCAGATCGGCCAGCTCGGCCTGCTTGAGCACCGCCTCCTGCAGGCGACTTTCACCAAAGCTGCGCTGGCCGGCGGCCACCGCTTCGCGGATCCGATCAGCGGGCTGACCCTTGCTCACCGCCAACAGGCGGCAGCCTGGCGGCAGCTCGGCCTGGAGGGCGGCCAGTCTCCCGGCCAAGGATTCAGATGAAGGTCTGATCAAACAACTGACGCCAATGGGCGTGGGCCTCGGGACCATCGCGGCGGGAGCGCACCAGATTTTGCTCAGCAAAGTGGCGAGCATCCATCAGCGGCACCACCTCAAAGGTGGCGCCACGGGGCTGCAGGGTGACGACGAAAAAAATGCGCTGGGCATAGAGGGTGGCGAACAGATCCCGGCCTTCGGAAACCGCCGCCACCCGATAGAGCATCCCGAAGGTGGGATGGTTGAGGTAGCGCTCCGGACTCACAAATGCGCTGCTCGTCAATGCGCTGCTCACCGATGCGGTCGAACTTGGCCATTAAAGGTCACCGACTTTCCAACGCAGCAGGAGCATCAGCAGCAGCAAGCCCGCCGCCGTGGCGTTGAGCAGGCCCAAGCCCCGCCCCGCAACTGCTGGTCGCAGCAGCTGGTCGGGCGGCAGCCAGACCCCGCCGCGGGCCAGCAGCGCCTCAGCTCCCTGCTCGGCGCGCAGCAACACATTGGCCAGCAGCCGCTCTCCCAGGGCCAGCACCAAAGCCAAGCCCCCCTTCCAGCCCAGCTGCTTGAAATTCACGGCGCGGGTTGCAATAGATCGCAACAGGTTTTGCAACTCCTCCTGCACCAGGGGCAGGAAGCGCAGGGCCAGTAGCAGGGTGAAGCCAAGCCGCTCCACCGGCAGGCCCAGCCGGGCCAAGGGCGCCAGCAGCCAGCTGATCGCCCACACCAACTGTTCGGGGGAGGTGCTTAGCAGCAGCAGGTTGGCGCTGTGCACCAGGGTGAATAGCAGCGTGGCGCCGTTGAGGCCCAGCTCAGCTGAACGTCGGGTCACCAGTAGGGGGCCAGCGCGCAGCAGCACCCAGGGGGTGCCGGCTCGCTCTGGCGGCGGGCTACCAGGGGGGCCGGGCTGGAGCCGCAACTCCGCCGGCGGCCGCTGCAGGGCTGCGGGTGCCGCCGTGCCCGCCGGCAGCAGGGCCGCTAGGGCACCCACCAATAGGGCCAGGGCCAGTAGCAGCGGCACGCTGCGGCGCCATAGCCGCCAGCTGAGCCCGCTAGCGGCGGTAATCAGCAGCAACAAGCCCACCAGGCTGAGACGCCAGAGCGGTCCTGCCAGGATCGGCGTTACTAAAAAAATCAGACTCCAGGCCAACTTCAGGCGCGGATCAAGCCGGCGCAACCAGCTGCCACCCGTGGCCGCCTCCGCCGGATCCGGGGCGGCAAATTGGCCGATGGGGATCTGGCGTAAAAAATCCACCTAAGCGCAGGCCCTAGCGCCCACGAGTCTGGCTGCGGGCCAGCTCCTTCTCAGCATCGCGCTGCTGCTTACCGCGCCAGAACAGCTTGATCGGCGTGCCCTCAAAGCCCAGGCCCTCACGGATCTGACGCTCCACATAGCGGCGATAGGTTTCACCAAAGAGCCTCGGCTCATTGACAAACAACGTGAAGCTGGGGGGCCGCACCGCCACCTGGGTGCCGTAGTAGAGGCGGCCCTGGCGGCCACCACGGCTGGTGGGCGGCGTGCGCCAGCTGAGCGCTTCGGTGAGCACCTCATTCACCACCGAAGTGGTGACGCGGCGGCGGTGCTGCTCCACCGCCAGCAGGGCCAGGGGGAAGATCGCCTGCACCCGCTGGCCGCTGAGGGCAGAGGTGAACAGCATCGGCGCCCAGTCGAGGAAATAGAGCTTGGCGCGGAGCTCCTTCTCCATCGCCGGCATGGTGTGGCTGTCTTTTTCAATGGCATCCCACTTATTCACCACCACCACGCAGGCTCGGCCGTCCTCTTCGATGCGGCCAGCCAGGCGCTGGTCTTGCTCGGTGACGCCATCGAGGGCGTCAATCACCAGCACGCACACATCGGAGCGCTCGATCGCCTTGAAGCTGCGGCTGATGCCGAAGTATTCGGGGCCGTAGCTCACCGAACGGCGGCGGCGGATGCCGGCCGTATCGAGCAGCTTCCAGGTTTTGCCCTCCCGCTCGATCGTGGTGTCGATCGTGTCGCGGGTGGTGCCCCGAATCGGGCTGACGATCGCCCGGTTTTCACCGCACACCGCATTGAGCAGGCTGGATTTGCCCACATTGGGCCGGCCGATGATCGCCAGCTGAATCGGCTCTTCGCCCTCGTCTTCTTCGGTGGGGGGCAAGTAACTCACCACCTTGTCGAGCAGGTCGCCGGTGCCGGCACCGTGAATCGCCGAAATCGGGAAGGGCTCGCCCAGGCCCAGGCCCCAAAACTCGGCCGCCATGGCCAGGCCCGCATCGGGCGACTCGCACTTATTCACTGCGAGCATGGTGGGAACCCCCTGGCCCCGCAGCCACTCGGCAATCGACTGGTCGGCGGCGGTGCAACCCAGCTGACCATCAACAACAACCAGGGCCACGGCCGCCTCGGCCAGGGCCAGGTTTGCCTGCTCGCGAATCTCCGGCAGAAACTCGCTGTCGTCGTCAAACACCAAGCCGCCGGTGTCGACCACCCGGAAGGTGCGATCGGCCCAGTAGCCCTCTTGATAGGTGCGATCCCGCGTCACGCCGGGCGTGTCGTGCACGATCGCTTCGCGGCTGCGGCAGAGCCGGTTCACCAGGGTGGATTTGCCCACGTTGGGGCGGCCAATAATGGCAACGACCGGTAAGGCCAATGGAGGTATTCCTACGTCTGTCCTGTATTGACCCTACAGAGAGACCTAAACCTCAGCCATCAGGTGATGGGCAGGTCGCCTGCATGCCCCAGCACCGGATCAGCCGGCGCCGCCAACAGCTGCGGCAGCGGCCCGCTCTCCGGCAGGGCTTCATCACGCTCCGCCAGGTGGGCCAGCAGCCAGTTCACGGCGGTGGCGCGGCGGGTGCGGCGCGGGTAGAGCTCGCCGATCGTGTAGCCCGCAAAACCCAGCTGCTGCTTGAGCAGCTGCTTGTGCTCCTTGGCGATCGAGCGGGTGAGCGCCACGGCCGGCGGCCGCTCGGCGATGAACTGGGGTTCAAGGGGGAAGGACTCCCGCCAGCCAGCGCTGGTAGCCGGGCCGGCGCTCCAAGTGCCGGAGCCATTCAGCTCATATCCCAGGCGCGGCCAGATCAGCTCACACACGAAGCGATCGCTGGTGCGGTCGGCCAGCACCGCCTCCAGCAACTCTCGGCTCAAGGGGTAGGGCACGGCAGCGGGGGCGGCCTGAGCGGAAGCCATCGGCCTGAAGCATCACAATCGGATCACCATGATCACTGCTTCACCGATCACAGCTTCTCCCCTGCAGCTCTCTGGCAACGGCACATCCCGCGCTCTGCGCTGCCGGGTGCTGCAGTCGCCTCTCGCGGGGGTGAGCGATCGGATTTTTCGCGGCCTGGTGCGGCGCTGGGCCCCCGACGCCCTGCTGTTTACCGAGATGGTGAACGCCACCAGCCTGGAGCTGGGCTTCGGGCTGCAGAAGGTGGAGGAGCTGGCTGAGGAAAGCGGCCCGATCGGTGTGCAGCTGTTTGATTACCGGCCCGCCGCCATGGCCGAGGCGGCCAAGCGGGCCGAGGCCGCCGGCGCCTTTCTGATCGACATCAATATGGGCTGCCCGGTGAAGAAGATCGCCAAGAAAGGCGGCGGTAGCGGCCTAATCCGCGATCCCGAGCTGGCGGCCCGCCTGGTGGCAAGTGTGGCCGCGGCCGTAGCTCTCCCGGTGACGGTGAAAACGCGGCTGGGCTGGTGCGATGGCAGCGATGCGGTGAGCTGGTGCCAGCGGCTCGAAAATGCAGGTGCCCAGCTGCTCACCTTGCACGGCCGCAGCCGCGAACAGGGCTTCAAGGGTCAGGCCGACTGGGCCGCGATCGCTGCGGTGAAGGCGGCGCTGACGATCCCGGTGATCGCCAATGGCGACATCAACAGCCCCGAGGATGCGGTGCGCTGCCTGGAGCAAACGGGCGCCGATGGGGTGATGGTGGGCCGCGGCACCATGGGCGCCCCCTGGCTGGTGGGCCAGCTCGATGCGGCCCTCAGCGGCCGGCCGATCCCAGCCACCCCCGGCGCCCTCGAGCGCCTCGCCCTGGCGGCGGAGCAGCTGCAGGCCCTGGTGGCGGCCAAGGGCGACCACGGCCTGCTGATCGCTCGCAAGCACATGGGCTGGACCTGCAACGGCTTCCCAGGCGCACCACAGTTGCGCCATGCCCTGATGCTGGCCCCCACGCCGGAAACCGCCCTAGCGTTGCTTGAGAACGCTGCAGCGGGCCTGGAATGACTGCGGAGCTCTGGCTCCCCTGGCTGCTGCTGCTCTGGCCCCTGTGGCTCAGCCGTCGCCCGGAAGCGAGCCGGCCCCTGTGGATGCGCCGCAGCCTGCTGGTGCTGCTGGCCCTGTTCAGCCTGCGCTATCTGCACTGGCGGGTGACGGCCAGCCTCAACCTCAACAGCCCCTTGGCGGCCAGCCTGAGTGTGCTGCTACTGCTGGCGGAGGGCTGGTTGCTGCTCAGCGGCCTGCTGCCGCTGCTGCTGGCCTGGCGCCGCTTCAGCGATGGCCGCGCCGAGGCCGATGCCGCCCAGGCCCGCTGGCAGGCCAGCGACTGGCGGCCCTGGGTGGATGTGCTGATTCCCACCTGCGGTGAACCCTTACCCGTGCTGGAGCGCTGCCTGGTGGGTTGCGGCAGCCTTTCTTATCCGCAGCGCACGGTGTGGGTCCTCGATGACGCAGGGCGGCCAGAAGTGGCAGCGCTCGCCGCGGCCCATGGCTGCCGCTACCACCACCGGCCCCAGCGGCTGCATGCCAAAGCCGGCAATCTCAACGCCGGCCTGGCCCTGGGCGCCGGTGACCTCGTGGCGGTGTTCGATGCCGACTTCGTGCCCCAGCAGCATTTCCTCAACCGCACCATCGGGCTGCTGCTCGACCCGGCTGTGGGCCTGGTACAAACCCCCCAGTGTTTCTTCAACGCCGATCCGGTGATGCGCAACCTGGGGCTGGAACGCTGGTTGCTGCCCGACGAAGAGAGCTTCTACCGCTGGATTGAGCCCGTGCGCAGCGCCTGGGACGCGGTGGTGTGCGCCGGCACCTCGTTTGTGGTCCGCAGGGCAGCCCTCGCATCGGTGGGAGGGTTCGTGGAGGCCGCCATCTCAGAAGACTTCGTCACCGGCGTTGCCTTGATGGGCCAAGGCTGGCAACTGAAGTACCTGAGCGAAAAGCTCAGTGCCGGCCTGGCCGCCGAGAGCATGCACGATTTCGTGCGGCAACGGCAGCGCTGGGCCGCCGGAACCCTTCAGGCCCTGCGGCTCCCGCAAGGGCCCCTGCGGGTGGCCGGATTGCAATGGCATCAACGCCTGGCCTTCCTCGAAGGCGGACTGCACTGGTTCAACACCGTGCCCCGGCTGGTGCTGCTGCTGATGCCCCTCAGCCTCGGCCTGCTGGGGGTACTGCCCGTGCATGTCACCGCGGAGGCCCTTGTGGAGCGCCTCCTCCCCCTCTGGCTGGCCCTGTTGCTGAGTGTGGGTTGGCTCAACCGCGGCAGCCGCCATGCCCTGCTGGCCGAATTGCCCGGCTGGGCCCTGACGGTGCCCCTCGCCACCACGGTGCTGCTCAGCCTCTGGGGCCGAGTGCAACCCTTCCGCATCACCCCCAAACACCGGGTGCGCGAGCGCGGCGGCATCGCCCCCGTGCTGGGCCTGCCCCTGCTCGCCCTCCTGCTGCTCAATGGACTGAACCTCGGAGCCTTGATCCGGGCCGTGCTGGCCGGCCCGATCAGCCCTGGCCAGAGCCTGGGGCTGGCCTGGGCGGGATTGAATCTGCTGGGCCTGCTGGTGGCCCTGCGGGTCTGCTGGGATCGGCCCTGCCCCGATCCCACCCCCTGGCTGGGCCTGCGCCTCGACGTTCAGCTGCTCGGGCCCACGGGCCAGCGTCGCCACGCCCAGCTGACGGCCATCAGTGAGCGTGGCGCCGATCTGGAGTGTCCGAAGCCCTGGCCAGGGGGAGCGGGTTGGCGACTTGTGTTCGCAAGTGCCGCCGGGGGTGCCAGCGGCGTTCCGGCCCTGGCCCTGAAGCCTCTGGCGGAAGCTCCGCTGTCATCGCTGACCAGGCCGATCGGCCCGCCACTGAGCGTGGACTGGGATCCAAGCGATTCCCAAGGTCTGCTCGCCCTGCGCCGCTGGTTGTTCAGCAGGGCGGGGGCCTGGCCCGATCGGCAGGCTCCGCCGGAATGGCTGGCCCTGCTGGCAGTGCTCAGCCAACTGCCCTGGCCGCCCCCACCACCGCAAGCGGGACGGCGAAGCCTGGTGAACCAGGCCCTCCATCCAGACCCTGCGCCTGACCCTGGGGACAGCGGCGGGCCGTGAAGTCGCAGGCATAGATCGCCGGTTTCTGCCAGCTGAGGGGGATCTCCAGCAGGTCGCGGCTGCCGGTGATGCCTTGCACCGCCAGCAACACTGCCACCAGCACATTGGCGCTCACATGCAACCGCCGCATGCGGGGTGAGCGCTGGATCTCCGGACGGGCCGCCATCGCGAACAACAGCAGACCGACGAGGAGGGAGCCACTCCAGTAATGGGACCCCCAAAACCCTGCGCTGAAGGGGTTGTCACTGACGCGCCAGATCTCCGGTTGGCTGCCCAGGCCCAACAGACCCGCCCAGAGCAACAGGGCAAAGGTGGCCCTCAGGGCCGGGAGACGCACGTGCCACAGGGCCAGGAGGGCAAGCACGCAACCCAGGGCCACCAGCAACAACAGCACTAGCCGCCCCGCGCCTCCAGGGAAGGCGGCAGCCGGATCGAACCAGCGGTTGAGAAACGAAAACAGCAGCGCGATCAACACCGCAACCACCACGCCGGCCGTCAGCCAACGCCCATGGTCGGCATGTTCCTTCGGCACGGCCACCGGCTGCTTGCTCTGGCCAAGCCGCCGCTCCCGCGCCAGCAATCCAAGCCGGATCGTCGCCCCCACCACCGGGTAGACGAACAGGATGATCAGCACCGGATGCACCAGGGCCAACCAGTCGATCGGGGTCATGCTGCCGTGGGCGATCAGGTTGAGTCTGGTCAGAACGGCGTGGCCCGTCTACAGCATCAGGGCAACACGTCCGGCCAGCCCTGACGGATCAACAGCAGCGAAAAGTAGGGCTGCTCCTCGGCGGGCACCGCGGCCGCCGCCGCCAGCAGCTGGTCGGGCCAGCCCACGCGCTGGGCAAACAGGCTGCCGGCCAGCAGCCCCCGGGCCTCCAGCAGGGGTCGCACCCAGGCCCAACGGTGCCCGAGCTTCAGCAGGGCCAAGACCGTGCCCTCCCCGGCAGCGTGCTCCAGCAGGGCCTCCAGTTCCCTGGAGGTTTCCGGGGTGGGGCGGATCAGCAGGGCCTCCTGCTGCAGGGCTAGGGGCCAGGGCAACCCCTGGGAGGAGGCGGCCGCCGCGGCCGCGGCCACCGCCGTGATGCCGGGGATCACCGCCACCGGACAGCTGGGATGGCGCTCCGCCAGGGCCAACAGGGCGTAGGAGGCGCTGGCATAGAGGGAGGCGTCTCCCTCGCACAGCAGCACCACAGCCTGGCCAGCAGCCACTTCTGCGGCCAGGGCAGCAGCTGCGGCATGCCAGGCCTGGCGGCGCGGATCCGCCTCGCTCACCATCGGAAACAGCAGCGGTAGGCGCCGTTGCTCGGGGCTAATCCAGGGGGCGGCGATCTGGGCCGCCATTCCCTCCGCCTCGAGCCGGGCCACCGGGTAGGCGACCACCGCCGCGGCCCCAATGGCCCGCACCGCCGCCACGGTGAGCAGTTGAGGATCACCGGGGCCAACCCCTACCAGGGTGAGGCCTGCCACCGGCGCCAAGACTCCCGGAGATTCTGCCGAAAACACAACGGGCCTGCTGCTGCAGCCTTTCTAAGCTGGGAAAAGACCGTGATCTGGCCCGATGACTCTTCTGCAGGTATTTGGCACCGGCCCAGCCGCAACAGCCGCACCAAACCTCAGCAGTAGTGATCCGGCCGCAATCGCCGCCACCCTGGCGGCAATGGGCATTGGCTTTGAGCGCTGGCACGTCGAGGGCGGCTTGGCCCCGGATGCCGATCCGGCCGAAATCCTGGCTGTCTACGCCACCGAAATCGCGCGGGTGCAGGCCGGCGGTTCATACCCCACGGTGGATGCGATTCGCCTCACACCAAACCATCCCGACCGCCAAGCCCTGCGCCAGAAGTTTCTGGCCGAGCACACCCACAGCGAAGACGAGGTGCGCTTTTTCATAGAGGGCCGCGGCCTTTTCTGCCTGCACATCGGCGATGCGGTGCTGCAGCTGCTCTGTGAAGCGGGCGACTGGATTTCCGTGCCGGCTGGCACGAAGCACTGGTTTGACATGGGTCCCGAACCCCATTTCTGCGCCCTGCGCTTCTTCGACAACCCCACAGGCTGGGTGGCCGAATTTACCGGCGATCAAATCGCCGACCAATACCCCCGCCTCGACGAGTTAGCCACTTAGAGTTTGGTTTGGAGCGAAAAAGAAGTTATGGATTTTCTTTCCAAATGACATTTCCGCCCAGCCATCTCTCCCCTCCTGAGCCCGAGAGGAATAAGGAAGCTGCCAGCCTGATCCGTCAAGTTGGAGATGACCTCAATTTCAGACTGCGCCAGCTGCACGAGCAATTACTGGAGCAGGTTCCTGATGTAGACCGCATCGCCTGCGCTCTATACGAACCCAGCGATGACATGCTCAAAACCTTTGTGCACAGCACTCGCAAGGGCGAAGCCATCAAAGGATATGAGTTTCGCCTTGCCGAAAGTGCCTCCCTCAGCGCCTTAGCAGCTAGCCGTAGCATTCGGATTTTGGATGAAATCGCCGATGTCGTAAGTCCTACCCATCCTCACTCCCAATGGCTCCTAAACGAGGGCTACCGCTCCTCCTTCACCGTGCCCCTATACGAGAGGCAGGAGTTTATCGGCTTCCTTTTCTACGACTCATTGAAGCCAGCTGCTTTCAGCAAAAAGATTCAACGCAGCCTTGAGGTTTATAATACCCTGATCAGCCTAACAATCTCAAACGAATTAAATTTAGTTCGCTCGATTACCACATCAGCTCAAGTTGCTCGCGAATTTGCCAACCTCCGCGACTTTGAAACCGGCAATCATCTTGAGCGCATGGCTCATTACTCCCGCCTAATCGCCAGGGAGCTAGCCCCTCACCACGACTTAAGCGATGAATACATAGAGCACCTTTATTTATTTGCACCATTGCATGACATTGGCAAAATCGGCATTCCTGACAGCATTCTGCTCAAGTCCGGCGGTCTAAACCCCGAAGAGCGAGCCCTGATGAATACCCACGTTCAAAAGGGTATTGACGTGCTAGAGCGCATGATCGGCGAATTCGGACTTGACACCCTGCCCGACTCCCAGGTGATGCGCAACGTGGTGGCCGGGCACCACGAGTGTCTCGATGGCAGCGGCTACCCCAATGGGCTTAAAGGCGCTGAGATCGCCCTAGAGGCCAGGATCATCGCCGTCGCCGACATTCTCGACGCCCTCACAAGTCACCGGCCTTATAAAGAGCCCTGGTCTGTGGAGGCGGCCATTGGTGAGCTGGAGCGCTTAGTTGAAAGGGGCAAGATCGATGGCGATTGCGTTCAGGCCTTGAAGTGCCATCTCCCTGAGATCAACACCATCCGCGATCGATTCAAAGACAGCTGAGCTAAAGCTCCTGACTTAATGAAGATGGTCAGGCTCTAGCTGCAGAGGCTCAAGCTGCAGGGTCGAATGGTCGATGCCCAGCTGGGCCAACTCAGCTTTTGCTCTATGCAGTAGGGACATGTCGTCTACCTGCTGGGGATCGCGCAGGAGGTGCGCCGTCAGAGCCGTCTGGGAGGTGCTCATGCCCCAAATATGTATGTGATGCACCGCCGCCACCCCTGGCAGCTCGGCCAAGGTGCGTTCCACAGCATCTCGATCGATGCCTGGCGGGATCCCGTCAAGGCTCACCAGCACCGACTGACGCAGCAGGCTCCAGCCGGTCCAGGCCACGGCCAAGCCCACGCCAATACCGGTGAAGGGATCAAGCCAGTGGATGCCGGTGAACTGAATCAATAGGGCGCTAACCAGCACCGCTGCACTCACCGCCGCATCGGTGAGCAGGTGAACCACCGCAGCTCGGCGGTTGAGATCGTGGCTGTGGTTGTGGCCAAACAAACCAGCCGAGCCCAGGTTCACCGCAATGCCCAACAGGGCCGCCACCGCCACCGGGCCAGGGGTTAGCTCCACCGGCTTGGCCAGTCTTTGCACGCCCTCCACGATCACAACGGCGGATGCCATCAAGATCAAGGCCGCGTTGATCATCGAAGCCAGCTGGGTGCTGCGGCCAAATCCGTAGGTGAATTGCCTGCTGGCGGGCAGGGCGCTGAGGCGCTCAGCCCCCCAGCCCAGCAGCAACCCCGCCACATCGCCGAGGTTGTGTAGGGCATCACCGATCAGGGCCAAAGAGCCAAAGCCGATGCCAATGGCCAGCTGCAAAGCCGAGAGGCCGCTGTTGAGCAACACACTCCAGCGAAAGGCGGCTGGATTGCCATCTCGATGTTCATGCTGGATGTGGCGAGGCAGCCGCTGGCGGCCCACCGCTGGATGGCTCATCAACCTTTTGTAGGTCAGGTGGGCGGTGCTGTCCGCCGAAGTCAGCTCACCAAATCAACCCCCACCGAGTGCATCCGCACCTGGTCTGCGCCGGCGAGATCGCCTGTAAGGGCAGCGACTTCCGCCGTCGCCAGCTCCTGCAGCCGCTCCACCGTGGCCTCACGGCCGAAGCGCTCTTCGCAGAGCAGCCAGTAGAGGCCGAAATGGCGCGCTTCGCTGGCCAGCAGCTCTCCATACAGCTCTCGCAGCTCGGCATCGGGGCTATGGGCCGCCAGCAGGGCCATGCGCTCATGGCTACGGGCCTCAATCAAGCCAGCCACCAAAAAGGAATCGAGCATGCGCTGGGGTTCGCCCTTGCGCACCTGAGCCGTGAGTGCCGAGCCGTAGGCCGGGGCCGGCAGGGGGCGCAGGGCTGCGCCGCGCCGTTGCAGCAGTTGCAGCACCTGCTCGAAATGCTCCAACTCCTCCCGTGCCAGAGGGCTAAGGGCGGCCGCCAAGCCAACCTCGCTTGGGTAACGGAACATCAACTGCAGGGCTACGCCGGCAGCCTTGCGCTCGCAGTGGGCGTGGTCAATCAACAGCAGCTCTGGCTGGGCAATCGCCTGCTCCAGCCAGGCGGGGCTGGTGGGAGCCGTCAGCCACTTAACCCGGGCCATCAAGGCTGGGCTCGCAGGTGGGCCACCAGCCCCTCCAGGGCCAGGGTGTAGCTGAGCGGCCCAAAGCCACAGATCACGCCCAGGGCCTTATCGGCCAGGGTGGAATGGTGCCGAAATGGCTCGCGGGCGTGGGTGTTGCTCAAGTGCAATTCCACGAAGGGAATCGCCACCCCCAGCAGGGCATCGCGCAGGGCAATTGAGCTGTGGGTGTAAGCGCCGGCATTGATCAAAATGCCATCCACGCTGCCTCGGCCCTCGTGGATGCGATCCACCAGGGCGCCTTCATGGTTGCTCTGAAAGCAGCTGATCGCCGCCCCCAGGGCCTGGGCGCGACTCTCCAGCTCAGCGTTGACCTGATCAAGGGTCCTACTGCCATAAACACCCGGCTCACGGGTGCCCAGCAGGTTGAGATTGGGACCGTGGAGAGCGAGCAGCTGCATGGAGAAGGTCGGCTGGTAAGTTCTTCGGGTGTGGTTCGGGTCGGTGCCCGAGTGGTTAATGGGGGCGGACTGTAAATCCGCTGGCTCTGCCTACGTTGGTTCAAATCCAACCCGGCCCACCTTCCACATGCCCTTGTAGCTCAGTGGTAGAGCACTCCCTTGGTAAGGGAGAGGTCACGAGTTCAAATCTCGTCAAGGGCTTACAAAAAGAGGGGCTGGCACCGCTCCTCAAGCAAAATGGTTCATCGGCTCCATCTGGGTGACCCTTCGCTGCCTGATCGTGGAAGACCAGGTCATGTTCCTGCAGCTGCTTTGCAAAATGCTGCAGGGGCTGGCTTGGCTCTGAGCAGCCGAAGCCGCAAGCAATTTGCCAGCTTGGGCTGACACGCGGCCCGCCCCTTGACCTCCTCCCCAACCGCAACCCCTCTCCTAGCAACGCCGATTGCGGCAATGCGGACACCCGTCAGCGCGGGCCTCACCCGCAGCCTGGCCTGGCGGCTGGAGCAGCTAGATCGCCTGGAAGGCCTGTTGCGCGATCAGGAGGCGGCAGTGCTCGAAGCCTTGGCGGCCGACCTTGGCAAACCGCCCCTCGAGGCCACCTTTGAGCTGATAGCGGTGCGTCAGGAGCTGACCCTCACCCGGCGTCAGCTGAAGCGCTGGATGGCACCGCGGCCGATTGGGCTGGATCTGGCCCTGCGGCCCGGCCAAGCCTGGGTGCAGACCGAACCTCTGGGCTGCGTGTTGATCATCGGCCCCTGGAACTACCCATTCCATCTCTGCCTGCATCCGCTGGTGAGCGCCCTGGCGGCGGGCAACACGGCCGTTCTCAAGCCCTCAGAACATGCGCCCCACATCTCCGCACTCCTGGCCCGCTGCCTACCCCTGGCCTTTCCAGCCGAGGTGGTGCAGGTGGTCACCGGCGATGGGGCCGTGGCAGCCGAGCTGCTGGAGCAGCAGTTTGACCACATCCTTTTCACCGGGGGCGGCCGGGTGGGCCGGCTGGTGATGGCCGCCGCCGCCCGCCATCTCACCCCCGTGACCCTGGAGCTGGGCGGCAAGAGTCCGGCGATCGTGCTTGCCGATGCCGACATCGCCACCAGCGCCAAGCGCCTGGCCTGGGGCAAGGGTCTCAATGCAGGTCAAACCTGCATCGCTCCCGACCACCTGCTGGTGCAACCAGCCGTGCGGGAAGCGCTAGTTGCAGCTATCGCCGCCGAATGGCAGCGCTTCTACGGCAGCGATCCCCTCGCCAGCGAGGACATGGGCTGCATCGTCAATGAAGCCCAGTTCCAGCGGCTGGAGGCCCTGCTGGCGGGAGCGCGCAGCCGCGGCCAGGTGCTGGCGGGGGGGCGCAGCGATCCCAGCCGCCGGCGCATCGAACCCACCTTGGTAGCGATCGAATCCGGCGACGATCCGCTGATGCAGGAGGAGCTGTTTGGCCCAATCCTGCCCGTGCTGGCAGTAGCCAACCTGGAAGCCGCCCTGGCCGAGGTGAGGGCGAGGCCCAAGCCCCTTGCGCTCTATTTGTTCAGCCACGATCGAGCCGCCCAGCAGCGCACCCTGGACACCACCAGCTCCGGTGGCGTCTGCTTCAACGATGTGGTGATGCAGGCGGGTGCGGCGGCCCTGCCCTTAGGCGGCGTCGGCGAAAGCGGCATGGGCAGCTACCACGGCGAAGCTGGCTTTCTCACCTTTTCGCACCGCCGCACGGTGCTGCGGCGCCCCTTCTGGCTGGATCTGCCCTTCCGCTACCCCCCCTATGCGGGCAAGTTGGCCCTGGTGAAGCGGCTGCTGGGCTAATTGGGGCACGACGATTGGGGGGGCAAAGGCAGGACGATCAGAAGCTTTGATGCGCTGAAGACGATCGGGGGACTGGATGGGACGAGACAACGCCCTTAACGTTCCCGTACCTATACGTGGTGCCGATGCGTCGCTCCCTTGCCGCCCTGGCCCTAGCGGTGGTGTTGCCCTTCCCGGGTCTGGCCCCTGCGGCAGCCCTGGCAAACGTGGTGGTGAAGCCAGGCGAAACCCTCTCGGAAATTGCCGACCGCCACGGCGTCAGCCTCACCCGACTAATGCAGGCCAATGGCATCAGCAACCCCAACCTGGTGGTGGCGGGCCAGAGCTTGCGGCTGCCAGGCAGTAGCGCCGCTGGCGCTGGGAGCTCCAGGGGCGGCAGTGTCACCGTCCAGCCTGGAGACACCCTCTCCGACATCGCCGATCGCCAGGGGGTCAGCCTCAACCAGTTGATGCAGGCCAACGGCATCACCAACCCCAACATGGTGGTAGCAGGCCAAAAGCTGGTGCTGCCTGGATCTCGCCGGGCAACGGCGGCCGCCGCTCCCCGAGCGCTGCCCACCGCCCCTTACACGGTGAAAAGCGGTGAAACCCTTTCAGAAATCGCCGATCGCTTCGGCACCAGCACCGAGCAGCTGATCAAGGTAAACGGGATCAGCAATCCAAATCTGGTGGTGGCGGGAACACGCCTGGCCATCCCTGGGCGTCCTTCCTCATCGGCCGCCCCCCGCAGCACAGCGGCCCCGCGCAACGCCAAGGAACACATGGTGCGCAGCGGCGAGAGCCTCTCCACCATCGCCGGCAGCTACGGGCTGCCGGTTGAGCGGCTAGTTGCCATCAACAAAATCGACGACCCCGATCTGGTGGTGTCCGGCACCCGCCTGAAACTGCAAGCCCCGCCTCCCGTGAAGGCCACTCCAAAGCCAGCAGCCCAGGCAAAGCCCAAGCCTGCGGCAACGCCAGTGGCAAAGGCAACGCCAGTTGCAAAGGCAACGCCAGTTGCAACGCCAGCCCCTAAACCCACCGTGACCACAGCAGCGACCACAACCGTGACTCCCGCTGTAGCCATAGCCGTGCCGGCCCCCAAACCCACTCCCCGGCCCACACCCAGCGTTCAACAGGCCATACGACAACCAGTTCAACAATCCGTTCAACAGCCCGTTCAGCAAGCTGTTCAACAGCCTGTTGAACAAAGCGTGCAACCCGCCGCAAAACCAGTCCTACAAGCAGCGGCCCAGCCAAAAATCCAACCCACCCCCAAGCCCTCACCTGTCGTTGCCACGCCGATCGCCAAAGCCGCAACCACTTCGACTACCGCAACCACCTCCCCCGCCAGCCGGCCGAGCACTGGCAGCAAGCCCAGCAGCAGCAAGCCCCAAGGGCCCGACTGGCGCAGCTACGGCCCGCTGCAGGTGGACTGGGCCAACTGGC
Organism: Cyanobium sp. Tous-M-B4; assembly: GCF_024345395.1. Classification (NCBI taxonomy): domain Bacteria; kingdom Bacillati; phylum Cyanobacteriota; class Cyanophyceae; order Synechococcales; family Prochlorococcaceae; genus Cyanobium; species Cyanobium sp. Tous-M-B4. The sequence continues at coordinate 6,496 of NZ_JAGQBA010000002.1, read as the reverse complement.
AACCCATGGGGGGCAGTTTTGTAGCCCCAACCCTCAACGGCGATGGCAAGCCCGTTTATTTGGCGGTCAACTGCGGAGCCCGCAAGCTCAATGCCACCAGCCAATCAGGCCAATGGAAGAGCTGGGATGCACCCCAGAGCGACTTTGAGGAGCAGCTAATCAGCGATATCTGTAAGGCCCGGGCCAGCTAATCCAACCGGCTAGCCAAGCACCCCCAATCAGCCAGCCCAGTCAGGCAGCCCAGTGGAGTGGCCAGGGCTGGCGCACGTAGCGCCGGCCCGAGGCGCGCAGATAGAGCCGCTGGGCGCCGTCATCGCTTTCGCTGAGCAATTCCTCCTGGGCCAGCCGCCGCAGCAGCCACCCCCAGCTCGCTTCTTGCTGCTGTCGCTGCTCTGCCGACACGGCGGATGCGAGCTCCTCAGCCAGGTTGCGTAGATCGCGGCCGGGACGAAGCTCCAAGACCTCCAGAGCCTGGTGCGCCTCAACAGACCAATCCCGACTTTCACGGGGGTTGCGGCAGTTGTCGCAGCGGCCGCAGACAGCCGCCAGTTCTCCTACGGCCAGCAGCAGCGCCTGCTCCCGGCAGCCCTCGCCCTCCGCCACCGCTTCCATCCGCCGCAATTGTTGCTGGGCCAGCTCCAGCCGTTGCTGGTCCTGTTGGCGCTGGGCCCCCACGCCCCGAATTGCCCAGCCCAAGCTGGTGCGATCAGCCGGGTCGTAGAGAACCAGGCAGCGCGCCAGTTCCCCATCCCGGCCGGCCCGGCCCGATTCCTGCAGATACCCCTCCGGACTGGCCGGCAGGTCCAGGTGCAGCACTAGTCCCACATCCGATCGATCCACTCCCATGCCGAAGGCCACGGTGGCCACCAGCACCGGCCGCGGCTGCAGCTGGAAATGCTCCAGGGCCAGCTGGCGGCTTTCGGGGTCCATGCCGGCGTGATATGCGATCGCCTCCACCCCGACCCCGGTCAAGCGAGCTGCCCATTGCTCCACCGAGCGGCGAGTGCGCGCGTAGATCAGCACGGCGCCCCGGGATGCCCCCAGCTCCGCCAGCACTAGGGGCAGGGGATCGGGCGGGCGCACCTGCATGCCGTACACAAGGTTGGTGCGGCGGGCAGAACGCACCTGGATCAGCGGTCGCCGCAGCTGCAGCAGGCGAATGATGTCGGCCCGCACCTGGGGGGCTGCGGTGGCGCTGAGCGCCACTAGGGGCACCCCAGGGCACTGAGCCCGCAATTGGCCTAAGCGGCGGTAGTCGGGGCGGAAATCATGGCCCCAGGCGCTGATGCAGTGGGCCTCGTCCACCGCAAGTGCCACCAGCTGGCCGCTCTCCAGCACGTCGTCGAGCAGCTGGCGGGTGGCCTCCCCCTGCAGCCGCTCCGGGGCCAGATAAAGCAGCCGCAGCCTGTGATCGCGCAGCCGCTGCAGCAGCTGGCGCCGCTCCGGCAAGGCCAGGCCGCCATGCAGGCAGGCGGCAGGGATGCCTCGGCGTTGCAGCTGGCTCACCTGGTCCTGCATCAGGGCAACCAGCGGAGAAATCACCAGCACCAGCCCACCACGCACCAAGGCGGGCAGCTGATAGCAAAGCGACTTGCCACCGCCAGTGGGCAGCACCGCCAGGCAGTCTTGGCCGGCCAGCAGGGCCTCCACCACCGGCCGCTGACCGGGACGGAACTCGGACCAGCCGAAATGGCGCTCCAGGGCCAGCGCCAGGGGATCAGCGGGGCCAGAAGGCAATTGGGCCCTACCCGTAGTGCTCACCGACCATAGCGACCACCAGATGCGGTGCTAGGGGCCGCTCATGGCAGGGGTGGTCACGGCAGGGGTGGTGGTGGCAGCTGCTCCGGCGACTCCTCCACTAGTTGCAAGCGCACCCGCTTGCCCCCCGCCAGCTCCCCCAGGGAAACCCGCAGGGTGCTGCCGCTGAGCGACTGCAAGGCAGTGAGCAGTTCGCGCAGGTGGGGCGTGCTGCTGCCGCTCTCCACCCAGAGGCGCTCCTGCAGGCCCCCGAGCCGCCGCCAGCTGGTGTGCAGCTTCAGCACGGCACTCTCCAGGGCCTGGGCCTGGCCCACCGCATCGGCCAGCAAGCCCAGGGCATCGAGTCGCTGAGCCTCCTGCAGCGCCTTCTCGAAATCGAGCTCCCCCTGCTGAAAAGCCCGCACCGCCAAAGCTGCCTCCGCCGCCTTGCTCAACCAGCGGGCCGTGCTGGTTACCTCCTTGACTCGCTCCAGCTCCGGCTCCTCGCGCAACACCTTGCGCAGGTCCTCCTGCTGGTCCTCTGGCAACTTGGCCAGCTCCTTCACCAGGGGAGCCACAGCCCGCGGTGGCAGGAGATTGTCAGCTGTGCGCTGGCGGATCTCCTCGGGCAAAAGGGGGCTGGTGGCGGCTGTGAACTCATCGCTAAGACGACGCACTTGCTTACGGGTGATCTGCTGACCCTCATTGGCCGCCTCGCTGATCATCTGCTGCACCTCCGGGTCGGCCTGGGCCGTCTCCAGAAAGGCCCGCTTCGAAAAGTTGTTGACGCTGGTTTCCTCAAGCAGGCCGCCACCCACCAAGCTCTCAGCCGACTCAGCCAGCTGAATCAAGGTGTAGGCCCGGGTCTTGCTGATCTCCCGCTCCCGGAGCCACTGCAGGAAGCCCGTGCCTCGCCCTTCACCGCCACGCTTTTCCCGGTCCCGCACCGCCGCCAAAATCCGCCCGCGCCAGATTTCGGTCTGCAGGTCGAAGCGATCGCACACGGCCCAGGCTTCTTCAAGCCTGGCCAGAAATTCCATCGTGCTGATGGTGTCACTTTCGGGGTCGGGCAGCTCGAGGTTGAGCACCGGCGGCGCCGGGACCTCCATCGGGTCCATGGCCATGGGAAAGGACGGGCTGCTGTGCTGTCGATGGTGCCATGGGCAGCCAACGTCTCACCAAGGGCGACAAATCATGACGCCCTTGGTGAAGCCAACCTCCTGCGCGGGTATCTTCGCTCTGGCAGCCACCCGATCTAAAGCGCAGCGATGGCAATCTCCCGCGGCGACAAGGTGCGCATCAAGCGCCCCGAGTCTTACTGGTTCAACGAAGTCGGCACCGTCGCTTCGATCGACACTTCCGGCATCCGCTACCCCGTGGTGGTTCGCTTTGAGAAGGTGAACTACAACGGCTACAGCGGCTCTGAAGGCGGCATCAACACCAACAACTTCGCCGAGAGCGAACTCCAAAAGGCCTGAACCACTTCAGCCTCTTGGGGTCCAAGTTCCAGGAAGATTTCCAGGCCTCTTTAAAGCCCGTGCAACTTTTGGTTGCGCGGGCATTTTGCTGGGCAAGCGCTTAAGCCAATGCCGGAATTACCCGAAGTTGAAACCGTGCGGCGGGGTCTCGAGCAGCAGACCCAAGGCTTTGAGATCAGCAGGGTTGAGGTGCACCGGGCTAGGGCCATAGCCAGCCCGGTCGACCCCGCTGCATTCGCTGCGGCCTTATGCGGGTGTCGAGTTGGCACCTGGTCGCGACGTGGCAAATATCTGATGAGCCAGCTCAGTCGAGGGGGTGAAGAGGCTGGCAGCTGGGGCGTGCATTTGCGCATGACCGGCCAATTCCTTTGGCTGGAAACACCGAAACCGGCCTGCTCCCACACCCGCGTGCAACTGTTTGCTGCCAGCAATCAGGAGCTGCGGTTCGTAGACACCCGCAGCTTCGGCCAGATGTGGTGGGTACCGCCAGGCCAACCGTTGGACTCGGTAATCACGGGCCTGGGGCGGCTGGGGCCCGAGCCCTTCAGCCCAGCCTTCAACGCGGCCTACCTGGCAGAGCGGCTGCGGGGCTCGAGGCGGCCAATCAAAAATGCCCTGCTGGATCAAGCGCTGGTGGCGGGGGTAGGCAACATCTACGCCGATGAGTCCCTGTTTGCTGCAGGAATTCGGCCCGCCACCACCAGCGGCAGCCTTGGCATCTCGCAGCTGGAGCGCCTGCGCCAGGCCCTGGTGGAGGTGCTTGAAACCAGCATCGGCGCTGGTGGCACAACCTTCAGCGACTTCCGCGACCTCAAGGGCAACAACGGCAATTACGGTGGCGTGGCCTGGGTATACAGGCGTGGCGGCGAACCCTGCCGCCGCTGCAACACCCCCGTCCAACGCGAGAAACTCGGCGGGCGCAGCAGCCACTGGTGCCCGAGCTGCCAGCATTGAACCAACCGCAAGCTTGCGTGGATAGCACCGCATCACAAACAGCCGAATTAGCTCAACAGCTCAGCGCGACGATGGCCGCTATCCATCGCCGCGGTTGGTGCGATGGCACAGGAGGCAACTTCAGCTGCGTTTTGCGGTGGCAGCCGCTGGAGTTGCTGATGGCCCCAAGCGGGGTGGATAAGGGCAACGTTGCCCCAGAGCAGCTGATCGTGGTCGATGCTGCTGGGGCAGTGTTGAAAGGCACCGGGCGGGCCAGCGCCGAAACCGCCCTGCACCTCGGCCTTGTGGAGACCTGTGGAGCCGGTGCGGTGCTGCACACCCATTCCCAAGCGGGAACCCTGCTGTCCCAGCACTACGCACCCACCAAACAAGGGGCTGCCTTCCTAGTGCTCCAGGACCTGGAGATGCTTAAAGGACTTGAAGGTGTGGTCACCCACGCCACCAGCGTCTCAATTCCAGTACTGGCTAACGATCAGGATCTGGCACGACTGCGCAGCAACGCGGAAGCCCACCTCGCGGCAGCGCCCTATGGGTTACTGATTGCGGGGCATGGGCTCTATGCCTGGGGCAAAGATCTAACAACAGCTCGAAGACATCTCGAGATTCTGGAGTTTCTGCTGGAGCAACACTGGCGCCAAGTGTTGCTTCAGGGGCTAAGCGGCAGACAGCACGGCAGGGCAGTTGTGCAACGGCATGGCTTGAGCCATGTGCTGCTTGACATTGAAGGCACCACCTGCCCGGTGAGTTTTGTATCAGCCACCCTTTTCCCCTATGCAGCTGAACATCTCGGCAGCTTTTTGAACGGGCGGCACAAGGACCCGGAGGTTCAAGAGTTGCTAGCGGAAGTGGAGAAAGCCTGGGCGGAAGATCCAGATCCCGAAGCTCAGTCAATGCGGCAGCAGGGGCAATCAGGCTGGAGAGAGGGTGTTTTGAAGTACCTGCATTGGCTGATCAAAAAGGATCGCAAGCTCGCACCACTCAAAGAGCTGCAGGGGATGATCTGGGAAATTGGCTACCAAGGTGGCAACCTTCAGGGTCCGCTGTTTGAAGATGTACCAGGCGCCCTTCGGCAGTGGCATGCAGCCGGACTGCAATTGGCGGTCTATTCATCTGGATCAGTTGGAGCCCAACAGCTGATCTACGGATACAGCAGTGGTGGAGATCTCAGGTCGCTATTTGGGCACTGGTTTGACACCCGCGTCGGCAGCAAGCGGGATCAGAGCAGCTACATAAAGATTGCCGAGTCGCTTGATGTTCCAAGCCACCAAATTTTGTTTATAAGTGACACCCTGGCCGAATGCGAAGCGGCGGCGGCCAGCGGCATGCAGGCCCTGCTCAGCATCCGCCCAGGCAATTCGGCACAAGCGGTGAGTCGGTTTGAGAGGATCAGCTCATTCCAAGACCTGGAGCTAAACCCATGAATCAAGGCAATCAGGATATTGATGCAAAAGCTGGGGCGGCGCAGACAAACGAGAAGCAGTTGATCTGCCTCAACCAAACCCTGCTTGAAAGCGTCGTAAACGGTGATTGGCTCACCTATGCCAACCACTGCAGCGCAGATCTCACCTGCTTCGAAGCAGAGACCAATGGGGTCCTCGCAGAGGGCCTTGCCTTCCATCAATTCTATTTCGACTTACCAGCAGCAGCGCCGAGCGGCCCTCCAGCCCCAATACAGGTGAGCATGGCCAGACCACATATTCGCTGGATCAGTCCCGACGCCGCCGTATTGAGCTACACCCGTCTCACCCAGAAGATGGTCGACGGAGCAGCCGTTACCGCTAGCTGCTGCGAGACCCGTGTTTGGCAGAGAATAGATGGCATCTGGAAACACGTCCATGTGCATCGTTCCTGAGTTGCGTTCCTGAGCCGCAGCCGCTGTAATTACCAAGGCCACCCAAGAAGCTTAACCAACAAAAAAGCCACCCTTAGGGGTGGCTTTTAAGTCAACTTACACAAACTCTTTCAAGAGCAAGATGAAGTTGATTGGGATGAATGTTTTACCTGGCATCGAGCTATTTTCTCAGGGGGCTGCCCCCCAAATATCGTTGCCGCTGCAGCGTTTCACAGCCGAGTTCGAGATGGATCGGAGTGGTTCCACTGCGCCATGGACACCAGGAAAGTATTCATCCTCAGGTTGAACCCTGAGAACTACATAGGTAAGAAAATCACTCAACCTTAAAGTCAGGTGATTGTGAACTGGAAACAAGCTTTTGTTTAGAGCCTGAGTTTTGGTCAAGCCCTCGGTCTATTAGTACTCCTCTGCTTCACGCATTACTGCGCTTCCACATAGAGCCTATCAACGGGTGTTCTTCCCGTGACCTTACTGG